>JAFRSF010000021.1 GCA_017427715.1 Alphaproteobacteria bacterium | reverse complement strand
GATTCAATTGTATACGTTGCATCGTCACACGCATTATCAGCACACGTTCCACCGTTTGTGTCATATGTAATTGTGTACGGTGTGGCCGTCCATTGTGCATAGAACGTTTTATCACCAATTGAATCATATGCAATCTTTGTCACCATCGTTTCACAGGTTTCCGTGCCATCACACCAACCATCAAAATCATAGCCAACTCTGCTTAAATCAGCGGGCAGGGTTCTTTGTTCCGCATTCGATTCAACCGTATATGTGTTTGGTGTTAATGTATTATCCTCAGTCCATTCACCATCAACCTTAATTGTCTTGTACACAACGTTGTAAACATTCGATGTCCATTTTGCAAACAATTCAACAGTTCCGTCTTTTTCATCTGTTAAATTAGATACCTCTTCACCATCACTATATGTAACATTATGAACAACTACGTCATCTATTGTTTCATCAGCACAAGAGGCATTTGTACACCAGCCATCAAAACCATATCCAGATTTTTCAAATGTGTTATCTGTCAGATTCTGTGCAACATCATAGGTAAACGTTTGATCTTCCATTGCTGTTTCACCATCTGCACCATTACCATGAAATACAACTTTGTATGTATATGGTGTATAATGTGCATCCAACGTTTTATCACCAGTAAATTCAGTTTCTGTTGTTACAAATATATCATCGTCATACCAACCATCAAAATCATATCCTGTTTTGCTAATTGTCGGGATTTCAGCATCAGTCAATGTATATGTTGACGAACCAGTATATCCTTTGTGTATTTCCGCTGGTACCGGTATGCCACCATCTGCATTGAAATCAACAATTGCGTAACATTTTGATAAATCGGTCGGATCAGAAATTTCATCTTCTTCATTTCTGTGTCCATAGCCCACAGGGCAATTCATCGACAACCATTGGGCTGTGAAATTCAAATCACCTGTTGTGCCAGACGCAACTATTCTGGTAAGAATACTGATTTCTTCGCCAGTTTCTGAATCTGTTTCTGTCTGAACAATGTTATTCAACTGACAATCTGTGTTTGATTCATCATCTAAGCACCAACCATCAAATCTATAATTTTCTCTTGTTATTTGTTCTGACGTTGGCAAAGTGATATTGTCTGATTCAATTGTATACGTTGCATCGTCACACGCATTATCAGCACACGTTCCACCGTTTGTGTCATATGTAATTGTGTACGGTGTGGCCGTCCATTGTGCATAGAACGTTTTATCACCAATTGAATCATCAGCAATCTTTGTCACCATTGTTTCACAGGTTTCTGCGCCATCACACCAACCATCAAAATCATAGCCAACTCTGCTTAAATCAGCAGGCAGGGTTCTTTGTTCCGCATTCGATTCAACCGTATATGTGTTTGGTGTTAATGTATTATCCTCAGTCCATTCACCATCAACCTTAATTGTCTTGTACACAACGTTGTAAACATTCGGTGTTGCATCTGTTGGTACACAATCTACATCGTATGGTATGGTCCATATTGCATCTTCTGGTGCGGCAGGATTTGTATCTGGCGTAATGTCTTCAGTGATATCACCATACGTACATGTCCACTTTGTTGCTGTATAACCATTATTTGGACAAACCGCAGAATATTCACGGAACAATCCATCAAAATACCGTTCATTATATATTCTGTCATCGGTCAACGTTACGTTTTCATCTGTCGGTAAACATTTATAAGTCACATGATACGTATTTGCCGTCCATTTAGAATAGAATGTTTTGTTTTCTATATCAGAGGCAGGGAAACTTTCTACCTTTGTACCTGAAGTACAATCAGACACAAAACCATCGGTTGTGCATGATGTATACCAACCACCAAACGTATAACCAGTTCTTTCTTCTGGTGTTACTGGTAATACGACATTACCAGAATTAATATTGTATGTTGCGGGTGTTAAACCGGCATAATCAGACCAATACCCAGTGGCAACAGCATACATATCTGGCTTTTTATATGTAATTGTATAATCCACCGCATCCCATTTTGCATAGAAGGTTTTATCACCAGTTGAACCTTGTTCAATCACAGTTACAGGTTCACCATTTAATTCTGCATTATCATACCAACCTGCAAATACATAACCATCCTTTGATAACTTGTCATCAGTTGGCAAAGTGATATTGTCTGATTCAATTGTATACGTTGCATTGTCACACGCATTATCAGCACACGTTCCACCGTTTGTGTCATATGTAATTGTGTACGATGTTGGTGTCCACTTCGCATAAATCCATTTATCACCAACAGAACCAACAGGTAATGCATTTACTGAATTTGCATCATTTTGTTTTTGGACATATGTATTAACATCTGTTATTTCACAAGAATCACCACCTGTTTCTTGAACAGAGTTATATTTACACCACCCACCAAAATCATAACCTGTCTTTGCTGGATTTACCAATTTAATTGGCAAACTATCACTGTCATATAAACTTGGGTTTGGATCCGTGTTACCATCAAAGTTTTCGCTTGTTACATTATATTTGATATTGTACATATTACATTCACCAACAGTATCAATATTTGTAATATTAGATACAACTGTCATACCAGCCAAAACATCTGCGATTTTTTGTCTAACATTACCATCATCTCCATAAGTTACAGTTTGTCCATATACATTCTGTGCAAACTCTGCCAAGACATTTTCTACACTTACAGATGCTGGCTTAATATCGTTTGTCCAGTCAGATTTTTGACAGATTCTCATCGCTTTACTTGTACATTGTTGATACGCACCTGTTATTTGTTGCAATTCTTCACTGACACTTGTATCACTGACCCACTGACAAGACACAACCCTTGCATCTGCAGTACGTATTGAACCATCATTATCTGTCACATTCTCATACGCATCAGTATCCCCAACAGCAAGATAAGTATTCACACATACATACTTTCTTGATATAATATCGTATTGCAAAGAAGCGCCTTTTTCATCATAAACACCATTTGGACGATATTGTGGTGTTTCACCTTCTTCTAATTCTGTATCAGACAAACATTTACAATCTAGTACTGAACTAGCACCCGGTGCCGCGATAGACCCAGCAGGGCAACTTTGTAGTCCGCTGACACCTGCAGGACAATTAGCATTTGCTGCCAAACAGACGTCATACGTGACAGGTTGAGATTCATAAGAACCAGAATTAGGCAACGGTGTACATTGAGATGCTGGCGCAATATCTGCAATTTGATTGCTGGAACACACAGTTAAATTATAGTCATTTGTACTGTGTTGTGCCGGACTATGTTGATTTTCACCGTAATATTCCAACCAAACATTAATACGGGTCTGGGCAGGGCATGCATAATATTTGCTACAGTTTTTACCTTCTGCATCACAACCTTCATGATTTTTGCAATCCACACAAGAATATACCCCGTTATCATATTTTAGATATTTGGCTGCACCACAACCTTCTTTGTAACAATGTGCTGCACCACTACCAGAAGTCAACCCTGATGGGCAATCAAACATCCACGCCTTTGGATTATTCCATGTAATAAACTTTGAATAATAATTAGAACTAGAATCAGAATATCTGCCACCACCAGGGCAATATTTACCTGCTTCACAGGACACATTACACTTATAAGTACCTTTTGCAGAATACTGAGTGGCGTTGCAATTATACCCACATGCATTAATAGATGTACGCGCTTCTTGACTATTGGTACCCAAATCCAAATCCGCATCTGCTATGTTTGTATATGGGCTAGATGCGCTTAAACCAAACCAATCTAGCACACTTGGATTCAATGTGATGGATTCGGTGGTATTATCACTTCTTGTATAATGACCGGTAGCCAATACTTCTTTGACAGCTGCATTACAACCCATACAATCAGTTCTTTTGGTTGCCCCGGTTTTGTCATAAAAAGTATCTTTGGGACACATCGTTTTTCCATCATTACCATAAGAAACCGCGCCACCAGTGCAATAATAACCAGCAGGACAAACAGCACACCGTTCATCTTCAGTTGTAGCATTTATATTTACCAAATATTTTCCAGCAGGACAGGTTGCATCTGTCACCATCATCGCATAATAAGTAAAACTTGTTCTGTTATCTTTGTGTTTTGTACTTACGCTTACAGTATCACCAGGCGCAGTATACAAAGAACCACTGCAATCATTATTGATATTTTCACTATAAGATGTACTGCCATCACAATATTCACATACACTTTTACCACCTGTTGTTTTGACTTTGTATCCTTCTGGACAGCAGAACGGTTGTCCTTTGCACCAGCCAGAGAACAATGCTGTCGTTTCAGATAAATCCACCCGTACAGCAGAATTGTCTTCTGTATTTTTGAACTTATAACCTTTGTTTGTCACAGGCGGAACATGTTCTATGTTAAAACTATCTTGTGCTATTAATTGATTATTTTCTTTGACATGTCCATAAACGAAATTGCGTCCCCAGAAATCATATGGATTACCATATGTAGTATAAGAACCATCTCTTGCTATGCCAGTATAACGAACACCAACATAATAAGAATAATATTCACACGAATTAGATGATGACCAGTAACGCACCCCACTTGGTTTTAAATTACTATCTAAATCCGTATTCAAATAATCTGCATGTTCTGGATATTTTTCAGCCAAAATTGCGTTCAAATAAAACTTGTCAGATTCTTCATCATAATTTGCATACATCAAATTATCAGTACATTGACAATATGTGTGTTCACCATCACTATTAGTTCCGGCTGCTTGGGAACCAGCAACACACACAGGACATTGTGTTCCACTTCTATATCCGTTATTTGGCACAGTACAACGTATCTGTAACGCAAACCCTGTACAATATTTATAATTCGGATTTTCCGGGTTTTGCCAGTTTCCTTGACAAACAGCACATGACATAAATTGACCCGTATACGCATCTGTTTTTGTCATGAATCCCGGACCACAACATGCTTTACCTGGTTCACAACACGCACGAGTATTTGCATTCCAAGTATACTTGTCAGGACACGAACATGCATTAGGCGCCACATAACTGTCATTTGTTTTAATAGGAACTATATTGCTTGGGTTATCTTCATTATCCCATGCATACATAACTTCACCATATATATCTTGTATTTCCTGTGAACGACATTCATACATACCCACGAAACCAGAATCTCCTATTTGTTCTACTGTATATATCCCACCAGGACAGTAATTTTTACCGTTACTTGTATCACAAGTGACACAAGATGCTACACCATCAACCAGTTTTAAATATTCACCTGGCGCACAATTATATAATGTATAGCATTCATCGTCTGACATTGCACCGCGACCAACGGTTGTCGTACCAGGTTTATGGTCAGAACATTTTTCCATACCATAATAAGAACCTGATTGATATTTACCCACTTCTGTTGCATACGTACTTTCATCATATACAGTTGGCATAAAATATGTCTTGGCATTGCCATCATCACCGGGGCAAAAATAACCTTCTGGACACAATTCACAAGTAGAATAAGCATTTTTCCAACCATTATTCATAACATGCATAGCATAACCAGCAGGGCAAGAATAAGCACATCTAAAAGAACCAGGTTCAGCGCTACCCTGTAAATACGGTTCAGATGTATTATCTGTTGTTTGATATTTTGACGGACATGGTTTTATACTGGTTGCATAATTTTCAGGTCCAAATCTGTACTTACCGTCTTGACTACCTTCACAGTAATGATTTTCATCACACGTTTCAACAGAATAGGTATAACCATCTGTGCTGTTTCCTGATCTTGCTAATTTCTGACCAGGGTCCAAGACATAATATTTACAATCAGTTATACTGGCTGCCCATTGACCAGCATTTGCATTGGCACCTGTTTTCAGACCATTTGGACATTTACATCTGCCGACAGTTGTATACGAAACACAATCTTGTTCTGTTGTTATATCTTCCAGAACCTGATTATCATAACTATAACATTTGTTATCTTCCCATCTGTTATCTTTTTTGCCACCATCAGCAACATTTTCGACACCGTTACATAAATATTCACCAGTATTCACACTTTCAACCGTCAACAAACCACCCGGACACCAATAACCATCTTCACATGGAGCGCACTGTGGTGTCCCTGTTGATAAATTCAGATAAAATCCCTGAGCGCATCTCTGGCTAACCAACGCACAGGAATCCAGGGTATCATTATAATACCCAATAGTGCAATTTTTTTGATATATTGGTGTCATAACAACTGGATTTTCACTATTTAATCCCAAAGAACCCAACACATCAACAACACAGGCACCTGCATAAGTATGACCGACTTCATACAGTGCATCATCAGCCCCAGCATTTATTGTAAATGCCAAGAATAAAACTGTTAAAAAGCCAATCAATTTCTTATACATAATGTCCGTCGTTTCTGTTTTTATCCGTTTTATTTTTATCTGTGGTGTGAATTCAGTATTTTATTTGAACCACACCACAGTTTTATTTACTCCTGTACTTTCCAACCCAAGAATGTATAACCTTCTTGTTGTGGTGGAGTTAAAGGTGCAGTCAAACCACCACCATATGTACATTCATTAACCAAATGATCTGTGTTACCTGCAACGTCCGCTTTCCAAGTAACTGTTATCGGGTTAGCAACAAAGATATTTGGCGTATTCACAGACGCAGTATATGTGTTCAACTGACCCAACACTGCCGCACTCATGTTATGTATACTATACCCAGCACCTTCACCAGTTCCAAACGGATTGCCGTTATTGCCAGATCCATCATAATTATCGTTTAACCAAGTTCCACAATTTGCCATACATTCGTCTGTATCGCGATATGCATTATTAACAAACCATGGCTGATTTGGGAAATCTGTAACTTTGACCCAACAATTTGCACCTGTTGTGTTTCCACTAAATCCAGAACCCGCATTAACCGTTGAAGACAAATCTTCTGGGTCAGAAAAATCTGGTTCGGTATCATTACACACCGCAACACCATGTATTGCTTTGATTGGTGCAGTGGATGCATTCGCTGCATTTATTACCCATGTTCCACGTTCCATGGCATTGGCGCCATCACAATTACCACGACTGCCATCAATCGAGCAATATGACCAAGAACCGAATGATTGTGGATTTTCTTTCACATATTCATATGCATTCTTGGCACTATAACCATCTTCTGGTGTCGCAGTTTCAAAACAATACGCATTAACATCTCTGAATGTTGTTGGATAATTACCATTACCATCAGCTGTCAAAGATGCACTGCGATTATCGGTAATCGTACAAGAACTGTAATTATTACTGTTCAAATTAGAACAAGCATCGGGACAGGTCACATGTTTAACACACCCATTTACAGAACTTGCTGAATCACCATTTCTGTACCCCAACGGACATGTTGACCAACCCTGTGTAATTGGCATACCATCCGAATTCAATGTCACAGATGTCATAGATGGACAATATGTACCAGTTGCCAAATTAGTGGTTGCATTTGGATTTTCACTGTCATAACACTTTGTACAAACACCGTTTGGATTATTTGTATCGACCAATAAATAATTTCCCGCCGTACAATGTGGTGCATATTGTGCCAACATGGTTACATTTGTTTCATTTAAATCAAGCCCAGACAATATACCATCACCATCACAGGTATATCCGATCCCGTTCGCTTGATAATAATCATTTGCCATTGCTGGAACAGTGCTAAGCAACACCCCCCCCAGTAACACAACTATTCTTTTTGTCATTTTTTCTCCTTTTTCTTTCATTTTTTAGTCCTTGTTTTAATCTCTGTTTACCGTTATCTTATGGTTACGAACCGCCACTGGTGCCAGATGTTGTCTGTACAACCCAACCTAAGAACGTACAACCATTTACGCTGCAATAATCCGGCAGAACGGTTGGTCCCGCTGTTGGGGTTGTCAAATTTCCGCCATACGTACACATACCTGCGTTACCAGCGTTTTCAACCCCATCCCATGCAATACTTATATCATTCGGGGTACAAACCTTGTTACCATATGCCGAAGCAATCAAAGCATTCAAAAACGGAAGGTCATTTGCATCACTCAACGATAAATCATCAAAACATTCTGAACTACATTCATTGACACTGTTGTAATCTGCTCTGTGAATCCAACCAGATGTTCCAATTTCCATATCATCAATTTTTGTTAATTTCACCCAACAATGCACACCAGTCGCAGTCGGTGCAAAGTTTCTGTCTGCAACCGGTGTACTGCTATCAAACGCATTACACGATGCAATTCCATATACATTTGTTATAGGTCCGTTTTCAATATGTCCAAAGAATTCGCCACCATGTAATGTCGGACACCAATCTTGACCTTGGCAATTGAAATTATTACAAATATTTCTATCTAATGTGCACATTCTTACATAATTCATAGATTCCAGATTTTGTTCAATCCATGATGTTATATCTGTTGGTGGATTGCTGTATCCAGCATTACAATTTGTAAACTTTGTTGCACATGTTCCACCATAATATTTTACAGGTGTATCACTTACCGTTGCAATATTATCAACATAACTACAATTTCCAGACGTATTTGCAACATTTGCCACACAATTTGGTGTTGACGGACAATTTGCATAACAATCTGTTATCGCATCAGACCCTGCCGCACTGGTATAAACCAAACCATCTATGCTATCACCAGCAGTCGGGCATTGATTTTTGCCCTGGTCAGTTGTCAGACCAGAAACCCATGCGCCACCCGGACACCAGAACCCCTCAGGACAATTACTGCATGCGTATTCCGCACCATATGTATCCAAATATGTACCTGCCAAACATGTTATCGCGATACATCTGTCTTCTGTTACAACGTTATCTGATGGTTGGGTAAACAAAGTATTGTAATTTATGTTACCTGTTAAACCAGCCAAAGTATTAATCAACGGTATAATACCACCTGTTGCTAATGAACCCATCATTGTTGCAATATCGTCATCTTCGCACATTGTGTACGCTTTTGTACATGCACCATCATAATAACCTGTACTCGTATTATATTTACAAAACGCAACACGTCCACCAGCCGCCGCATAATCTGCAGCAGTTGGATTTTCGCCTTGAATATACGAATTATCATTAACATACATACGCATCGTCACACAATTTGCCACTGTATTATCATACGAATTTCCAGATAGATATTCCATAATACCGCTGCCATCATCTTCCCAATGTGTGTAATGGTTACCCGTTGCTGGACAAACCACAGTGCAAACACCTGTATTTTCATCCATTGTATAATTTGTATCACATTCGCATGCTGAACCGTTTGCATTTGGGTGTTGATGTTCTGGGCAATTTTCTAGACCTGCTGTTTCATTTGTCGTGAAACCGCCGCCCGGACAATAATAACCATCTGCACACGCGGTACATGTCCCAACACCACTTTCAACCAACATATATTCCCCAGCGGCACAGCACATATTATATGAATTGGCGGACAATACTGTATGTGTGACACCATTATATGACGATATGTTATTTACAAAGAAATCCGTATCCCAGTCCCAACCCGGTGTATCACTGGACAATCCCATAACTGTCATCATTTGGTCAACTGGTAATTCTTCGGTAAAGAACGGCGCCATGTCTTCCGATTTACATATACCAATCGCCTGACTGCAATCATTATAATCAGTGCCATCATACTTACACGCAGATATCTTCAGCCCCGCAATCGTCCAATCACAAGTGGCAGATTCTTCTGGCGATGCAGAATCAATACACGCACCCGCAATTTCTGTATCTGCAGCAGACATCATCATTGATACACACGCTTTGTTACCATTACCAAAATCGTGCAAATAACCATCAGAAACTTCCATATCTGTCCATGTTTTGTTGGATTGCGGACAATTACATTCATTATTTTCTGCATTCCACACCATACTATAATTACATTTACATTCTGTTGCCCCCAGTGCAGGTGTTGTTGCATTTTCACCACATTGTGTTGCACCTGTATTATTTGCAGTATACACAGTCGGCACAGATGCACAATAATAACCAATCGGGCAGGGCGCACAAACACCATTTTCATCACGATATTCACCCGCTTGACACAAAACACCATTATCAGCAATACAAGACACTGCAAAACCGCAATTTGAATCGTTCGGGTCTGTACAGTTTTCATCCAAATACCAATCATCTTCAAACCCAGTCAAATATTGACGTGTGCCAACCGGACAAGATGTATTTAAATTGGTATTACCAAATATATATTCCATCGGACCAACAGAATAATTATTCGAATTCATATTACCAAACAAAGTGGCAGGCACATATCCCGATAAATTGGTACAACCATAAAACATGACAGAAAACATTTGTGTTGTTGGTGCAGATGTTATATTTGGGAATAAACTATTTGGCAAAGATGTTAGTGATGTACAATCCATAAATGTACCCGAAAACATGGCTTCCGCTGCACCAGACACACCACTAAATAAACCAGACGGTATTGATTTCAATGATGTACAACCCCAAAATGTGTTCGCAAACATATAATCTGCTGAACCAGACACACCTCTGAATAAATCTGACGGTATTGATGTTAATGATGTACACTGCGCAAATGTGGCTACAAAAATCGGATAATCTGTATTATTTGCCCCATTATGCAACGTTGGGAATATTGCACCCAAAGAACC
Source organism: Alphaproteobacteria bacterium (assembly GCA_017427715.1). Lineage (GTDB taxonomy): Bacteria > Pseudomonadota > Alphaproteobacteria > Rs-D84 > Rs-D84 > Enterousia. Next base: position 24,979 of record JAFRSF010000021.1, on the reverse strand, counting down.
AGTCACCGCCAACACTTTGTCAGCATTATTATTATCGGAATAACTAAATGTTATTGCAGGAGCGATTTCATCTGATTCCAAATCTATATACCCCGTCGCCAAACCACCAAAGTGAATTACATAAGATGCGGTTGTCGTATATGTATGCGAATAAATAATATCATCTGTATTATTTTTATTTATGTATTCAATATTACCATCACCCCAATCGACCCAAAAGTTTCCAGATGCAGATATACTAAATACAAATTCGTCTGTGTTGTTTGTGGTTTTAATTTGAAACTTATCTTCTTCCCACAGTGCGATATATGTTGTGTTGTTTGCCACATTATCTGGCACAGTCCAACGAACCATTGTTTTTGATACATCGCCATTTGTTATTGTTTCAAGTCCCAACCGATTCGAACATGTACTTGTTGCGGCTGTATAATCCGATTCGGCACACCAACCAGCAAAGATATAACCATCGCGGGTAGGATTGTCCAAAACTGTGCCAGCATTTGACGAATCGATTTGATAAATTGTGTCACCATTTGGTAATTGTCCGCCATTTAAATCGTATGTGATTGCCACACCAAACGCAGACGCAGGCATCAGCAAAAATGCCACAAACATGGACATTACAACATTATTAAAAAATGCCAAATAACGTCTGATAAAAATCTCCCTTTACTTTCAAAAAACAGTGTAGAAAAAAACCGACAAGCAAGTCAAGCAACAAAATAAATATAATAAAAACGCAAAAAATTAACAAACCGAATTCCAGAGCATCGTCATTACGAAAGGTCGATAGGATAGCGCGCCACTGGTGGGGAATTTGTAATTCTCAGTTTTTTTGGGGTATTACTGTGGCGCAGCCCACCATAATAATTCCCCGCCCAGGTCTTAGCATTCTTCCCATGGCGATCAAACAGCCCTTTGGCTGTGTCATTGCGAGCGAAGCGTGGCAATCCAGGTAAATCAATAAGTGTTCGGCTTTGCCGAACTACTTTTTTTATTGACCTGGATGCTCACACTCGCTTTGCTCGTTCAGCATGACACAACTGCGTTGTGTTAACCTCTCTCCCGTCCTGCGGACGTACCCCCCCAAGGGAAGAATTAATATAAGGTTTTCGGACGTACCGCCCCTCAAAGGGGAGAATTGAAGATTCCCCGTCTGTGGGGCAGAATTGACCGCCATGGGTGGGAAAACGGTATCATTCCAGCACAGATGCATCGTGTGCATTATATATCTTGGGACCAATTTTGACGCGTAATTTCTTGCTTGAACCCTTGCTAATTGTCTTGTTGCCAGTATCAGACAACATTATATAATACGATTTATTTTTTATTTTGATTCCCAATACAGGTTTATCAACTGGCTTGGTTTTATATAAACACACTTTGCCATCACCAATATGGAAATATTTACCACTTTCACAATAAAATTCATATTCGCAAGTATCATTTGATTCTGTATCTGAAACATAAGATATTTTGCCACCAATCAATTGCTTGTGTTCAATATCCGGACAATCTTTATAACAAGATGTTTTATCCGTTGCATCTGTGCCGCCATCAGAATGTGGATAATCGTCCGGACACGATGTAGCACCCTGGGCCGCGCCAGTATATGTATATGTTCCACCAGAACAATAATTATCTGCTGGACATTCTGCTTGTTCTTCTGAATTTGCTGGCAAATAATATCCAGGGTCGCAAACTATCGTTTTTGGGGTCCATTTTGCATACAAATATTTATCACCCAGATTTTCAGCACTTACAGACAATTTATCAATCACAGATTCACAATTAGATGCAGTTTCAATATCTAACTGTTGTTCATCATACAAACACCAACCAGTAAACGTATAACCCGTTTGCGATTCCGGGGTATCCAAATCAATAGGCGATTCAGACGTGATGCTATACGTTTCAGATTCAGACCATAAATAATCATCATATATCAAATCTTCATTTTTAGAATCATAGTAATGAATTGTGTAATCAATTGGTTTCCAAATTGGACATACAATTATGGTCAAATTTGCTGTATCCGAATCAGATTCTGTTAACAAATAATCTGTCAAACCGGTACCTGCAACTGCTGATACAGAATCATCCCCACTGCGACATTTACGTTTACCATTTGTGACATTATCTTCCGCTCTACACCAATTAGTGAACGTATAACCAGTTCTGCTCCAAACATTCATTGCATCTTGTGTGCTTTTCAATGTTGTACCAGAACCAACAGATGTATTAACACTGCCCAACACACCAGCGCCAGTGCTGGTGGCATACCCACAGTGTTTATACGAAACAGTATATTTCTTGTTACATTGCTGTGTTTCTGTATTTAATTCATAACCATCATCACATGTCACAGTTGGCGGAACACACTGTCTAGGTCCAGTACTATTGTTATTACCAACATCTATCCATGCATCTGAACCGTAGTATTTTTTAGTACCAGTCATAGATGGATTCCATTCACATGTTGCATTGCTTGGACAAGGGAAAAAGTAACTACAATAACCATAATATGAATACCAACAATTTTCATGTTCTGAACGAGGCGAATCAGAATGCCAAGAAGTATTTTGTGTTCTATCACAATCATTTCGTCCCATATATAAATCCGCATAATCGGTACCATCAACATACGTACCCCATTCATGTTCTAACCCAGGACACCAATATCCATCTTCACATGGTGCACATTCTTCGTTTCTGTCTTCATTATTGACTTCTTCACTATGTTCCGCACCATCTTTATACAAAGGCAAATAATACCCGGGGTCACATTTAATTGTCTTTGGTGTCCAGATTGGACAAATATTTATTGTGATATCACCGTCTGGCAAATTGCCCAAATCTATTAAACTGTCTGCCAACGCATTTTCTTCAAATGATTGTACAGGTTCTATACATTTATGATTCGCACCAGTTCCATCATCAGCCAAACACCAACCATCAAAATCATATCCAGTTTTACTAAACGGATTATCCGGCAAAGTTGTACCATCACCATATTCTGCGGTTATATCAGATTGAGACGGAACACCTGGGAATGTACCACATTTTTTAACCCCAATTGTGTATGTAATTGGTTCCCACTTAGCATACAGTGTTATTGTTGTTTGCTGTGGATTCAAATCCAAATCTTTGATTTCTTCTTCATCCGTTGCCCATGCAGTATCACAAGTGCGTTCCAGGCACCAACCATCAAAATAATATCCCGTTTTCGTATATGTGTTTTTGGTTAATTTTAATGAATCGGTTTCAACAGTGATGTTTGTCATAGGCGCCATTGAATCACCCGTACCACCATTTTTATCAAATTTAATTGTATATTTAATTGGGGTCCAGTTTGCATATAAAATCTTTTTTCCAGATGCACGGGGCGCCAACCTGGTGACTTCATTTGTGAAATTTGTATTCAAGAACCAACCAGCAAAACTGTAACCTGGACGAATATTAAGGTTGTTCATGGTTGTATAATCTGGAAAATATGTTGTACCAAGACCTGTATAACTGCGCGGGGTCAGGGTCTGACCATTTACTTTGATTTCAGTATTAGTATTACCATCAGGATTCATATATTTAATCTTGTATGCCGAACGACAGGTCACTGTTTTATCGGATTTGACTATGATACCACCATTATCTTGTACCACGTCAAAATCACCGCCACCGCAAGACCAATTTTCCACTTCATCACATGGCGATTCGGTTGGATACGCAATTGTTTCACCAATTTGTTTATCTTTCACAGTCACAATTTTAGCATACGAACAAACAAAATTCACCGTTGCTAATTGTTTTGTCCAATGTGCATACAGGGTCAAATTACCAAATTGCTTAGATATTTTGTTGATTTTATTTTTACCATTATACCAGCCAACAAAACCCCAATCCTTGTCATTCTCAGAAGCAGGGCGGGGTGGTACCGGCAAAGTAAACGTATCTTCTATGGTATATGTGTATTTATAATCTGAATAATCGGTTTTTGTATAATCGCCACAGGTACCAGCATTTTCCACGGAACATGTACATGCAGTTTCATCTTGTACATCTTGACCATCTTTATAGCATATATAATAAGTAATCGGTTTCCACACAGCATACAACCATCTGTCGCCCGTTGATCCTGTAGATATTTCAACGGTTTGCGATGGTTCGTTTTCATCGGAACAATTTGCACCATCATTATCGGCTTTGTTATACGAACACCAGCCCTTGAATTCATAACCATCTTTGCTAAGCGCAGAAATTGTAATTGTTTCACTTTTTATATTATATGTTGTTGGACAATCTGTACCAGAACACGTACCAACCCCAAAATCATAATGAATTGTGTAATCAATTGCTTTCCATATTGGCCCAATATATATCAATTCTGATGACCCTGTAGTGGTACCTAAATCTTTGCCACCGTTTAATTCTTCTTCGGTTAATAAATTATCAACCGGCACAGTACCGTCCGCTGCATAACTGTTGCCTTCATATTCTTGACATTCTCGTATACTACCTGTTAAAACATTTTTCGCACGGCACCAATGTGTAAACGTGTAACCAGTGACATTCCAATGTTCAAGTGATATTGCATCACTTGTTTTTGCCAATTTAGCACCACCACCGTAAGTGGTTGTTTGCGTATTGTCAAACCTACCAGTTGCACCGACTGTTCCCATATGCTTGTAAATATACCCGTATTTAATTGGTTCCCATACAGCGGTTAATGTAACATCACCGGTCCAATCGTCACCAAGCACACCTGCGATTGCATTGTTATTTTTGTCCACGTTGCACCACCAAACAGCTTCTGTGTCATATAATTTACAACCGCATTCTTCATCACAAACATCTGCGTCATTATCCTTTTTCCATCCTTTGAACACATAACCGCGTTTTGTTGGTTTGTTATCTTTAAAGTTTTCGCCGAAGGTATATGTGTTTTTTGTCGGTGAACCATCTGGCCATTCGCCACCGTCCAATTTATATGTTATATTGTATGTTTTTGGTTTGCATTTTGGTTTTAATGCAACGGCATTTTTTTGTTTATTTGGAACATTATATATACTGTAAAGTTCCCATCCTTGAAACTCTTTACCTGCGCCACACACATTATCAGATTCATTTGGTGTACACAAAGATAAATAATCTGATTTTGAATTTGTTCCGCGACCACCTATCTGTGCGACTGTTCTTGATAGACCAAGGGCAAAATTACTACTATTGCCGGCACGACCATTTATATAATGATCCCTTGCTACGGTTGTCACAGCATTCATAAAACCAACTGTCTTGGCACCCATCAAAGATTCAATACCATATACATCGGCATAACTTGGATAATCTTCACAACAACTGGTTACATTACATCCATTTTCGCTTTCTTCGCCTTCCTTTTTATATGCAAATGTGACAGAATACTTGCATTTATTATCTGCATCTGCTTTATAAAATACTTTTTCTTCCTTTGGTACCAGTGTGTTGTTATCATCAGATTCTATTCCTTTACATGGAATATAACATGCTGTTGGTTTACTGGCACAACATTTGTAAATTTTTGCTCCACAGTCTACATTACAACCGTTGTCTGGCTCACCAGCTGGATTTGCTTTTGCATCAGTTGTTGCAGTTGAATCACCCATTACAGCCACGCAAGATTCTATACCATGACCACCAATCGTACCATTTCCAAATGTATTAGAACCACTGTCCGCATAACACCAATTCTGATCCCCATTTTTATAACCAGAACAATAATAACCCTGTGGACAGGGCTCACATTCTGCTTTACCATATGGTAAATAAAAACCCTCTTCACAATTCAGGTCTGACCAACACTGTGTCAATTCACAATCAAATTCATTACAAACGACAGCGCTTGTAGTAGTTCCTGATGTAACTTCAGTAGTCGCGCTTGATGTTTCTCGAATAACACATACTTCGGTACTAGTCGTCAATTCTTCTGATGTTCCATTTTCTGTGGTCTTGCACATGATTTTGGAATTATTACTATTGTACGTATCCCCACAATGTCTATATACTTTATTTAATTGAGATTCATTCAAGTTTAACCCAATAGGCAATAAATAACCCGCTGAAGTTTTATTTGGACATCTTAATGTTAATTTTACACCAACATCAACATATGTGGTGGTCGTTGTTTTTGTATAATAATCATCCAACTTTGATAAATCTTGGGTGGGTCCAACCCTGTATGCACCGCTGGCTTCGCCATTTTTCATATTAACATAAAGATTTGTTAATTCTAACATTTGTCTAAACTGTTGACGCGTAGCTACCGCTGGATTAGTCATAGAACCATCCCAATAGTACCACCCCCCAGGTTGTTTTGTAACCAGAAAATTCCATACATCATTATCTTCACTAACCGTAATATCCGCACCACATTGTGCATACGACATAGTGCTAGCAGAAGACCATATCCATTTAACAATATTCGCAGGTGTACATGCAATAACACCTCTACCCGCTGGCACCGTTATGTTTGACCCCTGAACAACACCAAACCCCACAACACTTGTACCATCATTTATTAAACAAAACCACATGTCACGTTGATCGGATGTACCAACACCGGGACACTGTGTTTTAATTTGCGGGAATAGCAGTGTCGAACCAGCATTAAGATTATTCAATATTGCACCTGAAGCACCAGGACACAACCAACCAACCACCACAGTACCAGTTGTTGGTGTTCCATTCCCAGTATCATCACCAGTACTATCATCACCACCAATACTGATAGGTGTTAACCCCCATCTTGACCAATCTATAAAATTTCCACTTGGTGTCAGACCTGAGTCAAAATCTACTATACCGTTATTAATAATTGACGACGCTAGCAAACTAGAATTATCGAAACTATAATCCGTATTTATACCCGTACCGGCGGATGATACGGACGAATTTACCACACTTGATTGCCACAATGGCAGGTTGGTTAAATCAATTGTACCAACAGTATCATCTGCATGCGATACCCCGTGACAAACACAAACCATCACAACACATGTGATTTTTAAAACACACCCAAAACTGCGGATAAACACCACTGACGACAATGATTCTCCTTTCTCTGATGATTATCATAGAATATTTTTCACATTTTGGTCAAGGGCTAAAATTAACATTTTTTATTTTTTTTGAAATATAGCATAAAGCACAGGTTAACAACCCATCTGGCTGTGTCATTGCGAGCAGTGTGACAGAGTCCTTTATTCCAGAGCATTGTCATTCCGAGCGCAGCGTGGGAATCCAGGTGTATCAGTGTTCAGCGCAAAGTGTTGGCTTTGTTATTTATATTTGTCGGCTGCGCCGAACATTAATTAACCTGGATGCTCACACTCGCTTTGCTCGTTCAGCATGACACAACTGCGTTGTGTTATCTCCCCGGCTTCTCCGTACCACACCCAAAAGGGGAGAATTGAAGATTCCCCACATATAACAAACCGCACAAAAAAATAATTTTTTCTGTTTTTGTTTTACCATTTTTGTGATATGATTAAACCGACATCAATAAAGCAGGGGGATTCATGAAAAATAACAATATTACCGAATTAAAAACATCTGATATATCAAGCGAAGTTTTCGTTATCGCACCATCCCAGATTGACTTTATTTCCCAGCGATTCGGTGATGCGGTTGCAGAAGCCATGAATATGCGTCCATTGTCGCAAAAAATCCGTCAAATCGCAGCAGACACATTAATAAAAACTCTACACGCAGCCAAAACCATGGGCGAATAAAAATAATTTGTATTTTTGCACAACATCGGTTACCACATCTATGACGGACAAACAGCCCCTATGGGCTGTGTCATTGCGAGCGAAACATGGCACAACTGCGTTGTGTTACCTCCCTCCCGTCCTGCGGACGTACCCCCTCCAAGGGGAGAATTAAAAGCATGGCAATACCCCAAAGAATACCCACCAAGATAAAGTAAGCAATTCATATAGAAAAAACATTGAAAATCACAATTTTATTGTTATATTAGACATGTTGGGTGTGAAAGAGCATAGCTGAATACACGTTTGTATTCAGAGGAAAGTCCGGACTGTGTGGGACAACATAGTGGCTAACGACCATACGGGGCAACTCGATGATTAGAGCAACAGTGACGAAAGCGATTAAATTCGTGGTGAAACGGGCAATCTCTATGTGCAGCAACCTCAAAAAGGATTCTAGATTCGTCCCAATCATTTAAAGAATCGGGTAGAGGGCTTGACAATTTGTGGTAACACATCTTGCAGATTAATTATGCTCACAACCTTTGGCTTGTTCTTTGAACTCGCCTTTGGCTGAACAGAATCCGGCTTATTGATCGCCCACAAAAAAAATCGCCCTGTCGGCGATTTTTTGCTTTATATGTTCATTACATTATTTTGCCCTTGCTGGGATAAAAAGTCAAAGTTATGTCCTGCCATGTGTCATATTCTTTGCGTGGCAACATGGAAAATGGCTGACAAACACGAATCGCTTCTTTGACAGTATCCAAAACATAAGCAAATGCAGGGTCACTTTGCGCACGTGATTCTGATTCATACCATATTTTATGTATAACACCAGTTTGCAACATTTTTAAATGTGCAGTTAAACGAATATCTTCTATATCTGGATGATTTGTATCTATGTTCCAACAACGCGTCAACGCAACACGCAACGCATCAATAACCGACACTGTCATTGTCCTGTCCAAAGATAACACTTCGCGTTTAACTTTTACTACTGTTTTTTTTCGCGGTGCAGGTGTCGATTCGATTTTTTGTGGTTTGGTTTGCCCGATATTTTCTTTTGTTAAAGTTTTAGTTTCATTTTCAATCATAGTTGGTTGTTTTAACTCTATTTTTTCATCCGGTATATTTTGTTTAATTTCGTCTTTTGGGTCTGTTTTTTTGTCTGTTTCAACCGGCTGGACAGTGGTATTTTGCAATTTAGTTTCATCGCCAGTTATTTTAACATCTTTTAAATCCAGTTCTATAATTTCAACACGATTTGGCGCCACCGTTTTTGCACGTTCTACCACCACCACCAAAGACAAAGTTATTGCAGCAAACAAAACCAAATGTCCGAACACAGACATCAAAAAGTTTTCACTTTCAAATTGTTTTATTTTGTTCATTATTTATTATCAATTTGCGTTCTCAATCCAACACGCTGAAAACCAACATCCTTTAATTTACCCATCATAGACATAACAGCACCGTAATCAGCATGTGTGTCACCACTTAAAGTAATCGCCAAATTTGGATTTTCACCACGCATTGCAATCGCACGTTTAACAATTTCATCACGCGGTAATTGCATATCCAACAAATAATAATTGCCCTTGGCATCCACACTGATTTGAATCGCATGATCATTACCCGTCATAGTTGATTTACCTGCACGCGGCAAATCAATATCTATACCCGCCGTCATCAAAGGTGTAGTTACCATAAACACCGCTAATAACGTAGTCATGATATCTATCATTGGTGTCAAAGACATGCCTGTATCAGAAATCCCGGAACGTCTGCGTGTCATAACAAACCCCATTTATTTATGTTTAATTTCTTTGATAAGTTCTTGGAAAGAATCATATAAATCATCTGCTTTCTTGGCAAAAAAACCATACGCTATTGCAGCAGGAACCGCAGCAATCAATCCCAACGCAGTAGTTCCCAAAGCAACCGCCAGCCCAGGTGCAATCACCCCGATACTGACCGATTGATTTACACCAATTGATGCAAACGAATCCATCACCCCCCACACAGTACCAAATAATCCAACAAATGGTGCAACATAAGACACCAAAGACAAAAACCAAAGATTTTTATCAAATGGCTTTATCAATTTGTCGGCTATAGTTTCAAGATTGTCACCATGTCTAATCATCACAGGATTTCGTTTCTGTGCGTGCCATAATCTTATTTTTTCTATAATCACAGTCCACGATAAAACACTGGTCACAACCAAAACCACAGACACAAACAAAGTCATCAAATCACGACCACTAAACAAAGATAACAACGAAAAATTATTTTCCATTTTCCTTTCCTTTTATTTCATTTTATGTCAACGCATTTATAATAGTTTCTGGTATTGCCATTGGTCGCATATCAGAACCCAAATACGCTATTGTGATGTTCATTATAGCACAAATCGTTTCGCCTTTCACGAATTTTTGTTCAACAACCATGGATGCAGCACCAATTTTAATTGGCTGTGTTTCAACAATAAAATCATCACCCAGTTTTAATGGACTTTTATATTTTATATTTAACTCACGAATAATAAACCCGAAGTCATCATCCGGCACAACAATATCTTTGGACCAATTTGTTCTGGCACGTTCAGCCACCTCTACATAACGTCCATGATACATAATACCTTGTAAATCAGTATCCGCAAACGCAACAGAAAAATTAAAAATATGTGCTGTTTTCATAATATTATTCCATAATATAAAAGTTATTTTTCAAAACCAACATGTTTATAACCAGTATCTGTCACAACACGACCACGCGGGGTACGTTGAATGAATCCAAGTTGCATTAAATACGGTTCAATAACATCTTCAATCGTATCAGATGGTTCTGACAAGGCCGCCGATAAATTATCAATCCCAACGGGTCCACCTGCATAATTTTTTATAATCACGTTTATATATTCACGGTCAATATTATCTAAGCCCATTTCATCAATTTGTAATTGGTATAAAGTTGTTTTAATAGTATCTGTATCTATGACATCTTTACCAGTTGCGGCAGCAAAATCACGCGCACGTTTTAACAACCGATTTGCAATACGTGGTGTCCCACGCGAAGATTGTGCCAACATAACCGCACCAGTTGCATCAATTTGTGTTCCAAGAATCTGCGCACTGCGAACAATAATCTTTGCCAAATCATTCGCAGAATAAAAAGATAATCTTAAATCTATACCAAATCTGTCACGTAAAGGATTTGATAGCAACCCCGTTCTGGTTGTTGCACCGACCAAAGTAAATGGCGGTAAATCTATACGCACACTTTTTGCCGTGGGACCTTCGCCCAGCATGATATCTAATTTAAAATCTTCCATTGCAGAATATAATACTTCTTCTATGGCAGTGGGCAAACGATGAATTTCATCTATGAACAATACGTCCATCGGTTCCAGCGCAGTTAAAATCGCTGCTAAATCACCTTGTTTTGTTAACATAGGTGCAGAAGTAGCACGAAAATTAGTTCCAAGTTCATTTGCAATAATATGTGCCAAAGTCGTTTTGCCAAGTCCCGGAGGTCCATACAACAAAACATGATCCATTGCTTCACCACGACTGCGCGCCCCAGACACAAACACGGACAGATTTTGCTTTAAAGCATCATGTCCAATAAAATCCTTTAATGTTTTAGGACGAATCGTAGCTGCCATTTCATCTGGTATATTTGGGTCTAAAAATCGTTTATTTTGTTCCATCATAATTATAACAATTTATCTTCTGCGTTTTCACGGCCAACATATGCCTTTAAATCATTATACATCTGTCTTAAATCAGCAGGCAATGAATAATTTGCATCTGCATTTTTAACACGGATTGTTTCCAAATCAATTTGTGCCTGTTTTTTCAAAATCTGCGTCAAATGCGCACCAAAACTAGATGCTTCTTCCCCTTCGTTTGCCCCCTGTAATAACAATCCCCGGTTTGGACGTGGCGACAAAAAACCAAAATCAGATATAGAAGTATCAGGTGATATCAATGCAAAACCAGATATTTCTGGACGTCGCATCATTGCTTGTAAAACGTACCACGCACCCAACTGATGACCAGCCAACCAAATTTTATCACTGTCTTCGTTATTATTTTGAATCCAATCTATAACAGTGGCTATATCCAGCATATTATCTGCCGTTGTGCCAATTGAACCTTCTGAATCATTCACACCACGGTAATTAAAACGCACCACAGAAAAACCAATATCCATAAATGCACGAAACATAGCATACGAGACACGATCATTCATATGATATTTTTGACGCGGACTGCCAGACAATATAACAGCCAAAGGCGCTGCTTCTTGTTCTGATTTATGATATACAGCATGTAGTTTACCAGATTCTCCTGTAATAATAACATCTACCATTTCTTCACCTTGGTTTAATTTTTATCTTTTCTGAACATATTTATAGAACAAATTGATTATTCTTTTCAATAAAAATATTTTTGTTTTGACATAGCCATGTAAAATATTTTAACATTCTATGTAAACATATGATATTATATATGTACAAAAGGAAAGGTTAGACACCATGAAAAGATTTCTTACTTTATTAGTTATGTTAATTCTGGGACAGAATAATGTTTGGGCTGCCGAATATGTTGATTATACAGTTGATGAATTCCAAACTGTTTATACAGAAACCCCCGTTCAATCATATTATGCATATCCAGATGATCCTAACTTTATTCCTGAAACAGAGTTTATGAACATGGATGACGAAATGAATTACGATCAAATGATTTATAACGTTCGTAACGAAGAAGCATATATGCATCCTGGGGTTGATTTTGCAGAAAGACCAACAGTAATTTGTCGTAATTTTAATTGTACACGGTTAAATAACCGTATTACGCGCACTTTTTTGTTCAACAGTTTGGCTAATATGTTTATGACGAACGCACATTCAAGATTGTATATATGCGAAGCAGATCCATTTTCACGTAGTTGTTTACAATCTGGTATTTCGTTTCCTGTCCGCGCTGGCATAGCGAATGCTTTGGTAAAGATACCAAAGGCCACAATTTCACAGGTAAATCTGTCTACTGGTTTATCAATGGCAACCGTCACCATGACATATGAATTTTTGGTAAATGGAATTCAACGCATGTGTGAACCAACGGTTATGGACATATCTGTCCCAAATAACTCCCAAGCAACTCTGACTAATCGCGAATTTGCTTGCAACATGACCAGTGATGGTATGTCAAATGTGTCTTTGTTGCTAAATATTGACTATATAGATTTAGATTATGGTCTGATTGGCGGTTATTATTCTTTGGGAATGCAAGGTCCAACTATCGGTAGCAGAACAGGTTATTTGGTGTTCAAAACAGAATTCACAACAAATGGAATGCAGTTCCGCGCTACCGCTTTCCAAGACAAAGGCAATTCTGTTGGGTCAAATAATAATATTAAACCAGGCGAATACGCAGTTGAAGCGTTAGAAAACTAAAAAACTTTATGTTATTCAGTTGTTGGCACAAACAAAGACAAATAATAGATGAAGAAAAATATTTTTGTTATTGATGATGACAAAATGTTACGCGATACATTAGCATTGGGATTACGGAAAAATAATTTTAATGTCATATGCGCCGAATCTGCAGAATCTGCCACACAAATATTAAATCGTATATCTGTTGATGCAATTGTTCTAGACAGAATGATGGCGGGACAAGATGGTCTGTCCTTTTTAAATCAAATCCGCAGAACGGGAAACAAAACGCCTGTAATAATGTTGACTGCGTTATCTGGTTCTGAAAATGCTATTGCGGGTTTATCCACAGGTGCAAACGATTACATGACAAAACCATTTCAATTACAAGAATTAATTCTGCGCATAAATAACATCATAAACCAGCAAACACCAAAACAATCCCTGAACACGTTGCCGAACGGTTTATCATTTGTCGACAACGAATTTTTTGTTGACACAGGCGATAACATTCCAAATAAATTATTGTCTTTATCAAACGAAGAAAAAAAATTATTACAAAATCTGGTTACTCCTGTGGGAACTATTGTATCAGCGACACCGATGGTTGCAAAACGCTTGCGTAATAAAATAAATGGTGTATTATCAAATATAGATATTATAACCGTTCGCGGAATGGGTTATAAAATGATACACAACCAAGCGGTAAAAAAATGAGATTGATACCTCGCAGTTTCTTATGGCGTACCATTTTAATGGTACTGGTTCCTTTGGTTTTAGCAGAATTGATTGTTGCAAACGCCTTTTTTGGCAATCATTGGCGCCGTGTTCACAATACTTTGGCACGAACATTATCTGGCGAAATAACGACGATGATGCATTTTCTTGACAAAGGTGACGATAATTCAGTAAAAACATTGGCTCGTGATATTGGTATAAATGTCACTATTAACAGTCAATTAAATAGGCCTGCTAAAAATGACAACAAATCTAGAGAAGCAGGGCAGTTAGCCAAAGATTTACAAGCAAGCTTGCAACAACCTGCTCAGATTTACGTAGATAGGGCAAAGCGATTGTTGTTTGTCGATATCCCAACCAAAGATGGTAAAATTGCAACTTTCGGAACATCTATGTATCGTATTTATTCCACCAGTACGGAAGTATTTTTGATATGGTTGATTGGGTCAATTTTGATTGTATCTGTATTAATCACCCCGTTTGTCATATTTCATACGCGCAGCATTCGCCGTATTGCAAAAGCAGCAAATAAATTTGGCCGTGGTATGGATGTACCAGGATTCCAGCCCAGCGGTTCAGCTGAAATCAGAGAAGCAGCCACTGCCATGATTACCATGAAAGAGCGTTTGAACAGATATAATAAAACCAGAACAGATATGTTAAACGCAGTGGGACATGATTTGAAAACTCCGTTGACACGTATGCGCTTGGCCATAGAAACAGATTCTGCATCCAAAGAAGATTTATTACACAATATTGACCGTATGTCTGAAATGATAAATGGTTATTTGGCCTTTGCTCGTGGCGAAATGCCAGAAATTGAACAAGCAACCGAATTACCCGCCATGCTAACACGTATCGCTCGTGATGCTGCACCAGATAAAAAAATTATTTTAGATTTACCTGAAAATCCGGTTCAATTTTATGCGCGTCCTTCGTCCTTGACCAGTGCATTTACAAATATAATCGAAAATGCAGCAAGATACGCAAAAAAACAAATAAAAATAACAGAACGTGACACAGAAGATTCTGTAACGGTTACCATAGAAGACGATGGAATTGGTATACCAGATGATAAAAAAGCATTGGCTTTACAACCATTTGTTCGTCTTGATGAATCGCGTAATGAATCGACCGGCAGCACAGGTCTGGGGCTGTCGATTGCACAGACCGCAATTGAAAATCATGGCGGTCAGATATTCCTTGAAAACAGTGAACTGGGCGGGTTAAAAGTACGCATAACTTTACCGGTATAATTAAACGAGATTATCATGAATCTTTACAAGTATGTATCAGATGCAATAAATGAAACATTAGGTTTTACTGCGAATTTGGAGATTCCAAAAAATCGCGATTTTGGTGATTTTTCTACAAATGCCGCGATGGTCGGCGCAAAAAAAGCAGGCAAAAATCCACGTGAATTAGCAAATGAAATTATACCCAAACTACAAAAACTTGATTTTGTTGAATATATTTCTGTTGCTGGTCCTGGTTTTATCAACATCAAAATAAAAGATGATTTTATACTGAATAACACAACTATACCGACACAGATTGCCGCACAAAAACCACTGCAAATTGATTTGGATTACGGTAGTTATAACATTGGCAAAGCATTACATATCGGCCATTTGCGCACAACTGTTGTTGGGGACACATTTAACCGTATTGCTAATTTTGTTGGTCATAAAACAATCAGTTACAACCACATTGGTGATTGGGGTCGACCAATAGGACTTATTATCGCATGGATTCTGGAATATGGTATACCGAAAAATGTAGCGGAATTGAATGAAATATATCCAAAATCAACTATGCGCGCTAAACAAGACGAAGATTGGTTAAATCTTGCACGCAAAATTACATCTGAATTACAATCCGGTAATCAAGAATATTTAAATATATACAACAATTTTATTTCTATGTCTTTAAAACAGATGGACGACATTTTGATTCGTTTAAATGCAAAACCATTTGATAAAACAATAGGGGAGCATGGCATGTCTGAATATGTTCCATCTGTTATCAAGATATTAAAAAACAAACAATTATTGCAAGAATCAGATGGGGCTTTGGTTGTGAATGTTCGTAACGAACAAGATAACGCGCCAATGCCACCTTTGATGATTCAAAACAGTGCCAATGCACAAACTTATGATGCATGGGATTTGGCTGCAATTTATTACAGAAGCCAAAATGACAAACCCGACACAGTAATTTATTTTACAGATTCGCGTCAAACATTGCATTTTCAACAATTGTTTCGTGTTGCAAAAATGGCAGACATAACGACTGCTGATTTAATTCATGTTGGATTTGGAACAATAACCGGCACAGACGGTAAACCGTTCAAGACACGTGATGGAGATGTGGCAAGTTTATCTGACATTTTAAACATGGTGACAACAGCCGTACAGGAACGTGTTGCCGAATCAAATAAAAAAATCGATGACAACACAATCAATCAGATTGCGGTTGCCGCAGTCAAATTTAATGATTTAATACATGATGTAAAATCAGATTATGTATTTGATGCAAAATCTATAACCAATTTTGAAGGACGCACCGGTCCATATATTTTGTACACGGCGGTTCGTTTGGCTGCTGTGTTAAAACGCGCCAACACAGATATTGTCAAACCAACATCGTACGCATTATCAGCCGAAGAACGTAATTTATTAATTCAGATAATGGATTTTGAACATATGATATTATCCGCATTTGAAAATCGCGCAACAGATATGTTGGCAAACTATACATATGATTTATGTCAGTTAGCAAATAATTTCTACCATAATTGCCCAATTTTGCGCGATGATATTACACCAGAAATCAAAGCAGGGCGGTTATATATTACAAAATTGACTTTTGATACATTGGCAACTGCAATTGATTTAATGGGATTACAGATTCCAGACGAAATGTAAAAATACGGTATTATATTACCATATTGATTTTTCTTGACATTTGTGCGTATTTGCGACATAATGTGCACGTTATTTTTAACAACACAAAAAGGTAAAAAACAATGACAACGACAAAATCGTTAAAAAAATGCGAATTAGATGCCAAATGGTACCTGATTGACGCAACAGATTGCACGTTGGGACGTTTGGCTGCATTTACGGCTAATATTCTGCGTGGCAAAAACAAACCAACATGGACGCCAAATATGGATTGTGGCGACCACGTTATAATTATAAATGCTGACAAAGTCGCTTTGACTGGTCACAAAGCCGAAAAAACAAAGTTCTTTTGGCATTCCTTGTGGACTGGCAGCACCAAGGAACGCACACTGGGTCAAATGCGTTCTGAAAAACCAGAAAAATTGATTACAAACGCGGTAAAACGTATGATGGGGCGCCGCACTGCTGTTGCGTTGGCTAATAAACGCTTAACAAAATTGCATGTATACGCAGGTGCCGAACACAAACACGCTGCACAAAACCCAATCGTTATTGATTTTGGTGCTTTGAACCGTAAAAACAAAAGGGGCTAATAATGACAGAAACAAAAAAGACAGCAGCAAAAAAAACAACTGCTAAGACAACAACCAAGAAAGCGGCCCCTGCAAAAAAAGCAACTGTTGCAAAATCTGCACCGGCAAAGACCGCAGTGGTTGAAACTAAATTATCTGGCGCAACATACGCAACTGGAAAACGTAAAGATTCTGTTGCACGTGTATATTTAATGCCTGGCAAAGGTAATATGATTGTCAACGGCGTTTCAATGCGCGAATATTTCAAACGTGCTGTGTTGCAAATGATTTTAGCACAACCATTTGAAGTAACAAAACGCGATGGTGCATATGACGTTGTTGCAATGGTTGCTGGTGGTGGATTGTCCGGTCAGGCGGGCGCTGTGAAACACGGTATTTCCAAAGCATTGGAAAAAGCGGAACCAGAATTGCGTGCCGCATTAAAATCCGCTGGATTCTTGACACGCGACAGCCGTGTTGTTGAACGTAAGCATTATGGTTTCCACAAAGCACGTCGTTCTACACAGTTCAGCAAACGTTAATCAATTGCCGATTTACAAAAACAAAAACCGCCATTTCGGCGGTTTTTGTTTATATAATGCAATTTTGTATTGAATTAAATATACATCAACATATCTCAACAACGGTCATATTTGCAACATCAGATCTTCTAAAACTGTGATGACTACACCAATCTACATTTAAAAAATGTGAACACTGTCTAAACATGATTTTCAAGTTTATGTTGCGTTTAGAAAAAAATGTTTGTATAATCCAGTGCAATTTACATATCAAAGGATACATTATGATTACAAAAGACAAAATCAAAGATTTACATTATTCTGTAACTGGCAAAATTGCTGCATCAGATTTACAGGCAATTGCTGATGAAGTTTTAACTGAATTCGGCAAAACTGCAAAAATGGCAGGATTCCGTCCTGGACATATTCCATTATCTGTTTTGCGTCAGAAATACAATGTTTCCGCATATGGAGAAGCGATTGATAAAGCCATGAACAAAGATTTAGAAAATTATGTCGCCGACAAAAAAATCCGTTTAGCCGGCACCCCAAAGGTTGACTTGTCCGGTTGGGAAATGGGTAAAGATGTTGAATATTCTATGGAATTTGATGTTTTGCCAACTTTGCCGGGTATTGATTTGGAAAAAATTACTGTGACAAAAAAAGTTGCTAAATTGGACGAAAAAGAAGTCACAACTGCTTTGGAAAATATTCGCAAAGCGCGCAGCACAGCCGAAAAACAAGACGAAAAGTATAAAGCCAAAGATGGCGATGTTGCGGTGATTGATTTCAAGGGCTTTGTTGATGGTGTTGCATTTGAAGGCGGTGAAGCCAAGAAACATCATTTAATCTTGGGTTCTGGTGCTTTTATTCCGGGCTTTGAAGACCAAGTTATTGGTCACAAAGCAGGTGATGCATTTGATGTGAATGTAAAGTTCCCAAAAGATTATCATGCTTCAACGCTGGCTGGCAAGGATGCTAAGTTCGAAGTAGTGGTTCACGAAGTTCGTAAACATATTTTGCCTGAATTAAATGATGATTTAGCAAAGCAGGTTGGTCAAGAATCTGTTGAAAAATTAAAAGAACATATTCGTGAAATCATTTCTGGTCAATACAACGAAGCCGCTCAACGTGATATGCGTAACGAATTGTTGGATATTTTGGCAGACAAAGTTAAAATGGATTTGCCTGAAACTTTGGTTGAACAAGAATACAATATGGCAAAGCAGGAACATGATGCACATCATGAACATTGTGACGACAAAGATTGCAAAGACCATAAATGGGACGAAAAGAAAGAACGCAAAGATGCAGAACGCCGTGTTAAATTGGGCTTGATTTTGGCAGAGTGGGGCAGTCAAAATAAAGTGGAAGTGACTCGCGATGACATGCAACAAGCCATCTGGGCAGAAGCATCTCGTTATCCTGACCCAAAACAGATTTTTGAATTCTATAACAAAAACCAAAACGCAGTCATTATGTTGCGCGGTATGTTGTTTGAAAGAAAATCTTTGGATGCAATGCTGACACATGTAAAACAGAAAGAAAAATCTGTTCCAGCAGATGAATTATTCAAACAGGCATCTGTCAGATAATTAAAACGTTAATAACAGGAAAAGAAACCGCCATTTTTGGCGGTTTTTATGTTGCAAAATACGGACTTGTTTTCTATACTTTTACCAAGTAAAAGGAGCAAAATAATGAAAGCATATCTTGATATATTAAACAATTGCCTGAACCAAGGAACAAAATCGGAAAACCGTACCGGTATCGACACGATTCGTATGCCAAGCGGGGCGACTTTTGAACATAACATGTCTGACGGATTTCCCTTGGTTACAACAAAACAAATGGGATTGAAAAATATTGCTACTGAATTAGAGTTCTTTATCAATGGGTACACCGATAAAAAATGGCTGCAAGACAGAAAATGTCATATTTGGGACGAATGGTCAAATCCGATGGTATGGCAACCTGTATTTAACGAAACATATCACAAAATATTACATGATGATAGATTTGATATTCCAGACGGTTTCAAAGAACAACTTAGAAATATAATCGCATCATCAGGTCGCGATTTAGGACCAATTTATGGTTGGCAGTGGCGTCATTTTGGTGGTAAATATAAATGGAATCCTGAAAATCCACCAAGAAACTATGAATTTGACAAACCAGGTATCGACCAAATGGCTAATGCCATAGAAACAATCAAAAAAGACCCAACGAATCGCCGTATTATTATAAATGCTTGGAATCCAGTTGATGAAAAACAAATGGCTTTGCCACCTTGTCATGTAATGCATCAATTATTGGTTCATAACGGTAAATTAAACCTGATTTGGACACAAAGATCTTGTGATATGTTTTTAGGGGTTCCATATAACATCGCTTCTTATGCCTTGTTGTTGATGTTATATGCCAAAGAAACAGGTCTAGAACCAGGAATATTAAAAGGCGAACTACACGATGTTCATATTTATGAAAACCATATTCCACAGGTCAAAGAGCAACTTTCACGTAAACCATATTCACTGCCACAGGTAGAAATACCAGATGAAAACTGGAAGGGTATATTTGAATGGCATGCCAAAGACGGTTTCAATTTAAAAAATTATATGCATCATGAAAAATTGACTGGTGATATTGCAAGATAATTATTCCGCCCAATTCGGGCGGATTTTTGTTTGTTTTTGCTTGATTTCCGTATTTTTTACATATATAATAACTCGGATTTCATGGGTGGGCATGATTTCAATCCGATGAACCCCACAAGACCTCGTCCAGTTAAAAATATATGACGATGGCAAACTTTGTTTAAAACTATTATGAAAGATTTATCCAAAGATTTATTTAACCCAGTAGCAGGCGAAGATTTCGTCCAATTGTTTGATAAAAACTATGGAACACAAGAAACTTTGCAGGGTTATGCTACCAAAGGTACAGTCAAAGATATTCGTGGCGATTTTGCCATGGTTGATGTTGGCTTGAAATCCGAAGGCCGTATTCCGTTAAAAGAATTCGGTGCATCTGTCCCATCTGTGGGCGATATTATTGACGTTTTTGTTGAACGTTATGAATCCCGTGAAGGTACAGCAGTATTGTCTTATACCAAAGCACGCGCTGAAAAAGCATGGAAAGATTTGGAAAAAACTGTTGCAGACGGTATTGACCCAGAAGGAACAATTATCGATGTTGTTCGTGGTGGTTATACTGTGGACATCAACGGTGTATTTGCATTTATGCCATCATCTCAGGTTGATCATAAACCTGTGCGTGATGCAAAATCTTTGATTGGTTTAAAAGACAAATTCCGTATTTTGAAAATGGATGCTTTGCGTACAAACGCAATTGTATCTCGTCGTGCAATCCAAGCAGACACTATCGCAGCCGCACAAAAAGAGGCAATGAAAAACATTTCTTTGGGTGCAGTTATCGAAGGTACCGTGAAAAACATCACAGATTATGGTGTGTTTGTTGATTTGGGCGGTGTAGATGGTTTGTTGCATGTAACAGATTTGTCTTGGAAACGCATTAATCATCCACGTGAATTGGTTCATGTTGGTGAAAAAATCAAAGTCAAAGTTATTCAATTTGATCCAGAATCTCATCGTATTTCTTTGGGTGCAAAACAATTGGAAGAAGATCCTTGGGAAAAGGCATCCAAAGCATTTAATGTTGGTGACACCGTCACAGGCAAAGTGTCTTCTTTGACAGATTATGGTGCATTCATTGATTTGGGTAATAATATCGAAGGTTTGGTTCATATGTCTGAATTATCTTGGACAAACAAAAATATTCACCCAAGCAAAGTTTTGCAAAACGGTCAAGAAATCAATGTTATCGTTTTGGGCATAGACCAAGAAAAACGCCGTATTTCTTTGGGCTATAAACAATTACAACCAAATCCTTGGAAAGAATTCGCAGAATCTCACAAGGTTGGCGATGTTATCACAGGCCCAATTAAAAACACAACTGAATTCGGTTTGTTTGTCGCTTTGACACCAGATTTGGACGGTATGATTCACATTTCTGATTTGTCTTGGAATAAACTGGACGAAGAAGAATTAAAGAAATTTGTTCGTGGTCAAGAAGTCACAGCAAAAATCTTGGACATCAATCCAGAAAAAGAACGTATCACATTGGGTATCAAACAATTGACAGAAAGTGCTGAAAACAATAACACTTCTATCAAAAAGGGTGCTGTTGTTTGCGGAACAGTTTCTGAAATTACACCTGATGAATTGATTTTGGCTTTGCCTGGCGATGTTCGTGGAACAATCCGTCGTACCGATTTGTCTCGTGAAAAAGCTGAACAAGACACATCTAAATACAATGTTGGTGATTCAGTAGAAGCATCTGTTGTTTCTGTTGATGGTAACAATGTGAAATTGTCTATCCGTGCATTACAAGTGACACTGGAAAAACAAGCAGTCAAAGAATTTGCTAACGAAGCTGATTCTGGCTCTGTTTTAGGTGACATCTTGGGTGCAGCGATTGAAAACAGCAAAAAATAATTCTTGGGTTAAAGAATTACCAAAAAAGTCCAACTTTTTGTTGGACTTTTTTATATTTATGCTAAAATCTGTCGCAAGATTACAACAAAAGGATGAAAAATGAAAAATACAAAATCTAAAATGGTTGTTTTTATGGGTGGACAAGGCTCAGGCAAAGGAACCCACTCAACACGTTTAATCCAAGACTATAACTTTCAATATGTACAAACAGGAGAGCTTCTTCGTAAATCACAACAAAACTCTTCTGTGAACAAAGAAATTAATAATGGCCAATTAGCGAATCATGAATATGTGTTTAACATCGTTAAAAAAACTATTGAAGGCTTTGATAATCAAGATGTTATTCTTGACGGTTTTCCACGCACTAAAGATCAGGCAAAATGGTTAGTAGAAAAATATTCTGGTATATATGAAATCCAAATTGTTTATTTATATGTTAATAAGCAAGTTATGTTGGACCGTATTCAAAATCGCATCAAAGAGAATACAACTAACGGTGGCAAAGCACGTGCAGACGATTTAGATCCAAAAGCTGTTGAAAAACGTATTGGTATTTTCTATCAACAAACACTTCCCGCAATAAAAATGTTGGAAAATATTGCTAATACGAACCATACAATCACATTTTCAGAAGTAGATGTTAATGATTACGACTTTGCTAAAAATTATAAAAAAGTATGTGAAGCATTAGAATTACTAAAACAAAGTGAACAAATCGCTAATGAACTATGAAAATTAGAATAATTATCAAAAAAAAGTCCAACTTTTTTGTTGGACTTTTTGATATTTATGTTAAAATTGCGTCAGCAAAATTATTGAAAGGATGAAAAAATGGAAAATTTAAAAAGTAAAATTATCGTTCTAATGGGTGGTCAAGGTGCAGGCAAGGGCACACATGCCAAGAATTTGGTGGCACAAAAGGGTTTTAAATATATAGAAGTCGGTGCTATTTTACGCGATTTACCAGCAGAATCCCCCATGAAACAAATTATGGCACGTGGCGAATTAGTCCCAAGTTCAGAGTTATTTAAAATCATCAGTGCCGCGATAGATTCAAATGGTAAATCTGATATGATACTCGATGGATTTCCACGCAATGTAGAACAAGCACAATGGCTTGTTCAACAATACGTATATGATGAATCGCCTTATGATTTACATGTTCTACATCTAAGCCTGCCGGAAAATGTCATGCTTGAACGAATTGCCAATCGTGTAAAAGAGGGTGGTGGTCGTGCAGATGACACAGATGTTGCTGTTGTCAAAAAACGCTTAGAATGTTTCAAACGAGAAACAATACCTGCAATTGAATTCTTGGAAAACGTCAAAGGAATACATTTTTACACTGTTGATGTCAGTTCAAAAGATTTTGCAACAAATTTCACTAATGTATGCAAAGCGCTTGGTATAGATGACATAGATATAAACAAAGTACAGGTAAATGTAGCAAAATTATAAATTTGTATAATCGTTATTGTAAAATAAATATCAAAGCCAACAATTTGTTGGCTTTTTTAACAAATTAACAATAAATATAAACACACCATTTTTTACTTGCACGAATCGGTAAAAAGTTATTAGTATTTCACTATCAAAACCAACATACAAAGGAAGGATGTCACAATGATAGTCGGAATTGGAATTGATTTGGTTGAAAGCGACAGATTTCTTGATTGGTCGGCTTTCAAAAAACAACGTATTTTTACAAAAAAAGAATTAGAATATGCAGATGAAGATAACGCACGTGCAGAAAAACATCTTGCTAATTTCTGGGCTGCCCGTGAAGCTGCGTTGAAAGCTTTGGGCACAGGATTTAGTGATGATATTTCTTTTTCTGATATATCTGTTGTTCATGATGAAAATGGTCGTCCGGAATTGTTGATTGTGGGCGGTGCAAAAACTGCATTGAAAGAATTGGCAGGGGCAAATGCAAACGTAATGTTGTCTTTGACCGACCAAGATAATTTTTCCGCCGCAATCGTGATTATAGAAAAATAAAAAGAAACAAAGAACAAAACACCGCCAAATTGGCGGTGTGTTTTAGTTTTGAATTGAATTAAATACTGTTGCTTGATAACTTTCTTCATTTGTTATATCCCAGCCACAATTACCTGGGCATATGTCGACACAATCCGCAATAGATTTTTTGCGTAAAATTAAATACCAATACGTTACCACAGGATAGATTATTTTACACCAACAATACACACCACTTCTTTCACCCCCAACAACGACTACATCATTTTCCACTAATTTACCACGATATATAAAATCTCTTTTGCCACGATGTTCCCAATATGGCGCAATACCATGATCACCGCTTAAACAAGCAGATGTCCCACGTATACCAGTTCCAGTTATCCATTTTGGCTGAATACCAGAATATGTATAGTTGTTTGTTGTATTAGTATTCAAAACAACCGCAACAGTATCATTCGGTACACATGCATCAACCGCAAAAGAATTATATGGAATAATGGTGAATAATAAAAATGCCAGGCAACGCCTTAGTTGTGTGTGTGTGTGTGTGT
>JAFRSF010000020.1 GCA_017427715.1 Alphaproteobacteria bacterium | reverse complement strand
TGTGTAGAAAAAGGCATAACCGTTTTACCAGACCAATCTATTTGTTCCAGAACTGTAAACATTGGCATTGGATATGTTCCCCACCAAATGGGTCCACCAATGAACACTGTATCATATTCCGATAAATTGTCTGGCAACATGCGAACGGACGGGCGAGCATTTGTGCGCAATTCATCTTTGGCAATATCAGTACATTCATAATAATCAATTGGATAATCATTTACAGGTTCAATTTCGAATAAATCAGCCCCAACAATATCACGAATATATTCCGATACAACCGCAGTATTTCCCGTGGTTAAATTAACAACCGAACCACCAGAATAATTTTGCCCTGTTTTGGAAAAATATAAAACGATAGATTTCATTTAAAACTCCTTTGACTTAATCATTATACATTTTTATTGACCGGCGGTCAATAATTTTATTGACTATCGGTCATCTAAATGTTATCATACAATCACAACCCAAGGAGATAAAGATGAACAAAATTATAAAAACAATCGCAACCGTTGGCGCATTGGCACTGTGCGGCTGCGGTCAATCAAACGCAGAAAAACAAAAGGAGAAATGTATGAATCACGACACTTGTGTTATAGAATTAAATAATGGTGTAAAAATGCCGGCATTTGGTTTGGGAACATATCAATTATCAGAAGAATCCGGTGAAGCATATAATGCAGTATTGACCGCCCTGCAAAACGGGTATCGTCATATTGATACGGCGCACGCCTATAGAAACGAACACAGTGTTGGTCGTGCCATCAAAGACAGCGGAATTCCACGTGACCAAATCTGGGTGACCAGCAAATTGTGGCAAAACGAATATGGCAAAGGCAATACCGCTGCGTCAATCGACAGAATGTTGAACCGTTTGGGATTAGAATACGTTGATTTGGTTTATTTCCATCAACCAGTTGGCAATTATATTGAAGGATGGAAAGAACTGGAAGAAGTTGTAAAATCTGGAAAAGTTCGTGCGATTGGTATTTCTAACTTTGATGCCAGTGATGAAATATTCAATTCTTTGGTTGAATCTGCAACCATTAAACCACAAATCATGCAGATTGAATGTCATCCGTACGCCCAAAGAAAACATTGGCAAGAAATGTTAAAGAAAAACAATATTGCCCAAGAAAGCTGGTTTCCATTGGGCGGTCGCGACAGTAAAGGCGAAATCTTACGCGACCCAGTATTAAATGAAATTGGTGCAGCACATGGCAAAACAGCCGCCCAGGTTATTATTCGCTGGCATATCCAAGAAAGTTTTTCTGTAATTCCAGGCACATCTAATCCAGAACACATCAAAGAAAATATAGATGTATTTGATTTTGAATTATCTGATGAAGAAATGGCTAAAATACGCGCCCTGGACAAAGAAGCACGTTATTTCAATATGTCATATGAAGACCAAGTTAAATGGTTTACTCAATGGAATCCAGAAGATTAAAATCTATATCAACCAGAAACACCGCCCGACCCGGCGGTGTTTTTTGTTACACGCACAAAATTGTCAGAACAGCGGAATAACACAGCGCATTTTTGCTAAAACAGTTCGTATTTTTTACCTGATTTTTTCTCGTCTACACCCTGTCTACATCGAGATAAATTTTGCCCGAAAAGGCGGATTACTAGGGCAGACAAATTTTCTTTGCAAAATGTTTAGAAAGTCCTTGACTTGTGCGGATTTTATGGTTATTATAAGTCGCGTTATTCGGGCATAGTTCAGTCGGTAGAACAACGGACTGTTAATCCGTATGTCACTGGTTCGAGTCCAGTTGCCCGAGCCAAGGAATTCCGCCGTAAACCCCGCAGGTTTGCGGCATTTTTCTTTACTTAACACTTCTGTATTTACGCATATATGAATACACCAAAATACACCACAAATCACGCATCCAGCTACACAATAGCTACACAGAATCCGTACCCCATCCGTCGTCTTATGAATAACTTATGCTTTTTCAACCCGTAAAATTGTCTACATATTTTGAACATAATGCAAAATTTATAAAATTCCGCAAATATTGTAATTATATACCTTTGATATTCGCTGTTTTTTTCTATTATTAGAAACACCTTTTATATTGAATTTGCTTTAACCAATGTATATAATTTCCAGTATGAACAATCAAGTAAAAACAAATGGAGCCCACAGTATGGAATATAAGAATGTTGAGGATGAAATTGAAACAACAAACGAATATGGGACGTCTGGAACTATTGAGATAGAGCAACGAGGCAATAATATTTCTTGTTATTTTCTCCACCCAGATCCGCAGCATAAAATCAATGATATTGACTCAGAATTTGTTGCAAACAATCTAAAACCTACAAATGATAAATCTATTCGTCTTTTGATTGCAGAAACAAACACGGATACACAAATCACCCATACATATCCAGTAATTTTGAATTATGATTCGCCTAATTTCTTGCATCCTAAATATGATAGTATCACTACCATCGTTTTTAAAGGTTACACTCTAGAGTTAGGGAAATCCGCAAATAATGAGGCAGATATCTTATTTGGATTACCTCGCAGTATAGATAATGTCTTTCAAAAGACTTTGTTACATGGACTTGGTTTTAGACAAGCATATAATTTTATCCCCAATATAATCAACGCTCAAAATTTAGGTATTCAAACTGTAATATTTTCTAAAACTGATCGAACTTACATTTTGCACAAAGAATCTAAGCTTATTGTAAGCCAACGGGATTTAATAACTCTGCGTCAAGGCATCAATAGAATCAGCGGCGAAAAATGACGTGAAAAAAGCGATGAATCCTATACATTCGTATATAACGCAATATTTCATAAGTATCAACCCGAAACATTCCCTTTACGAAAAACAAAACGGAAACTATCCGTTGTATTTAGACAAATACAGGACGCAGACATCGATCCCGCAACTTTATCTCAAGAAGAGAAGAAACGTTTAATTTCTTCAAAAAACCAAATCGATTTAAATTATTTTAAATCAGCATATATTGACTTTGAAAATCTTTTAAAGAAAAAAGCAAAAGAAGAAACTTACCAGAAATTTTTCACTGACAACCCATTGGTTTTAACAGTTATAACAGGGTTGCCTTATTCCGTTTTTCAGGAAAAAGCTTATATAGGAGGCAAAGATGTTTCCAACAAACATGGTGAAATTACGGATTTTTTATTAAAACATGCTATTGTTCCAAATACCGCCATTGTTGAAATCAAAACGCCATCGACTCCCCTATTAAACCCCAAAGAGTATAGAGCCGGTGTGTTTCCTGCTTCCAAAGATTTAACTGGTGCCATAGTTCAGATTTTAACCCAACGTTCAATTTTCGCACAATCTGCCTCAATAATACAAGGCCGTGAAAACATAAATATTTATAATCCGCAAGGGGTTCTTATTTTGGGGCAGTTAACTGAATTAGACACAGAAGAGAAAATACGCTCTTTTGAATTATTTAGAACCTCTCAAAAAGACGTAAAAATTGTAACATATGACGAATGTTTAGTCTTACTAAAAATGGTTATAGATACTTTGTCAGATAAAAACACCTAGCCCCCCCAAATGATTTTTTTGTTATAAATAACTGGACTTTTGGCAATAAATACGGACAAATACGACAACCTTAAAAGGATTGTCTATGAAATATACGCATTTTGACGATATTCGTCCTAACCATCGCACAGATTTTGTGATGCTATACTTTGCCGCATGTCGGTCTTTACGCGAGTTACAAGCCGCAATTCGCCGAACAAACAGTGGCAAATTGACCTGCCGCCAGGCATGGCTGCTCCGCCGCATACAAAACAAGTTTGTGCAAATGGTCGCCCGCCTTAAAGCTACCCAACGCAAAGTATCCGACAGGCATCGTTATTGATCTGAAAAGCCCCCAAGGAAACGTTTTTTACCTTATGGGGCTAGCTAATCGACTTATACGGGAACTTGGCCTGTCCGCCGAAGAAATCGCCGAATTCAAGCGAGAACAAGCCAGCGCAACAACATACCACGCCCACTTAGCCATTTTACGCAAATGGTTCGGAATCGTATTTGTTTGAATGAATTACGATCGAAAGCGATAATAAAATTTAATTTATGTCGAATAATTTTAACAAAATATCGCATTCTGGTACACGATGTCTAGCATCACACATTTTTTGTAAAAAATCAGATTTCATTAAAAACACACAATACTTCTGCAAATCTAGTGTTAATCCGTCTAAATCTTTAACTTCTTTATCCATGTCAACGTTCTCTAGAACTTCATTCATTAACGTAACCACTTCACCTTTTAATTGTTTGGTACTTTTACCATTCAAACTTTCATACTCTCTCCCAAAAACCCTCAAAATAAAACCTTCTATTGAGCAAGGATGTGATACAATTAACACGGGATTCCTGTTAGTTGGATTTTTTGATAAAAAATCTTTATAATCAACCCCTTTCAAACTATCATCTATTTTCCATAAGCGTTGCAATTCACCAAGTGTATCATCTGATATTGGGGCCCGTTCTTGAAAATCTTGATCAAAGATAACAACCAAATTTGGGAAAGTGTGTGAAAACTTTATTGCCTCTAATACGATTGAATCTGCACTTCCTCCTCTACAAGAAATAATTTTATTTATCTTATCAGACAACCATACATCAAAATATTGTCGAGTTGCCAAATATTTTAGCAAAAGAAACTCTCGTTGGCCTTCGCAAATAAAAGTATATTTCTTTTTAACTTGCTTCTTGTTTTTTCCCATTACATTCCCCAATCTTTTATTTTTGGTTTACCGTCATAAGCACCATTTACATACTTTATAAAGAAGTTTTCATCGTTTCTGATTCCTTCTATATCATCCAATCGAGTTACTTCTGTGCTAGAATCGTTGTCTTTTTCAACTATGAAAATCTGCGATTTAGTAAGATACTGCAGAAACCATGGATTATGCGTAGAAAATATAATCTGAGCATTATTTTTGTTTATAACAGGGTTCATAAAAAGATTCAAAATTCTTTCAACAAGATCTATATGCAAACTCTTTTCTAATTCATCCGCTATTAAAATTCCACCTTTGCGTAAAACACCGTATAATCTTATAAACAAACCAACATAATTTTTTGTCCCATCTGATTCACACAAGATCGGCAATCTATAGTTGACGCCATTCGCTGTATGTACAGAATACAAAGCATCCATTTCTTTTTCTTCTAGAATTTCATGTGTTGAATTATTAAGTTTTTGAAACATTGTTCTCTGAAATACTATATCTTTTATTCCTGTATCAACAGCTTCTAGTTCATGTTTCAATGCTTTATATAAATCCATATCCTTCAATCTTTCTCTGATATCATTTAAAAACAGCATTTCGGGATTTTCTAAATTAACCCCTCCTAATACTATGTTTGACAATATATTTTCGAATGGTTGCAACATATTAGGTTCATAAGATTTTATATATCCATATTCGTACAGGAAAGAAAGCACTGTTGCTTTATCTGTTAATCTAACCTTATCCTGTTTAGAAATTTTAATATCACTTGATCTGAAACTATTTTTATTTCTAACGAATATTGTTTTATAACTATTTTTATCAGAAGTACCTTTTAACCTTTCATATAAAATCGTTTGTTTAAAAATAGACACTTCATATGTATACCTACGTTTCTCATATTCCCATTCAACAAAAAATGTTGAAGGTTTATTTGTGGTTGTAAAGTGCGGAACAATAAGATTAAATAAATGTCTATTTTCTGGCAAATAAGATTTAACACTAAAAACTAAGAACAATAAAAAACCTCTTAGCAAATTTGTCTTTCCGCTACCATTTGCCCCAACCAAACAAGCAATATTATTGATATGCTTTATATCCTTGGAATAAGAATACGTTGTGAAACTAACTTCTTGTTCTTCAAGAACAGATACAAAGTTTGAAAGTTTGAATTTTAAGAACATTTTAGCCTCGTTTTATCCATTTTTGGATAATTTTAACGATTTTTTGTTAAAATTCAACTGTTTTTTAACATTTTTGATATTTTTCTTGTTTTTTGATAGATTTTCTTTTGTAAAACCGTAGCCAGCTGTTCCTAAACATCTTGTAACATCATTCACCAACGCATTAAACTTTTTAACGCGTTCTATCGCTGTTTGCATATTTATAGGAGTTGTATCGGCACGGTTTTTTACAAGATATGCAAATAGATCTTCAATAGTCTTTGCATCTTTCTTTTTTAGCAACAAGGCACAAACGCTTTGGTGTTTACAAAGCCATTCTTGAACTTTTATTGCTGTTTCACGCGTACCATCAAAATCAGCAGCGACATCGTCCAATTGTTGGATAAGTTCCGGTCTTTTTAGTCTCAGCTGTTGACGTCCTTGCGCAAACATCAGACAAACCTGAACCAGCGCAAAAACAAGCATTCCAAAACCACAGATCCACGATGCATTTTGTTGCAAAAAAGTCAACATTACCTTACCCCTAAATTACTCCATTGGTTTAACTGTTATATCTTCGTACTGCTTAAAATTCATATATTCTATTTTTCCGTTGATATTATAAGGTTGCGCCAAACAATTTGTTGTTATACCTAATTCAACTATATGTATTATTTGAGCATATTTTGTTGCCACATTTTGCACTACACCAATAAACATCTTATACGCTTCCGATGAGCAAATATATTCATCTGACACATTTGGAACATCACCTGCAAGCAAACCATAATCATCGTACCAATGGTACTTATTTATCATCTCATCAACAATTGCATCATAATATGTACAATTTGCATCATTTTCTAACTTAAAAGTAATGTTAGCATGCATGAATTTACTCCATTGGTTTGATCATGGATTCGATGAAATCGATTTCTTTTTTATCCAGGCCGTACTTCTTGTACAATTGCTTATCTATTTCAGCAATAGATTTAGACCAATCTATATCAGATTTATCTGTGAAATCTTGAACGGGTATAAGTTCAAAGGTCGTCTGTGACGAATTTTTCGATATTCTGTTAAAAAATAACAGCGCTCTAAAAAACTTCGATTTCATATAATTTAAACAGTTCTTACAATATAACTCACGATCAAATGGCCCTATACGTAAAAACGTTTCCGTGGCGATTTCTCCTGGCTTTCCAACAATAATTTCTGGTGGAACAGTTGCTCCTGTCGAATAAGCATAAGAAAAGAACAATTTGTACAAATTCACGGAAGACAAATCTTTTTTTATACTATTTTTATCAACATAGCCTATCACTCGCTTGGCTCCACCTTTGTTGCCTTTTACACCATATATTTTTACAAAATTTTTATTTTGTTTTTCTACACAAAGATGTGCATCTGGATAATTTTGTGGTCTATTAAATAAATCTGTTGCAAAACCATAATTATTTCTTATAGACACAAGCTGACTAAATGACGTTTTTTTATGTTTTGCTATTTTTTCTAGAATGGTTATTTGTCTAGCATCTCTAACAACTGTGCTTGAAAGATCCGTTTTTAAGAACCTTTCAGAAATCTCTAATTCGCCGTTAGCTGGCTTGAACAAGTATTTTACTTTACCGTCATAATGCTTGTCCCATAAAAAGAACATTATACCACCATCAATATGCACACCACCCGGGAAACATTCGTGTTCGTCTGCAAAATCATGAATTGTTCGTATTCTTGTGTCAGACATCATATCTGCTCTAAACGAGTCCAAACCCTTCCCTTTTTTTAACCATCTGGACGGCATAATCATGGATACAAATTGTGGGTTTAATAATTTAGCTGCCTCTACAAATAAATTGTATATTGGTTTAGCACTATCCCCAGTACCTCCGCCATCACTAACCTGATAAGGAGGGTTTCCTACCACTGCATTAAATTTCATAGTTTTCTCCTTGCATTTAGAATTGTATGTATTACAAGAGGTAGCCTTTTCTATAAATTTATTGCTTTTACCATCTTTTATCATTGTAACCAAATTGTCAAAAGCGTGTGCATTTATTTTAACATCACGATATCCACACAAAGTCCTTTGCGTAATGCTTTTAGCCATTTGGGTTTTGCAGATAATATAGACATTATTTTGAACGACGCTGTCCCACATCTCAAGTGCTTTGGCAAATAATGTGTCATCTTCGGTTAATTTTGTTATATCAATGTTATTTTCCATACATCTTTTACGCCAAATTGTGTATGTCACATATAATGGATACAAACCAGACTTTGAATTTATTTCCAAAATTTTGGTATCTTTTGGTCCAAAAACTTCATCCGTAACATTTGGGATATCCATATACCTAACATCTTCGGTATCTGGAAGTGGATTCTTGTATTCTGGATCATAAAAATTATATCCACCCAAACAATCACCCATATGCATATTCACGACACGCCACGGCGTTAAAACCGTTTCCTTGTCAGGGTTCTTAAAGGTAGAGAACAGCGCAGTCATGAAACGTGTTCTGGTTGTTGGTTCCATACGGTCAGCACGTTTAATACGTTGGCGAATCTCTTTACCGGCCCCAATAAACGCATCACGATCAAAATATGGGATAAATTGTTTAAACACTTCTTTATCTATGCCACGCGGCATAAATTCTTCCCACGATATTGGATCAACCATATCAACGAACTGCCCCAAGTCAATATCTTGGTTTACATCGATATCTGCGCCGTAAATCAACATTGGAATACGAATAGCAACACCCTTCAATGCCTTTAAAGCTTTTTCGCGTTTTGATTTAGCCTCTTTACGTTCTTCCAACGCAGCACGTTCATCATCTGTTAGTGGCGTTTGTGGTGGCTGTTGATCAGATTGTTTTGCACCATCTGGATTCATGCCATTATCAGCCATGATAATTTGTTTTTCTTTATTCGTATCAGAGTTTTTAGCCGTTGAACTGCCAACCAATTTCTGTAAAGCATCAAACTTTTCAACTGCCGATTTATCCAACTGTAACAACATATCACGATTGAACAGATTTGGATCCTCAAATCCATGAGTAACGATACGATCAATGTACGCACGTTTTAATTGTTCAAGCATACCGTTGACATTATACGGGTTCATATGTGAACCAGTTACCGAAATAATCGGGCAGAATTGCAACAAATCTTCCATTATCGCCCGATCGGTTGCGCGTGTTTTACCGGCACGTGTTGAAACCTTAACAGATTCAGCAACGCATTTTAGAGTACGATCAGGTGCAAAATCAAAAACGAAACAATTTTCTTTGATGCGACCATTGATGTTAGCGGCAGATTGTACACGGAATATAGTTTGCATGTATGTTGATGCGGCCGTTGAATATGCGCCAGCCAACATAAATACGGCCGTCCATTCTGGTACAGTTACACCTGTTGTTAAACGACCACAGGAAATCGTTATAGAATATGTGTCCTGCGGATGATCCGTAATCGCTTTACGTACTAAGTCCAGTGCATCTTTAAAGTTTGTTTCTTCGTCACCATCACCAGCTACGTTTGCTATATTAAACTTTCCGAACACAGGGTGATCTTTTAACAATTTGCTAAGTGCCTTTGCTTCCTTTACACCAGGAACCATCCACAACGAATGTCTGAAGTTATCACGATACTCTTGTTTAGAGAAAGGATAATTACTGTCTGCTTTATCGTCTACTAACAAATTTAAGAACCCACGAATGTCGTCTTCATGAACAAAATCACCATTTGGTTTAGTTTTAAAAAACTCAGAAAAGTTGAAATATTTATCTTCGGTATAAGATCCATATTTGCCACCCTCTATTTTACTCATGTCATAAGTAAATATATTCATCTTTGGCAAAGATGCATAAGGGTTCGGTTCACCGAGGTGTTTTTTATGCCAATCTGCCTTGGCACGCTGTTCCATAATATAGTCCCAGGTATAGACCTCGTCCTCGTCTATATTATCCAACAAGTTGAACGGTGTACCGGACAATTGCAACAAGTATGTTTTGTCTTTAACCAACAATTCTGCAATATTCTTACCAAGTTCTGTTTGGGTACCCTCGTGAGCCTCATCAATTATGACCATATCCCAATCGGTGTTAAATATCGCATTGTTTTTATCAAACTTTCCACCAGCGGCTTCTGCGCCACGCAAATCCTGAATGGATGCAAAGTATAAATATTTACATCTATCGTGTTTTGCATCGCGCTCTACGTCTTCAAAATTTTCACCGACTGTACGTGAAGCAAATTTATAATCTGGTTTATCACAAAATAGTTTTTTGAAATCATCATACCAACCATCTTTTACCACCGGTCTATGCGTGATGATTATTGTACGTTTTAAACCTAATTCGCCCACCAAAGACATTGCTGTTAATGTTTTCCCAAACCGCATCTTTGCATACCACAACATACGATTATGCCCAGACTTGAAACGTTTAATTGTTTTCTTTACCGCATCTTTCTGTTCATCACGTAAAAGGATCGGCGTACAAGATGAAATAACCTCGTTCGGATCTAGTGATTTTCTATCTTCTTTAACGGCCTTTATCGCATTTTTTACAACATCTAAACCAACCATATACCATTCTTTAGATCCATCGACTTCTTCAAATTGTTTTTTCTTTATGTTTGAACGATTTAAAACTTTATGAACATCATGATCAGAAAAAGCCTTACCAGCGTTTGTCTTAGCAAGTTCTGTGTATAACAAATCGTACCTCAGGCCTGCTGTCTGAGTATATTGCTTAATACGTTTGTTAGCAGCAGCATTTAATTCCTGACAATTTGGGGTCAAAGTATCCGGCAACTCATCGGTGTTTATTGTTGCTTCACCTATCTTTAACGCACCATCGTGATCTGCGTAAGGCATGCTAAAAACGTAAATAAGTTTATAACCACTGAAAGCTGATTCAAAGTTGCTCATTTTTTACCCTTTAGTAATGAAATATATTTAATTCTTGTTGGTTGTCCTTTTGATGTCATTCTGTTCCAATCACCGATATAGCAGTATTTTCCATTATGACTGTGGATATCGCCCGTTTTACACCCAAGACAACAGTCCATCGTTTTTTCACCAAACAAATCTATGTATTTGGAATTACAACACGTGCAAGGTAATACACCACGAATGCCGTCCATCTGCCAAATATTCCAAGAAATGATTTCTGCTATTTCTTTTAACAAATCCATATTTGGTTCTTTACCAAATCTATCTTCAAAATAATCTATAAATGTAAACAACAGATTTTCACGAGCCAGCAATAAATTATCCCCCTGCCATTCGTAACCGTACGTGCTTTTGAATGCCCATTTTGCCATCGCAAGCCATTCGCTATCACTGGCGGCGTTTTCGTTTACTATACGCATCTTGCGATCCAACAAACCAATTCTATTCTGTAACTTGATTTTTTTACCGGTTGTGATGTCATATCGACTGACCAAATACGGCGCCTCACCACACGCAACCTCTAACCGCAATTCACGAACATAATCAACCCAATTTTTCCCTTCTGGAAACACAACTGGTTTCTTGGTGGCGGTCCAGGTGTTATCATCTTTTTCCTTGTTGAAAACACCCTCATAACCAAACCAATCATTATCAATTAGATTATTTTGTTTATTACATATCCAGGCCGGCGTAAAAACCTCTGCTTTATCTTTAACACGATCTTGCTGAGCCTTTTTAGTTTTGGCAATACGTGGTTTGATAATGTTGCCATTTTCCCCAGTAATCAATTCTGGTTTTATTTGGGAACGGAAAGAATAGCGATTTCCATATTGTTTTTCGTAAAGATCTGTGGCCCAAAAGATGTTTTTATTGGTTGTATGATCAAAGAGAAGCACGTCCAGAAGTTCTGGCCATTTTTTCAGAATCATATTCTCTTTTACATCAACTTCGTATTCCACGAGATTTCAACCTTTCCTTTGTGAAAAATGTAGCCCAAAACAAGGGATAAAGTCAAGTAGAACATCCTATATTCCCCCTATTTTTCGTTTTGGATACAATCTGGGCAACAGACAATCTATTGCATATGCTCTGAGGTCGCCTTTTAGTTCTCGTAAAGCAACATATGCGGGGATTCTGTCGGTGATATATTGCAATTCGTTTCTGGGGTTATGGTTTATTGGTTCGTTTGGTGATGGCAGATTGACACCAACCATTCTGTGCAGTTCGTCAATTTCATTGTGATATCTTTGCAAACTGATGTTGAGTTGTTTTTGTATCCGCACATCATTTTTACCCTTTAAAGCGATAAAATTCCGTTTTGTTATTTCCAGGTCTATAAGGCAATTGCCAACAGCTCCTGTTTTGCTTAACAAATCAACAACAAACTCAAAATCGTTCATAAAAAATCCTTTGCTTCATCACCACCATGCATGAAAAAATTTGATTTGTAAAGTCCTTATTTTCTGCGGGTTTTAGAGTTGATACATTATGATACACCATGATACATTTGACCTAAAAAATCATGATATTTTTGTATTTAGTGTTATGTTTAAATAACTCAATACATCTGGATACAAATCAACACTTCTTGACGTTTTTTACGTATTTGGTGGGGCATAAGTGCGGCACAGCCGCGGCACAAAGCCGCACTAAAATCCCAGATTTATGCAACATAGAAAGAAAAAATGCGGTCCGCGGCTTAAAATTTATTTCTGTGTGTAGTGAGGTGCTGCGCTCGCCGTTATCCTTGATAAAAACTTCCGTCACAGTACCTTTTTTGTTTTGATGCGCACTTGGTACGCACTATTGGTACGCACTTAGTTATTTGTTTTTACGGAATAAATATCCAAAGTGCGCACCTGCGCACCTATTTTTTGTTGCAGTGTGTGACAAGGTGTTGCGCTAGTAATCACCCTTGCGAAGCAATACATTACCATAGATTATTGACATTATTATTGATTAAGATTCCTATAAACACATTGCAAAGCATTATAAACTATACCAACAGATGTACGTGAGTTTTCAACAATTTTTCAACAATTTGAACACACATTACTTCTTTCTCTTCTTTTAATTTTATTTTTATTTATTTTATAT
>JAFRSF010000019.1 GCA_017427715.1 Alphaproteobacteria bacterium | reverse complement strand
CACACAACTAAGGCGTTGCCTAGCATTTTTGTGTTTCCTGATATCGACACCGTCTTTTGCTATGGTAATGAACCATGATATGTCATCCACTAGTGGGCATAGCAGTGGCGGTGTTATATCTCAAGTTGATGATAAAGTTTGCTCCAAAGGATATGTATATCTGAACAATCAATGTACTTTATGTACATCCAATCCAGCATGGATAAAAATTGCAAACGAATGGCGTATGTATTGTTCTGGGGTAACAAAAGGCCAATTGTTGACTAATCCGAATGGTCCGCTGGTAAACCAACAATTAACAAAATGCCCAAATGGTTCATGGCCGAATGATAAACTGGATGATTGTGTTTGTGCATATGGTGGTACAATGAAGAATGGTAAATGCGAAGGAATGAAATTAAGTAAAAAAGATTTATATTATGGTCCAAAGGGTGCAACAGCACCACTGTATAAACAGTGTTGGACCAAAATAACAGATAATGCATACAAAGTATGTATGGGGTTTGATAATGATATTACGGGCAATATTTTTTGGTCATCTGGTGACAATTCAATTAACAATACAACAACTGCAAATCAGGCAAATGGGAATACAACAAATGTTAACAATACTGATGTACATGATTATCAGAATGTAGATTTGTCGAAAATGTCTGAACAACAGGCCTGTGTTTATTGGAAAGGTCTTTGGGAAAATAACACATGTAAAAATCCGTATGGACCTGGAAAGGCCAGCAGGTTTTTTGTGTATTGGTTTAGTAATGAAAAAAAATTTAAATGTTTAAATGTACCAGAGGCGGTTGAAGCAGGACTAGAAACCGGTTCTGAAGATTGGGTAAACTATCACAAACAGGACATTAATGTGGATAGACCGTGGGCTTATAAAAATGCATTGTGGGATCCGATTGTAAAAGAGTGTACTTCTGAATCCGAACGTGCTTGTCGTGATACAGGTATTGGTTCATGGAGTTCCACAAATAATAAATGTTATCTGTTTTCAGAAAACAAAGACAATTGTAAATCTGTCGGGGCAAAATATACTGAAAATAATGGGATACAAAGGTGCGATTGTGTTCTTGATGACAAGGAATTTCATTGGACATCTAAAGACGGTTGTGAGTACGAATACACAAAACCAGTAGTATTGGAGGATGGAAAGACACTTTTAGGAAAAGGTCATACAGGTGGAATAGTACCAAATACTCAATCGTCTCCGGTTGAACTTTGTATTAATGGGCTGATAAAAAACGGATTTTTGCAAAGTAATCAAAAATTAAATTGTAAATAAAAAAACCGTCATAATGACGGATTTTTTATGTGTGGTGGGTTAGGTAGGACTCGAACCCACGACCAAAGCGTTATGAGCGCTCCGCTCTAACCAACTGAGCTACTAACCCACAGCGAGAGTAATTATATATTTTTTCTGACGCGATGCAAGTTAAAAATGAACCATCTTGCTTTTTTTACAAAATTATGCGATTATGCCCCCATGACCGAGAGGATTCCGATTTTGAATAAAAACCAAATGGATGCGTTTAATACAATCGAACGTACGCATTCTAATATTCTCATCTTGGGTCAGGCGGGAACTGGAAAATCTACATTTGTTCAATATTTGAAATCTGCATCAACTAAACGTATAG
The DNA here is from genome assembly GCA_017427715.1 of Alphaproteobacteria bacterium. Classification (GTDB taxonomy): domain Bacteria; phylum Pseudomonadota; class Alphaproteobacteria; order Rs-D84; family Rs-D84; genus Enterousia. Next base: position 25,688 of record JAFRSF010000019.1, on the reverse strand, counting down.
TATGTGCATGTCCAACGGCTGTATCTGCTTTGAATATTGGTGGGCAAACAATTCATTCATTGTTTCAAATACAACCGCGTGATTTTATTATGCCAGAATTGCTGAAATTAAAGGCAAAACCCAGAAATATATTAAATGCTACCGATGTGCTGGTTATCGATGAAATATCTATGGTGGCGCCAGATTTGCTTGATGCAATTGATATTTTGGCTCGTCAGGCCCGTCACAATAATGAACCTTTTGGTGGTATTCAGGTTGTTGCAATTGGTGATATGTTTCAATTACCGCCGGTTATAACACATGAAGCCCAGCAATATTATCAACAGGCATACGAACATAATAATGCGTATTTTTTTGATTCCAATGTATACAAAAGGGCGAATTTTATTAAATACGATTTTAACACTGTGTATCGGCAAAGTGATAATGATTTGCTTCAGAATCTTGTGCGATTGCGTGATAATGATGTGTCGGCATTAGTTTTTTTTAATGCGTGCAAAATAGACGATGAAAGTGTTCGTAAAAATGCTGTTATAATAACACCTTTTCGTGCAATTGCAGAGCGTATAAATACTGAACGATTAAATCAAATAAATGCACCAGAAATGAAGTATGTTGGTGTGTTGTCTGGTCAATTTAATGCAAATGATGTACCTGCACCTATGGATTTGTGCTTAAAGCAGGGGGCTTTGGTAATGTTTGTTAAGAATGGTGATAAATGGCATAATGGTTCTGTGGGTATAGTGGAAAAATTGGGTATCAAAGAGATAACTGTACAATTGCTGGACGATGAAAAAAATGATTTGGTCGTTGTAAAACCAGATAAATGGGAAAAAATTGAATATTCGCGTGATGAAAACGACAGAATTGTTGAAAATGAAATAGGTAGTTATAAACAATTTCCACTTGCGTTGGGTTATGCAATGACAATACATAAATCCCAGGGTAAAACATTAAGCAAAGTTGTAATTGATATTTCACGTGGCGCATTTGCACATGGGCAAACTTATGTTGCATTATCACGAACGCGACATGCAAAAGATATGCATATTGTAAAACCATTACAATCAAAAGATATTATTTTTGATAAACGAATACTTGATTTTGTAAACGATAATTTATAAATCTTTTGCCATTAAAACAGCATCAATTCCATCATAGTATTTTGGACGAATTCCGACAACTTTATACCCATTATTTTCGTATAATTTTTTACCGGCAATGTTATTTGAAGCGACTTCTAAAAAGATTTTATTAACGCCTTGATTTTTAATATTTTTTTCAATTATTGTAAGCAGGGCAGAACCTATACCGTTTCGGCGCGCATTTGGTGCAACACCGATAGTGATAATTTCTGCTTCGTCAGCAACGCATCTATATACAATAAAACTGTTTTGTGAAGCAATAATTTCACATCCGGATTTTTTTAAATCTGCAAAATCAGATGCCGACCATGGTTTGTTCGGAAAACATAATTTATGAAGATTTGCTATTTCATCAAACATTATTTTTCAACATAACTTGGTCGTAAATACATTGGTATGGCGGGCTGTAAATTACCAGTTTTAATTTTACTTTCAACGATTGTTTTTGCATCTTTTAAATCAAACGGAATATGTCCAACTGTGCGTGGATATTTCATTTGAAAAGTTTCTAATGTATCTATATCCATAACACACGGTTCAATATCATGTGCGCCAACAAAAAAATCACCGCGACCAGAATCCAAAGCCACACATGCATCTGGTGTATTGTGTAAGTATATTTCAAATATATTTACCGGTACGACAGGTATATTTAATCCCAATCCCAGACCTTTGGCATAGGCAATCCCCATTCGTATACCGGTAAAACTGCCTGGTCCAACAATAACACCAATAGCGGTCAAATCTGACATTTTGATATTATTTTGATTTATAAAATTCATAACAGCGGTTGGCAAAGCGGTTGATTGTTTTGGTGCATCTATACGTGTATATTTATCATCCAGAACCAATTCTATACCGTTTGTTGTGGTGTTTATAATCAAAATCATTTTTTTTGCCTTTGGTTTATATTCTTGCGCTGAATCCGATTTTGTTCTGTTGATTTGCGTTTTTATGTACAGACAATAATTCATCAATTTTATTAATATTGAATTCTGTTTTTATATCTTCGCCATCATTTTCTAATAAACTACGCCGCAACATAGAAGCAATTTCGCGTTGTAATTCACGTACACCCTGTTCAGATGTATAATTACGAATAATGTGCATAATTGCATCGTCCGATATAATTATATTATCTGGATTCCAACCTGTATCATTCGCAGCACGTTTTAACAAATGTTCGCGTGCAATTTGTAATTTTTCTTGTTCTGTATAACCTGGGATTTCAATAATTTCCATACGGTCTTTTAATGCAGACGACATATTCAAAGAATTAGAAGTTGCAATAAATAAAACATTTGATAAATCAAAATCTACTTCCAAATAATGGTCTCGAAAAGATTTGTTTTGTTCTGGATCTAGTATTTCAAGCAAAGCAGATTCTGGGTCACCACGCCAATCGCGTCCCATTTTATCTATTTCATCCAACACAATCACAGGATTATTAGATTTACATCTTTTTAAAGCATCCATAATGCGACCACATTGTGCGCCAATATAGGTTTTTCTGTGTCCGCGAAAATGTGATTCGTCAGAAATACCACCCAAAGATATTCTACAGTATTTACGTGACAGCGCATTAGCAATAGATTTACATAATGAAGTTTTTCCAACCCCCGGCGCACCAACAAAACATAAAATGCTGCCACGATTTTTGCCGGTTTTTTTCATAACTGCGATATGTTCCAATATGCGTTCTTTGACTGGTGTCATTCCAGAATGTTCGCTGTTTAATATTTCACGGGCCTGGTGTAAATCAATCGGTATGATGTCTGATTTATCCCATGGCATGGATAACAATTCTTCAATATAAGTTTTTAATAAACCGCCTTCTTGGGACATAGGTGACATAGCGCGCATACGTTTTAATTCAGACATCGCTTTTTCTTTGGCATCTGCCGACATAGCAGATTTTTCAATTTTTTTACGTAAACCAATGATGCTGGTTTCTTCATCATCTTCGCCCATTTCTTTCTGTATAGCACGCATTTTTTCTTGTAATATTGCTTGGCGTTGACCGTTTTCCATCTGGTTCTGTACACGGCGGGAAATATTATCTTCAATTTTTTCTGTTTCAATTAACAGCATAATCTGCTCTAACAAAGCCATCAATTTTTCGCGCCATGTCTTCATTTTCAAGATTTTGACAGCAGTTTCAGTGTCTATATTTGCCATCTGAATTACAGAATCTACAAATGCTGGCATAGGATAATTTTGAATAATTGCACGCAATTTATCCATTTTGATTTTATGACGACCAGATAACGCTTGCATACTGTCAGCCAGTTTATCACGCAAAGCCAACGTTTGTTCAAATGCGGAATCATCCAGTATTTCTATAGGGGTAATATTACCCATAAATATACCATTTGTGATGGTTATATCAGATACATCTACGACATCTGTTGTTCTGACTATCGCATGTATTGCGCCATCTGGCATGTGTAGAACCTGGGCAATAGAACCAATCGTCCCAGTTGTAAATATATCGTCTATACCGGTTGGATAAGACCAATTATGTTGCGGACACAATACTAATTTTTGGTTGTTCTTGGTTGCAGATTCAATACATGCAACGGACAATGGATTATCGACATACACCGGCACCGTCAGGCCCGGGTGTACGACTAAATCACGAACAGGTAAAATATATTCTTTCATAACGAAATAAATATAGAATATTTTATTTGTTTTTCAAGATGTAAAAAAATCTCTTGATGATTTTCAAGAGATTTAAACGTATTTTATCTATTGTTTTTAACGACGACGAAATCCACCGCCAAATTGTTGTGCGTTACTGCTGGATTTTTTGGACAGATATCTTGCAGCAATCAAAACCAACCATTCCAAAGCCAACAAAGCCAAACCATATACCTGGTGTTCCATGTTGTCTAAAAATGCTAACACGTAAACAAATTGTGCAATATAAGAAATATACAAAACACCAAATACGCTTGTAAAGAATACTTTTTTAATTTTTCCGAACATATTTTTTCCTTTTATTTTTATTATTTTTTAACCAAATAGTGCCGGGTTTCTGGTGCCAGGTACCCGACAGACCCCGCAAAAGCTAAAACGAAATACATTAACAATTGCCAACGTATTTCAGTGCCATCTTAGGCAGCCATTGCAAAGCGAACATTGTCGTTCGCAGCGATTCTATCGCCATTCAGTTTTTATTTAGTGTTTAACGACAACCATGTCGGATTCAATCAATTGCCTTTACTGCGCTTGTCGAAACTATGTCAGCCCCATAAAGCTTTTTAAAATGGTGGAGCTGTGGGGTACCGCCCCCCAGTCCAAAACGACTATTCTGCAATGAATTCAGAATCATCACCGTTATGCAACGGCATACATATTATAAATATTCATACTGGAAATTGCAAGTTTTTAAGTTATAATGACATTCATATATACATAGGAATAACAAAATGAAGTTCTTGGACAAAGCAAAAATATATATCAAAGCAGGCGATGGCGGCAATGGTGCTGCATCGTTCAGACATGAAAAATATATCGAATTTGGTGGACCAAATGGTGGTGATGGTGGTCGCGGTGGCGATGTTGTGTTTGTTGCTGTACCAAATGTCAACACTTTGATAGATTACAGATTTAAAACAAAATTTGTTGCACAGCGCGGTCAAAATGGTATGGGAAAAATGCGAACTGGTTATTCTGGTGAAACCTTGTATTTGCCAGTGCCGACCGGGACGGTTATTTTATCTGAAAACGAAGAAATTGAATATGCTGATTTAAATCAGGATGGCATGGAATATCTTGCTGTACGTGGTGGTAATGGTGGATGGGGTAATTTGCATTTTAAAAGTCCGACTAACAGGGCGCCACGTCAGGCAAATGATGGTTTACCGGGTGAAGAAAGAACGGTTGTGTTGCGTTTGAAATTGATTGCAGATATTGGTTTGGTTGGCTTTCCGAATGCAGGTAAATCTACATTGTTATCTGCAGTCACATCTGCGCATCCAAAAATTGCTAATTATCCATTTACAACAACCAACCCACAGTTGGGTGTTATGTATGCGCATGAACACGAATATATAATGGTTGATTTGCCAGGATTAATAGAAGGCGCACATATCGGTGTTGGACTTGGTGACAGATTTTTGGGTCATGCAGAACGCACTAAATTGATTTTGCATGTCATTGATGGGTCTGAAAACGATTGGGGTGCGCGGTATAAAGCAATTCGTCATGAAATGGATTCTTATGGTGGTAATCTGATACACAAACCAGAAATTGTTGTTATAAATAAAATTGACACTTTGGATGAAGAAGAATTGTACGAACGTTTATCTGCGTTTGAAAAATCTTTTGGACGCAAAAAAAAGCCAGAAATTGTAACAATCAGTGCGGCGGGACATATAGGGATAGAGAAGTTGATTGTTCATATTGAAAAAATGTTTATGAACATGTAGTAAGGATATAATATGTCAAGTTGTAGCATGCAAAAAGCACTGTATGAAGCCAGTGAATATATAGATCAGCGTATAAAAGATGGTTCTAAACTAACAATAACTTTGCCACATGCAGAACATGTGTTAATTGTGGCATTGTCTGCTGCGATAATTGCACATACTTTAAAAAAGAATAACAAACATGCTTTTATAGATGTAGAACAAGCATTTGTTTGTGGGTTATTGCACGATATTGGTCGTTACATAGTAGACGAACAAAAATCTATGTATCCACATACTATATCTGGTTATGAACGCTGTATGAAATTAAATATGCCTGATGTTGCACAAGTATGCTTAACACATGCTATTTTGGACAAAGCAACCAAAGAGGAATATCCAGCATATACGGAAAAACAAATCAATTTTGTTAACGAAAAAATGTCGAACATACAACGCAATTTTTACGATGATTTAATTATGTTAATTGATTTGCATTGTCGTGGTAATCAAGTATTAGCAATTGAAGAAAGATTAAATAAAAACAGGTATTTTTATAACATAAAATCAGAAAATTATTGTAAAAAATATCTTGATTTAAATGCTGATTTTTCAAAGAAATATGGTGTTGATATAAATAAAGTATGTACATTTGTTGTGAACCACAGAAAAACAATGTTCGAAAAACTTATGCCATATTGTCATGGTGTATTGCGATATCTGTGTGGTGACAAAATAGACATCAAAATGTATGTACCAGCATTGAAAAATCAAAATTATTTAAAACCGTCACAAATATACGCTAAACGACATCTAGAAGATTTTACAAGATAGATATTTTTTCTTCTGCGATTTCGCGTGCTTTGGGGTCTCCAACGTGGAACCATTCGCCATCATTTACGTAAAAACCAAGACGATTTTCTTTTTGTAATCTATCAAATATACCAATTAACCAATATTTACCCTCTGGTTCATTGTCAAAAACACGTGGATGACAAATCAATACCCCACCATATAAATAAGGAACGGTTATATTGGCATCTGTACGCCGTACAGGACGATCATTAACAATATCATAATCGCCTTTGCCAGATACACCATATGCTTTGTTCAGCGGTTGTAACATTAACATCATGTCATAACGTTCAGAATCCCAAGCATTCATCATGTCTTTTAATAGATTTTTGTTGGGTAAATCAATCCACAAAGCATCACTGTTTATGACAAAGAAGGCCTCTCTCTTCATTTTTGGCAAAGCATGCTTTATACCACCACCGGTTTCAAGCGCTTCTTCTTCTTCGGAAAAAATGAAATTCATATCTGGAAATTGTTTTTGTAGATGTTCGCGAATCATATCACCTTTGTAGCACAAATTAACAATACAATCGTTAATATCTGCCTTTTTTATATGTTCAACGTTGTAATCTATTAAGCATTTATTTGCAACAGTAACTAATGGTTTTGGTTTGTCATTTGTTAAATCAAGCATTCTTGTTCCACGACCAGCAGCCAGTATAAACGCCTGATTAATTTTTGTAGACATATTTTTTACTCCATATTTTGATATTTTACGCTTTGTTCTATTATATCACTTTATATGATGACAAACAAAAATATATTTGCAAATTTTATCAAAAACCTGTAATCTTCATATATGCTTTGTATAAAAAGGAGAACAAAATGGTATCTTTAAAAGGAACACAAACGGAAAAAAATATTTTAATTGCATTTGCTGGGGAATCTCAGGCACGTAACCGCTATACTTTCTTTGCATCTCAGGCAAAAAAAGATGGTTATGAAGCAATCGCGAAAATATTCTTGGAAACAGCAGATCAAGAAAAAGAACATGCAGAACGTTTGTTTCAATATCTCGAAGGTGGCACAGTAGAAATCACGGCTGGCTTTCCAGCAGGTAAAATAGGTGACACCCTGGAAAATTTAAAGGCCGCCGCGTACGGTGAACACGAAGAAAATACAGATATGTATCCAAAGTTTGCGCAAATTGCAGCACAAGAGGGTTTTACTGCAATTGCAGAAGTGTTGAAAAACATCGGTTATGCAGAACGTTATCACGAATCACGTTACCGCGCATTGATTGAAGCAATTGAAAACGGAACATTGTTTAAGTCCGATAAAATCGTAATGTGGCGTTGTACAAACTGCGGAAATTGGCATATTGGAACCGAAGCACCAAAGGTATGCCCAGCATGCTTGCATTCACAGGGTTATTTTATTAGTGAAGGTATTATTTCACGTTGTGATACTAACGAAGGATTCTGTGAATACACAACAAAAGATTAAAGGAATCGAATATTACAAAAAAACACTGCATTTATGCAGTGTTTTTTGTTATGATTTCACCACAATAATTAATTTTTCCACTGGGGACGGTACATCCGAAGCCCACTATATTAATTCTCCCATTGGGGGAGTACGTCCGCAGGACGGGAGGGAGGTTAACACAACGCAGTTGTGTCATGCTGAGCATACGATAGTATGCGTGACAATCCAGGTTAATCAAGATGTTCGGCACAGCCGAATACCTATTTGTATTCAGCGTTCCGCTGAAAGTTTAAGAAACCTGGATGCTCACGCTCGTTATCACTCGCTCAGCATGACACAGTTCTTTATTCTAGGATATTGTCATTCCGAGCGCAGCGTGGGAATCCAGGTGTATCAGTGTTCACTGACTTTGTTATTTATATTTGTTGGCTTCGCCGAATGTTAAAAAAACTGAATGCTCACACTCGCTTTGCTCGTTCAGCATGACACAGTTCGGTGGGCTGTTCCCCGCCTGGGGCGGGGTGGTACGAAGTGCCGGGGAAGATTTACAAAATGTCAAACACAAAAATAAACACAACAAAAAACGTCACAAAAATGTGACGTTTTTTGATGTTTAAATCTAGTTCATTAGAACGAGAACTTAAATCCACCTTTGAGTGCATAAGATGTATCAAAGTATTGTGATGCCACTGGCATATACATACGGGAACCCAATGTCATAGAAATAACATCTGTCAACTGGATTTCTAAGCCCGCTTTCAATACAGCCGCATGACAATCAAAGGACAAGCCCAAGCCCATCAAATTGACATTTGTTTCAATTGATGCAGCACCAACACCGACAACAAAGTCCACGCGATTTTCCATGGATTTGTTCAAACGGATATAGTTATCAAATGTTGCAGACAAAATATTTGTGCTGGCTTTTAATTCTTTTAGAACTGTATTAAGCATTGTGGGCATTCCACTCCAAACAGCATCTGATGCTTGGATATCTGGTTTTTTACCCAATGTCTTATCAGCAGCTAAAGTAAAACCGCCGTTCCAAACGCTTTTGTACCCGCCGAAACGCATACCTGCTTCCATTCCAATCATTGTATCTGTCTTTGGAAAAGTAATATGTGGAACTTTGTCTGGGTCGTTACCAAACAACGTACCAGTTTTAAACAGTTGATCAACTATTGAATCATAATTAATTCCGTACATACCTGCACTGAATCCAAAGAATACTTTGGTATTAGAACCATCGCACGTTTTGCAAGTTTCAGCAGCACCAGCAGACATCACGCCCATCATCAATGCAGCAACACTTGTTAATACGATTTTTTTCATGTTTTCTCTCCTTTTATTTATTTTATGTGTGAAATATATCCCTTTTCACTGTTATGAATTATTACACAAACGTACCTTTAAATCAACTGTTTTTTCCTAATATTTTTAACTTTTTTTAATAAACAAAAAAATCGTTGAAACCATTGATATGCAAAGTATTTATAAGTTTTGACAAAAAATCAACTTTTGTCATATTTACTTTTGGTGAGTTTATTTTAAAGGTACCTTTTTTGTACAAGTGTTTTTTAATAAAAAACATAATGATTACAATATGTTATTTATATAATGTATAGTTCCGTACTTAGGGCAGATAGTCAATTCCCCCATTAGGGGGTACCGGCAAAAAAGTCCACCATAATAATTCTCCTCTTGGGGGGAGTACGGCGAAGCCGGGAGGGAGGTTAACACAACGCAGTTGTGTCATGCTGAACGAGCAAAGCGAGTGTGAGCATTCAATTTTTTTAACATTCGGCGAAGCCAACAAATATAAATAACACAGTCAGCGCGTTGCGCTGAACACTGATACACCTGGATTGCCACGCTTCGCTCGCAATGACACAGCCCCGTTTGGCAGTCCCCCGCAACGGATGGTAAACGAAATTAACCCAATTTTTATTTGTTATTCTGATTTTGTATTTATGTTTATATCGGGTATTTCGCATGTTTGTGGTTTTTGTCTGCGTGCTTTCTTTGTGGTTGGTTTATTTTCGGGACGCATTTCCAGTTCATCCAGAATATCGTTTAATTTACTAATTGAACTGTTTTGACAACCCCGTCCACGCCAAGACATAATTTCTTTGCCAATCTTTCTATCTGATATAGATATTTCAAAATTCCACCACCAGAATCCGTTAAATATACACCAAATTGGACGCAATATCTCTTTGCGTTCATTGACACGAATTGAATATCTGACACCTTTGGATATTTCATATGTTTCGCGGTCTGAATCATTTGTTTCGTGTACTTTGCGAAGAACACCGTTATGTGTTTTATATCCACGTTCGTCCATTACTTGTTTTATTGAACGTTGTATTGTAAATCCGCCACGTGGTGTATAAATCAGGGCATTTGTATCCAAAGAATGTGGTTGTAAATACACGCTGTTACAAGCGCTTAATAATAAACATAAAACCCCAATCCATATCTGTCGCATAATAATTTCCTTTGACTGTGATTTTAAGCATATAAATCCAAATAAATCAAGCAAAAAACCGCCATGCTGGCGGTTTTTGTAAATATATTATTTCGCAGATTAAATACTGTCTGCGTTAACCCATTTACCATTCTTTAACAAGCCCGGTGCCATACCTTTGTCTGAACGCAGGGCATCAATTGTTTGACGTGCCTTTGCTGCATCAAGGTTGATAATACGGATTTTGTACATATCGCCTTCGTGAACAACTACAGCGTTTCCGTATGATGCCAATTCCTTGGCCAAAGCATTTGCATTGTCTTCTGAATACACAGCGGCAATTTGAACACTGTAATCACCAGATGCTGCTGCTGAGACAGGTTGTGCAGATGTTGTTTCTGTACAAGTTTTTGTATCATTTTCTGTTTTTTCTGGTTCGCCCAAAGTTGCTTTTTTGACCGCCAAAGATTGTGGACCCAAGACCTGGACCTGAACCTTGGCCTGTCTGACCAGACCGATTTGTTGTGCAGCAGCAGTCGATAAATCCATCAAGCGGGTATTTACAAATGGACCGCGGTTATTTACACGGACAACCACTGAATTACCATTATCCAGATTTGTTACACGAACAATAGATGGCAAAGGCAAAGTTTTACTGGTTGCAACCAATTGATTGGAATCAAATATTTCGCCGTCACTGGTTTTTGAACCATTTAATTCCACAGGAATAATGCCCGCCAACCCGGTTTGATTATATTCTAAATCTTCTGCTGGAATATAGGAAACATCTTCGATTTTATATGCGTTGCCAACATAATATTTTGGTGCAGCGGCCATCAAATAAGCATCTGAATTCAAATTCGCATCACCAGTTGCCAATTGTTCTTCGTCCATGCCGTCATATCCATATCCTGCATAATCAGAATTATTACCCATACAACCTGCAACCAAAGCAGACAGTACCGCCAAAGATAGTAATTTTTTCATCAATTCCTCCTTTAATGGAATAATACCACTTTTGTCCTCATACTTGGCATGTTATCATAAATCAAAGCAACTTGCAACTTTATTTTATCAACCGTTTATCTATAATATATGCAATTGGCAGGTATAAAATTGCAAAGACACAAATCAAAGCACCCATCATATAAATGCTGTTAATTGGTATCAGATATAAACAAAAACCAAGAATGCAAGATAATACCGTGAAAGATAAAACAGACCATATTGTTTTCTTGTCGGTTTTAATCAATCCACGTTTGTGACATACATTTCTTAATAAATAATTTTTTACATAACCACTAACTACAACGCCTATTGGAATAGATAGATATCCAACAAATGGGAACAAAGATAAATAAATCACAGTTGCAACCCCCAGTGATATCATACTGGTTGTCACAGGGGTTTTGACATCTTGGGATGCATATAATGTTTTACTGTAAATCTGACTGATTAACATAGCGGGTAATACCAGACATTGAATTTTTATTGCCAGGGCAACTGCATGGGTTGATTCAGCGGTCCATGCGCCATATTGGAACAGATATTTTATAACAGGTTCTGCCAACACAAATAATCCAACCATACACGGTATAATCAGCATTAATGAACGGCGCATAGAAGAGTTTTGCTGAATATATACACTGCGCATGTTTTTGTCTGCCAGCGCATTAGATATAGATGACATTAATACGGTGCCTACAGCCAATCCAATTATAGCAAAAGGTAATTGAACAATTCTGTCTGAATAATACAACCACGATACAGCACCTGATTGAAAACTGGCGACCAAAGTACCGACTATGATTGTAATTTGATAAAAACCAGAACCCAGCAAACTGACACAAAAGCGTTTAAACATACTTTTGATTTGGCTGTTCCAATGTGGAATTATTAAGCGCAGTCCAAAGTGTTTATGTCTTATGCGTGTTAGCAACGTTATAAATTGAATAATTCCGGATACAACAACTGTTATTGCCATTACATATAATATATACTGATTACCGTACCATATTGATCCCAACAAAGCCCCAATCAGCATAATATTTAACATAACTGGCATAAATGCAGCCAATAAAAATCTAGAATGTGCGTTTAATATAGCAGCCAAGAAAGCCGCCCCGCATATAAAAATAACATAAAAAAACATTATACGCGCAATAGTAACCGTCAATTGCATTTTACCGGGATCTTCTGCAAAACCAGGTGCCAATCCCCATATGACCAGTGGCATAAATATTTCAAATACGATTGTCAAACCCAGCAATATAACCATCAGCCAAGAAAAAACATTTTTTGCAAAACCTTCGTCTTTCTTCATATCTGTATACATTGGAATAAATATAGCAGATAAAGCGCCTTCGCCCAATAAATCACGAAATAGATTAGGTAATTTGAATGCTGCAAAAAATATATCGGATAATCTTCCTGCGCCAACAAACCGTGCAATCAACATGTCGCGTACAAAACCGAATATGCGACTGATTCCAGTCATTACCCCAACACCAAAAATATTTTTACCCAATTTCATTGTAATACCTATTTTTTGCTTTTATTTTTTAACAGATATCATTATACTGCGTTTGAACAAGGAAATTCAAGTATGAAAAAAATAGTTTTATTATTATGTCTTAGTGGTGTGTTGACTGCGTGTGGTGGTGGCGAAGAGATTGTTGCAGAACGCCCATTAGAAGATATTTATCAAGAAGCATACCAACAATTTAATAAAAAAAATTATGAAGAGGCCGCAGAATTATTTCAAACTGCGGAATCTCAGTATCCATCCAGTCCGTGGGCTGCTGATGCGCTGGTCATGATGGCTTATTCCAGATATATGGATGATGATTTTGCTGGATCTATATTGGCGATTGATCGATATATGCGCTTTCATCCCGGGCATAAAGGTGTTCCTTATATGATGTATTTGCGTGGTATGGATTATTATCGTCAGGTCAGTGATGTTCGTCGTGATCCAGGGATGTCTGCATATGCTTTACAACAATTTCAGCAATTGGTTGAGCGTTTTCCAAACTCAGAATATGCCAAAAACGCAGAAAATAAAATCTTGATTCTGAAAAATTATATTGCTGGCAAAGTAATGTATGCTGCACGTGATGACATGCAAAAACAAAATTGGGTATCGGCAATCAGTCGTTTCCAATCTGTTGTTGGCACTGCCCAAGAAACAGTTATGACACCAGAGGCGATGTTCAGATTAACAGAATGCTATACCGCCATTGGTTTGCCAGAGCAGGCCGATGGGTATGCAAAAATGCTGAAAACTAATTTCCCAGATAACGAATGGACCAAAAAGTTGAAATAAAAAATAAACTGTAAAAAATACCCACGATTTAAATGTCGTGGGTATTTTTTATAATGATTTGGCTTGTTCATTTAATGCTTGTTGTAATTGCATCAATTCTATTTTCATGGGCTTAGCGGGGACTGGCATACCACCTTTGCCTTGATAACTGTAATGACTATTTGGGTTCGTATCGTATGGTTTTCTATCACCGATGAACTCTTCAAAATAAACCTGACCAATGCGCATGCCAGGATAAACGATGGTTGGTTGTTTGACACTCATTTCCCATGTCCAATTGCCACAGAATCCATCATCACCACGACCTGCGGTAAAATGTACCAATATAAAATTACGACCACCACTGGATTTTCCATCTACATATGGAAACAAATTGCGTGTTTCAGTATATTCAAAAGTTGATCCCAAATAACCAACAAAAGGATTTAAAATTAAACCAGTTTCAGGAATTTTAATATCAATTGTTTCGCGCTCTTGTGTGGTATAACATGGATCTAATACAAACCTGGTATTACGCGGATCATAAGCGCCAGGCTTTAAGCGATAATGCCAATAATATAAAATATTGTTAAACCAATTACGCATATTGCCACATTTTTTATAATCTTTATTGCTTTCAACAGGAATTGCCGGTTTCATGCCCTTTGGTAATGTATCAGCATACATCTTCAAAGTATCGCTTAAATGTAAATCATAACTATTACTGCCCAAGCACTGTGGTAAAAACGGAACAATAACAATATCTGATTTTCCGGTTGTTGGGTTTATCTGGTTCATACGTTTTTCAATTTCAGGACCTGTTAATTGCATAATCTGTTCCTTATTTTATGTTATCTCTCGTACCCCATTGTTGAGCAAATGTTAATATTAAAATCCTATTTTTGCAATATTTTTATTCACTTTTGAAAATCGTGTGCTATTCTTTGCAGTATGAAAAAAACGTATTCTGGTTTTATTGCAATTATTGGACCGACAAATGCCGGTAAATCGACCCTTTTGAATCAAATTATGGGGCGCAAGGTTTCTATCGTTTCGCACAAAGTGCAAACAACCCGTACACGTCTGCGTGCGATTAAAATGGTGGGTGAAAGACAGTTGATATTCGTTGATACCCCCGGGGTATTCAGTCCAAAGCGCAGATTAGACAGGGCAATGGTTGGGGCGGCTATGTCTGCAATAGATGATGCTGATGCCGTGTTGTTGTTGATTGATGCACAAAAAGGTATAACACAAACAGTGCGCGATTTATGCGATAAAATAAAAAATCATGTAAATTTGTTTGTTGCATTAAACAAAGTAGATTCAATTGAAAAAACAAAGTTATTACCGATGGTTGCAGAATTATCATCTATGGCAGATTTTCGTGAAATATTTATGATTTCTGCGTTGAAAAATGACGGTATAAAACAAATGTTGGATTCTTTGGCAGTCGTTATGCCACAATCCCCTTATTTATTTGAAGCCAAAGATGCGTCTGATGTTCCTGATACATTGTATTTATCCGAATTGACACGTGAAAAGATTTATAAATATATTCATCAAGAATTGCCTTATCATATCAATGTTGTGACTGAACGTGTAGAAACTGATGATGAAGGGGTCTTGGAAATATATCAAAAAATAGTTGTTCAAAATGAAGCACACAAAAAAATAGTTGTTGGTCGTGGCGGTGCGCAATTGAAAAAAATTGGAACTTCGGCACGGCACGATATTCAAGATCAATGGGGTGTAAACGCTAGATTACATTTATTTGTACGTGTTGAACCAAATTGGGAAGAAACAGCAGAAAATTATACTGACCAAGGGTTAGATTTTAAATAAAATGTTGCATACATCTGATTTTGATTTTGAATTACCAAATGAATTGATTGCATCACATCCTTTGCATGATAGAGATGCTTCACGTATGTTGGTTGTCAAAAATGGGGTACAGGATAAACATATTCGTGATTTTATAGATTTTTTGCAATCTGGTGATGTGGTTGTTTTTAATAATTCACGTGTAATTCCTGCGCGATTTGATGCAAGCGGTCACGAAATAACGTTGCATACATCGGTTGATGATAAAAATTGGTGGGGATTGTGCAAGAAATTTAACAAAATCAACATTGGTGATGTTTTAACAATGGCGGCTGGCACAACGATAGATGTTGTTGATAAAGACGATGAAAGCGGTCTGTTATTGCACTTTAATTGTGATAACGTTTTTGATTTGTTGAATAAATACGGTAAGATGCCATTGCCACCGTATATGAAACGTGAAGAAGAGACAGAAGATCGTGAACGCTATCAAACTGTTTATGCACAACCACTTGGTTCAATGGCAGCGCCAACCGCAGGTTTACATTTCACAAACGAATTATTAAAAAAAATAGAAGACAAAGGTGCAAAAATTGTAAAAGTAACTTTGCACGTTGGGGCTGGAACTTGGATGCCAGTGAAAACAGAAAATCTGAACGAACATAAAATGCACAGTGAATGGTGCTGTATTACATCAGAACAGGCAGATATAATAAACAATGCAAAACGTGTAATTGCTGTTGGTACAACATCTTTGCGGACATTAGAAAGCGCATATCAGAAGGCACAACAGACACAACAAAATGTTCGTGTTATGCCAATATGTCAAACCACAGACATATTTATAACACCGGGTTATAAGTTTGGCGCGGTTGATGTTTTGCTGACCAATTTTCATTTACCAAAATCTACACTGTTTATGTTGGTGGCTGCATTTGCAGGATTGGAAAATATGAAAGCCGCATATAAACACGCAGTTGATGAAAAATATAGATTTTTTAGTTATGGTGATTGTTGTTTGTTGTTTAAAAATACTGGAGAATAAGATATGTCATTAAAGTTTAATTTAATCGCAACTGATGGCAATGCGCGGCGTGGACAGGTTGAGACCGCACATGGAACGTTTGATACGCCCGCGTTTATGGCTGTCGGTACAGCGGCCACTGTAAAAGCGCTGACCATGGAACAGGTTGCCGCAACTGGAACGCAAGTAATTTTGGGTAACACTTACCATTTGATGATGCGTCCTGGGGGGGATTTAGTTGAAAAAATGGGTGGTTTGCATAAGTTTGGTGGTTGGCACGGTCCAATATTGACGGACAGTGGTGGTTTTCAAGTTATGTCACTTTCTAACCTTGTTAAAATGAAAGAAGAGGGTGTAGAGTTTACTTCGCACATAGATGGCGGAATCAAACATTTTTTGCGACCAGAAGATTCTGTGCATATTCAACATCAATTGGATTCTAATATTACCATGGTTTTGGATGAATGTTTGCATTTGCCAACTACACGTGAACGCGCAGAAAAGAATGTAGGTATGGTGACACGTTGGGCAAAACGCAGTAAAGATGCCTTTGTTAATCGTGATGGATATGGAATATTTGGTATTGTCCAGGGTGCAGATTACAAAGATTTACGTGAAAAGTCAGCCAAAGCATTAACTGAAATTGGATTTGATGGTTATGCGATTGGTGGCCTGGCGGTTGGTGAACCACAATCAGTTATGTTTGATATGATTGCATATACGACCCCATTGTTGCCAGCCGATAAACCAAGATATTTAATGGGTGTTGGTACACCGCTTGATATATTAGGTGCGGTTGAACGCGGGGTCGATATGTTCGATTGTGTTATGCCAACACGTGCAGGTCGTACAGCCCAAGCATTTACAAGGCATGGTACGATGAATATGCGTAATGCAAAGTTTACAGATGATAAAAGACCTTTGGATGATAAATGTGGATGCCCGGCGTGTAAACTATCACGCGCATATATTCATCATCTAGTAAAGTGTGGCGAAATATTGGGGGCAACACTTTTAACCCAGCATAATCTTTGGTTTTACCAAGATTTAATGCGCGGTATTCGTGAAAGTATAGAGCAAGGCAGATTTCAAGATTTTAAAAACGATTTTATTAAACAATATACAACAAAATAAAATTAAACAAAAGGAGAGAACAAAATGGCAAAAAAACAAATTGAAGTTATTGATATGGGCGACGCCAAAACTGTCGCAAAGAAAAAATCTGTGGTGACAATAACTAAACGCACATTTGCAGTAATTACTGTGATTTGGTTTGTATTTATCGGTTGGTTTCCGTTATA
The DNA here is from genome assembly GCA_017427715.1 of Alphaproteobacteria bacterium. Taxonomy (GTDB): domain Bacteria; phylum Pseudomonadota; class Alphaproteobacteria; order Rs-D84; family Rs-D84; genus Enterousia. The sequence goes on along the minus strand of JAFRSF010000019.1, from coordinate 7,928 downwards.
TGTAAAAAACACTTATTCTGGGCCAATTAAAAAATCTATGGTTGTTTCTATGTTTTTTGATTTGCAACGTAACATTGTTAAACAATACGAAAAATTACTAGATGGAATAAAAAATGCGATTAACCTGGAAAAACCGATAGGTGTAGCAATTGAAAAAGTGAAAATGGCAGAAGATGTGGTTGATAAAGCAACTGATGCAACTGCCAAAGCAAAATCGCAGACAAACAAAGTAAAACAAGAAACAGAAAAAGTATCTGCTGTTACCGGATTGGCAAATAAATTTGGAATTAAAACTGGAGGCATAGATAAAGCAGTGCAGGGTGCAAACAAAGCAGTTGCAACTGCTGATAAAAACATTGCAAAGGTTGATAATGTTGCCCAAATGGTGAACAAAAAATTGGATTCTGTAAAAACAGAGTTAGTAAAAGTTTCACAAACAGAAGTAGACAAAATGGTTGATGAAGCAATCAAAAAACAACTTGATAAAAACTCTGGTGGTTTGGGAACAACTTTGTTAACTAACTATGGAATAAAACATGTTTATCCTTGGCGACCGTCTTCATGGCCTGTGGCGACAAAAATCTATAACGATTTAGAAAAATCAGATGTGGCGGTTGTTCAGATTCTGACCAGCACAGTAAATAAATATTTTGGATATGTTGCATGGGGGTTGGTTGTTGCAACATGGGTTGTTGGTTTGATTGCATGGTTTATTGCAAAGGGCAAAGTAAAACAAATCGTATCACCATGGTTGGTTTGCCCGAGATGCGGCCATACATTTGCTGATAAACGCACCGCAATGGGGTTATTAAAAATATTCCAACCTTGGAAATGGTTTTAATGTATAAAGTATAAAAAAATCCGCCATTTTGGCGGATTTTTGTTTAATACGATTTTGAATCTTCAAGACATTTATTTGCTGCTGCAATTCTAGCATTATGCATTTTTTTGAAAAATGCGGTGGATTCTGGACACACAACACCTCTTTTTAGTTGTATTTCGCCGATACCTTCGTTGATATCGTCTAAACGTTCAGTCAAATTTTTCTGTTCATATATGTCTTTTGTATTATTTAAATTGCTTTCTAATTGCTGTTTCGTTGGGTTTAATATTGTATTTGGTTTATCAATCAACAATACAACAACTTTTTCAAGAAACTTTGTTTTGTATTCTTTTAGTTTAAACAATACTTGAGAATCTAATACTGATGATTTTGGCAACAATTCTTTTGATAGTTTATAGACACTTTCAAATAATGCTTTGTCTTTGTTTTTGTTTGCCGATAGCATTAAATCATAAGCAGTTTGATAACCTTTTTGAACAGCACGCTCAACATCAATATCGGATTCAACGTTGTTATGCACTTCGGAACATTTTTTTGCTATTTTTGCTAATTTTTCAATATCAGGTTTTTTCATTTTTCTTCCTTTGTTTTTTTAAAGCAATGCGTAATATACAAACAAAATAACATGTTTGTCAATAATTTATTCTTTTTGCAACAATACTTGACATTTTATATATTTGGTCTATAATTTATACACAGAAAAAAATAAAAAGGGTAAAATAATGTCGATAATGATGCATTTGTCACTTATACCTGGTGCAGATAAACTGATAAATTCAAACCCGGAATTACGGGATAAAATTACCAAGTTGCTTTTCCTGCAAAAGGTTGATTTTAAAGATTATGATTGGGATTCAACAAGCTTTGTAGTTGCTGGCGATCCGACAACCAAGGTTTGGGTTACAAATACGGTTAAAGAGATAAGTGATTTTTTACCAAACAACGCAAAACCTGGCATAGTATATGGGGGTGGTAATAATGGAAAATACAAGCCAGCACGTTGGTATCAAATTTTGCGAAAACTGGAAACCAAATTTGCAACAAATATATGTTATGTCAATGGTTACGAATTGAAACCATTTATATATGGTTTTGAATCTGAAATTATTCATAAAGAAGTAGAAAAACAGGTGCCAGATTCCACATTCAAATCTGTTGAAAAAGAAACCAAATCTACAAACATTCATCAAACTATGGAAAATGTTTTGGCAAATGGTTATTTAGATAATGTTAAAAATGTGGTCATAGTTGCTGGTAAAGAATATGCCACCAGATGTATTGGAACATTAAGAGCAACACTAAAATCACATGGATTGAATTACACGGATTACAATATAGTTGCATGGCCATACACAAAAAACCTTTCAGTAGAAAAATCGGCTGAATTACGAGAATTGATGGGGATTAGTTATAAACTTCCAGCAGAAGAAAACAATCCTTTGATTGTTGATGAAAATAATTGGTATAAATCTGCATTGTCATTATATAACGTAGTAATTGAAATTAATTCTTTGATTAAATATGCAAAAAAAGGACATGTTTTATTGACTGATGAACAAAAGGAATTAGCGGATTATATTTCTAAACATTTGACCAAAAAGAACATGATGTTAGAAACAATAAAATTAGATATGTCAACATTAATAAAACAGAAAATCATAAATCCGATAATACAAAAAATTAAGGGCGATAAACAGAAAGGTTAATAACAAAGCCCCATAAAGGTGCTTTGTCGAACATAGAGATTTTAACATGAATGAAAAAATAATTAAATATTTTAAATCTGAGATTAGTTTTTTTGTACCAGATTGTTCTGGAAAAAACAGAGAAAATTGTTCTTTGTGTAATTGGGCAGAAAAACGAGGTTTCATTTGTACTTTTTCAGATTCTCCGTATAGTGGACGTTGGTTTGTGTTGGTTGAATCGTTAAAAAATGCAAAAGCAAGAAAAATATCGACATTTTTAAATAGTATTAAAAAACATTGTGTCAAATGCAAGTAATAACATAAAAAAATACTTGCATTATAGAAAAAAGTATGTCAAAATAACCCCGCATGCGAGCGTAGCTCAGTTGGCTAGAGCGCAACCTTGCCAAGGTTGAGGTCGTGGGTTCGAGCCCCATTGCTCGCACCAAGATTTTAAAACCACCCGAAAGGGTGGTTTTTGGTTTTCCAGATAATCTTGTTGAAAAATGTCGTTTGTTTTGTCTATAATCGAACCTGTTGTGGCAAATTTAAAGAAAGGAATATTTATAATGACGCAGATATTACATGAAACATACCTTGATTATTCTGATATTTTAATACAACCTAAAATGGGTATAAACTTGAATTCTCGTAAAGATGTAAACTTGCAACGTGTTTTTAAATTCAAACACGGTCAAACCAGAACTGGTTTAGGGGTGTTCAATGCCAATATGGCAACGGTGGGTAATTTTAAAATTTCTAAAAAACTGTTGGCCAAAGGTATGTTTGCAACATTACACAAACATTATACAGCAGATGAAATAGGTGATTTTGTAAGTTCTTGTCACAAAGAAAATGTATCATTGGACAATTTGTTTATAACCATAGGTTTGAAAAACATAGATAACGAAATACAAAAACTGAAAGATTTAGAATCTAAATATCAGTGGACTGATCCACGCAATATTTGTATAGATGCACCTAATTTTTATATTCCAAAGGCCCTAGATGCCTTAGCGCGTGTTCGCAAAGAATTTCCAGATTCTGTAATTATGGCGGGGAATATTGCCAGTGGTGATATTTGTTTAAAATTGTTAGATTATGCAGATATTATTAAGTGTGGAATTGGCAGTGGCTCTGCCTGTTTGACCAGAAAACAAACAGGTTGTGGAGTTCCTATGGTGTCTTTGATTTTGGAATGTGCTGATATTGCACATTCTGTGAATGGTCATATTTGTGCAGATGGTGGAATTGTTGATGTTGGTGATATATGCAAAGCCCTGTGTTTAAATTCAGATTTCGTTATGGCGGGCGGTATGTTTGCCAGTACTGATGAAGCCGAAGGTGATGTAATAGAAAAACATTACAAAACAAATGAAATAGTGGACGATAAACACGTTGTGCAAACCAAGTATTTCAAAATATACTATGGAATGTCTTCTGAATATGCCAACAATAAATTCGCCGGGGGTATGGATAACTATAAAACATCCGAAGGACGCGAATTATTGATACCATATACCGGTTCCATAGATAAAATTTTACAAGACATCAAGGGTGGAATAGCATCTTGTTGTACATATATTGGTGCTGCTTCGATTAAACATTTGGCAAAATGCGCAACAATAATTCAGGTGCATAATCAATTAAACAAGGTGTTTGAAAAATATTCATTACCAATGGTTTAGTCAAAGGTAACGATTAATTATTTCTTTACTTTTAGATTCTTTTGATTATAATTGACATCAACATGAAACAGGGTATAAAACGTTTTTTTAATTAAGGTGCGTACCATCAATGAAATATGACGGACGCATCTGTTAGTGTGTCCGTTTTTTTATAACAAATAAAAAGGAAAGCAAAATGACAGAAAACAACACGAATATATCTACTAATGAATTAGAAGCACGCTTGCAAAAGGTTGAAAATATAAAACAACGTGATGGTGTTGTTTGGAAAGATAGATTTGAACGTACACATACAATTGCTGCTGCCCGTGAATTGGCAGATGAGACACCAGTTGTTTTGGCTGGTCGTGTAACGGCTTTGCGTTGGTTGGGTAAACTGATGTTTGGTCGTATTTATGATATAGAGGGTGAAATTCAATTTTCTATGTCCCGTGAAGAAATAGGTGAAGAAGATTACAAGTTTATGAAAGCCAATGTTGATATGGGGGATTTTATTGGTATTACTGGAACTTTATATCATACAACTGCTGGGGAATTGACTGTTCGTGTGTCAGAATATACTATTTTATCAAAAGCATTAAGACCGTTGCCAGAAAAATTCCATGGATTAACAGACCCAGAAACGCGTTATCGTCAACGTTATTTGGATATCATTTCAAATCCAGAATCACGCAACGCATTACTTGGACGCTTTAAAATGACACAGCATTGGCGCGATTTTATGAATGACCATGGATTCTTGGAAATTGAAACACCAATAATGCAAAATGTTGCGTCTGGTGCAGCGGCAAAGCCGTTTATAACACATCACAATGCTTTGGATACGGATTTTCAGTTGCGAATTGCACCGGAATTATTTTTAAAACAGGCAATTGGTGCGGGCTTTGACAAAGTTTACGAAGTTGCAAAAGATTTTCGTAACGAAGGTATGGATGCTATGCATTTGCAAGAATTCACAATGGTTGAATGGTATGCTGCATATTGGGATTTCAAAGATAATATGAAATTTACATGGGAATTGATTCAGCATTTGATTCGAAAAATGCGTGGTACATTAAAAATCGATTATCAGGGAACAGAATTGGATTTTTCATCCTATGAATTGATAGATTACACTGAAAAAATGAACGAATTGTTTGGTTGTGATATCTTGGAATTTGACGATGTGGATAAATTACGCAAACAGTTGGTTGACCAAGATATGTTCCCAGCCAACGAACTGGAAGATTTAAAATCTATACCAACATTGGTTGATTATGTTTATAAACGCAAGATTCGCGTAAATATAATCCAGCCAGCATTTTTGTATAATTATCCAACATATATGGTGCCATTGGCGCGTCATAATGATAAAGATGACAGATGTTTGGATATGTTTCAATTATTGGTGTGCGGGGCTGAAATCTGCAAGGGGTATTCTGAATTAGTAAACCCAATTCAACAGTTGAAAGCTTTTGAAGACCAAGCAAAAAATATCGCGCATGGTGACGAAGAGGCATTTAACCCAGATAATGATTTTGTTCGTGCAATGGAACATGGTTTTCCACCAATTTCTGGTGTTGGTATGGGAATTGACAGATTGGCCAGCATAATTTTTGATCAACCAACATTACGTGATGTTATTTTGTTCCCGATGATGAAATAATTGAACCAAAAGGATTTGCCATGACAAACCCGATAAAAACACAAAATATTTTTGAAATAACTAGATTGAATGACAAGAAAAATCTGGGGATTATAGAACAAGCTTACAAGTCAGAACGTATAGATTTGGCAACAGCGAATTATCTGAATACGTTGTATACAAATTCTATGGACATATATCGTGATGTGTTTTTGTGTTTAGGGCATTGTTTTGGTGCGCCAAAGGCGGCTGTGAAACCATACGATTATAAAACAGATTCTATTATAGACAAAACAATCAAGATTTCGGATATAAATCCACTATCTATGTATTTGGTAAACCATCGTTTGGATATGGACCCTATGCGTAATCAGTTTTTTGTGGGGACTACGGGTCATCAAATAGATTTGGCTGTGTCTTCTATTGTGACTGTAATTGTTGGCGCACAAAAGAATATTGAGCGCGCTCTGGATAAAATCACTGGTAAATATTATGACAGATACGTCAGCAGTGTGTTGGAAACAGTTCATAAAATTTTAATTGATACGGAATTGGCGTCATCTGCGCAATCTATATTAGATGAGATACACGAAGAGTTTGCTAACCATTTCATTACAGATGCAGCACCTGTGGTTTTAAGTATTATTGGATCGGATAATAATAAAATTATGGCTGATTTAGTTCGTGCTTTGGATAAAATCATTCCACCGTATGCTAAATTGCGTGATGTTTGGCGTATCAAATGTTTGTTTGATTTGGTGCCACAAGCAAGGACATTCATAGAACGCGTATCAGAAATGTGGCCAGAAAAGATTATTTCTAAACACGATAGTTTTTTTGATATTCAGAACCCACGTGGTTACCGCAATGCTAAGTTTGTATTAAATATTGGTCGTGATGGTAAAATAATACCATTAGAAATAATATGTCAGGTTCGAACATTTTTTGAATATGAACGTAAAACACATCTTGCGTACGAAAATGTTAGAACGAATGACAATTCTAAATCCAAAAAAACAGATGTTATTGATACCAGAACAGAAAATATGCACATAGAAGGTGTCAAGAAATACAATGCTATGATATTGGAATGTTTGGACAGTTTGTTTGACAGAATAGGTTGGAATATTTTATACGGCGCAGGGAATAATGAAATGTTATTCGAAGGTTTTCCACGTATATCAACCGTATATCATCCACAAAACATCGTAGATACAATTTATAGCAAAGTAACGCGTGCAGTTGAAAACGAAGTGTTTTTTGTGCCGAATGCGCCAGCCAAATTGACACGTGACCAAGAAATTAAGATTTTTAGATGGATGGCAAAGTTTTTGCTGGTAACTGCTATGCCGTATACTTATGCTAATTGGTCTGTGCCAGACGATAATATGCCCGGCAAGTTCTTTAAGTTTATAATGAAAGAATTGCAAAGATATTATAAGAAATAGGGTGTGTTTAGTTTTCTATGGATGAATGAATTGTTGGTCTGAACCAGGAAGAACCATATTGATAACTATAGCCACAGTGACCAGCGCAACTATATTGACATCCCGAAGGTGAACTGGCCTGCCACCCGTCAAGTAGCCATTTTGTGACTACAGGATATATAATTCTACACCAACACCAATTACCAGTTGCTTCACCACCATTAATAATAACCCCATTATCTATGATTTTATTTAAATCAGGATATTTTCTAGAAGTCAAGCAAGCACTGGTTCCACGAATGCCATTAGATATTTGCCATGTTGTTCCACTATAAGAATAGGTGACGGATTGTTCCGGGTTTAATATGATTGCAACGGAATCATCTTCTACACAGGCATCGACCGCAAATAACGGGTGTATTTGTACTACGCAAAACGATATAAATAATATTTTTATAATTTTCAGCATGTAATTTTTCCCGTAATTTCTGATAATTTCCTGTGATACAATTCTTCCACAAAGGTACGTTTGTGGAAGTCCAATAAAAAGGTAAAACACAAAAAATACAAAAACGGCTATAAATACCGATTTTCTGCGGGTTACAACAGAACAGTAAAAAATAAAAAAATGCAAAAAAGTACTTGATTTTAAACGTACCT
>JAFRSF010000018.1 GCA_017427715.1 Alphaproteobacteria bacterium | reverse complement strand
GTGTGTGTGTGTGTGTGTGTAGAGTTCTGCGGCTTTCACGGGTTTTGTGCCTTTCTTTGTTTTTTATTATATATTATTTATCAATTTTATTACAAGTTTTTTATTTCATCACTGTATCAATTATTTTTTCAACCGCCATATTTGGGACATAAGATTTTGATGCCATTTTATCCAATTTGGCTGAATTATCAAATAAATCATCTAATACAGACGACAACCATTTTACAGATAATTTATCTTGGGATACAACAAAACCGCCACCCAATTTTGCGTAAGATTCTGCGTTTGCTGCCTGATCTGGGTTGATTGCCAATGGCACTAATATCGCAGGCCGTCCAATTGTTTCCAATTCAACAACCGTACTGGCCCCACTGCGTCCGATTACAATATCTGCATCAATTATTGCGCCCGCCATATCACGTACAAAAGACAACACATTTGCATGTATTTTATTTTCTGCATAAAATCGCTGTAATTTAGTAACATTTTCAGGTCTAGTTTGATGTGTCACAAATATTTTTTTGTTTTTCATATCGCGAATCGCAATCGGTACTATGTCATCCAAAACCTGCGCTCCCAGCGAACCACCTGTGACCAGAATCTTATTTTCATGTTTTAACGGGCTGTTGGCTGCATTCAAGAAATCTGCACGTACTGGCAGGCCCGTATAAACAACGTTTGCCTTTGTTTGTTTTGGTAATCCGTCCACAGATTGAAAACTGGTCATCAAAGTTTTAACCCAACGCAAAGAAAACTTGTTCGCACGACCAATTGCTGCATTTTGTTCATGCAAATATGTAGGTATTTTCCATAAATGTGCTGCAAATACTGCGGGAACAGATGCATAACCACCAAATGCAACCATTCGGTCTGGTCTATTAAAAACAAAACGCAAAGTCAACGCCAACGCAGACAAACCGATTTTCATCAAAGCAATCATTTGTTTTATTTTTGATTTTGCACCGACACCAGATGCCCAAACGTATACCGTTTTACTTTTGTTCGGTTTGCCTTCTTTGACCATATTTAAAACACGACCATCGGTGGATATTGTTATTTTATGTCCACGTTTTGCCAATTCTGTGGCGACACTAAGTGCAGGAAACACATGTCCACCTGTTCCGCCTGTTGCAATCCATATTTTCATATTATCCCCCATTATTTATTCCACATATCTTCGCGTATCAGTGCCAAAACCATACCGAATAACACGCAAAATGATATAAAAGATATACCACCATAAGATATAAATGGCAAAGTCATACCTTTATTAATAATTAAATGTAATGCGGTCATTAAATTAAAACATATTTGGCCTGCAAACAAAGCCGCTGTACCAGAAACAGCATAAACAACAAATCTGTCTTTGGCATGTATTGCATGGTTAATTAACATGTTAAACAAAACAAATAAAACAACAACCAGTCCACATGCAACCAACGCGCCCCAATCTTCTGCGATTGCAGAATATATAAAATCATTTGTTGATTCGGGCAAAACGTCTTTGACATATGCTTCTTCGCCACTGCCCAATAATCCACCATGTCTGATAGAATTCAAAGAATACCATACCTGGGTAAAAGGTTTTACCGTAAACATATCCATCGCACGTTCGCGAACATGTGATTTTGATAATGCTGCCATTGCCATAACACAAACCAATACACCAACCCCTGGCAACCATTTTAACGGGAAACCCGCAACCAACAACATTGCAAATAATACTGCGACATATAATGATGCGGTTCCTATGTCTGGATGTCTGAATATTATCAATACGCAAACACCAAATAATATCACATAAGGCCACCAACTGAGCCATTTGAATCGCCATGCCTGTTTATTTAAAAAAATATTTTCACCAAATGTTTTACGCATTTTATCAAGAAACCACGCAGTTAAAATTATAAACGATGGTTTTAACACATCAGCCGGCATAAAACCAAAACCACCAATATGCGCCCATCTAGCGCTGCCTTTCATCATAACAGGATGAACAACTGTGACAAGCAAACCGATAATTCCAACCAATGCACCGACAACAGATAATTTGATTATTTGTTGTTTATTTAACATGCTGAATATGAATAAACCAGACAAACCCACTAGATATGCAGGTATCGCTTTGACAATAAAGTAAAACCATGGTTGTGGCGGTCGCATGTGTGCGGCCTGGGCTGCACCTGCTGTTATCATCATTATGGCACCGACCCCAACTAATAGCAAAATTATAGTTAACAATTTGCGGTCTATTTCAAAATACCAACTTGTTAGTTTACTGTCTTCGCCACGTGTAATTCTTAACATATGTCTATCCCATTTATGCAAATTTTAACAAAATCAAAGCCAAACCAGCAAACAATATCGATATAACAAAAAATCTGTCTACGATTTTTGTTTCAGGCCAACCTAATTCTTCAAAGTGATGATGTAATGGCGCACGTAAAAATACGCGTTTGCCTGTTCCTGTGATTTTGCGCGTAATCTTAAAACACATTGTTTGAATAAACGAAGACAACAAAATCAAAACCATCATTCCTGCTGCAACCCCCATGATAATTTCAGATTTTAACAACATTGCAACAGTTCCCATAAATCCCCCCAATGCTAATGAACCTACATCACCCATAAATATAGATGCCGGTTTCGCGTTGAACCACAAAAAACCCAATACTGCACCAAACGCAGCACCCAGAACCGCATATAAACCGCTGGCTTGGGGCAAAAACATCACTGCATCCATAAAACCAATTCTGGTTGCACCATATAATGCAACCACTAATACTATCAACACAGGCAAATACAATTTGGATAACATACCATCCAGCCCATCTGTGATATTTGTCGCATTAGCAGAACCGCAAATAACAAAATATGCAAATACGTAATATAAAAACCCAAGACCAACCGCATCCAAAGGCAACACAATACTTGACCCTAAAACAATTGATAAACTGGGAACATATCCAGGCATTGTCTTGTTTACAAAATATGCCAAAATAACAACGCATATTGCTTCTAATAATAACCGCAAAGATGGTGATAAACCATTTGATGCTTTTTTAGATTGGCTTTTTATTTTTTTATAATCATCTGCAAAACCTATCATACCAAACGCAACCAAAGCCCCCAAAGCAATCCAGGCAGGTATACTATTCATGGGCATAAAGAATATTGATGCAACCAATATAGAAAGAACTATCAAAATTCCGCCCATAGACGGCGTTCCAACTTTCTTGCGATGTTCCAGTGGAACATTTTCACTGATTGGCTGACCTTGACCTTGCCATTTACGCATTAAACGAACAAAACTGTTTCCAAATAATAACATTATACAAAACGACAACCCAAAAGATGTCGCAAATTGAACCCATCCACTGGTAAAAAACTGAATATTATTGCTTATAAGAAAATCTGTCAGCATAAAAAACTCCTTTTCCATCTTTCATAAGTATTTTATCACAAAATAGCCCGTTGACAAACGAATATAATGATTAAAATATATCGCCAATCACGGGTTTATCATTATGTTGTTCGTGTGATTGTAATACGTTTGGCTTTTGACCAGGTTTGAATACTTCGTTTATAATAATACCATTTGAATCCTGTGTTGCAGCAACACCATTATTTCTGTTTACACGTATGAATGTCATACCGTCTGGAACCGCAAATGGTTGATTACTAGTATTTTTTAATGCAGCAGTCATAAAATCAGAAAACACACGCGCCGCCATATGTGAACCAGCACCTTTGCCCAAAGGTTTCGGTATATCATAACCCAAATATACACCCGCGATTAAATTTTTAGAAAAACCTATGAACCACACATCTTTAACTTGATTAGTTGTACCAGTTTTACCAGCAATTGTATGACCGTATACACGTGCCTGTTTACCGGTTCCGCGTTCTACTGCACCCTGCAAAATAGAAACTATTTGATATAAACTTTGTTCATCAGACAATGGTTCTGTTTTAACATCTTGCACAGGTGGCAATAAATTAACATCCCATTCAATTTGTTCACTGGGTTTACCATTTAATAAATTACCATATCTGTCTTCTACATAATCAATCATTTTTGGTTCAATCACACGACCACCGTTTACGAAAGCAGAATACCCCAAAACCAATTTTTGTAACGTGGTTTCCCCTGACCCCAATGCCAAAGATTCATTTAATCTGCTGGAATCCAAATCTTTTGGATAAACCCCGAATCTTTGCGCAGATGCAATAGCGGTTGGGACACCGATTTGTTCAACTAACCTGACTGTTGGTACATTACGAGATGTTTCCAAAGAAAAACGCAATGGTATATTTCCCAAAAACTTTCTATCATAATTTTCAGGTTTCCATTCTTTGTTATTTTCACGCCAACCAACAATCGGTGCATCTAAAATCAAAGTTTCTGGGCCGTATCCTTGTTCTAATGCAGCCAAATAAACAAACGGTTTTATTGTTGAACCAATTTGACGATATGCCTGGGTTGCGCGATTAAAAGAACTGTCTTTGAAAGAACGACCACCAGACATAGCCAAAATTCGCCCAGTATGCGGGTTCATCGCAATAATAGCCCCCTGTAATTTGGGTTCATTTTCAGATTTATTTTTATTGTATGCATCTAATTCTTTGGCCAACGCAGCAGATGCCACACGCTGGTATTCCGGAACAATCGTTGTTTTGATATACAAACCACCATTATACAAGGTATCACGACCGATATTTTCCAGTAATTTACGCCGAACGTCTTCTGCAAAATATTGAAAATCCATTTCCATCTGTTCTGTAAAACCAGAATTAATATTCAAAGGTTCTGTTGCTGCTGCATCCGCTTCTGCCTTTGAAATATAACCATCATCAACCATTCTGCGTAAAACATAATTTCTGCGTTCTACCGCACGGTTTCTGTCATTTGGTGCCTTTGGCAAAGATGCCAAGAACGCACATTCTGACAAAGTCAAATCTTTTACAGGTTTATTAAAATACATCAAAGCCGCAGAACCCACACCATACGCACGCGCACCCAAAAATATTTCATTCAAATATAATGTCATTATATGTTGCTTTGAAAAACTGCGCTCTAGACGCAACGCAAGAATTGCTTCTTTGACTTTCCTTGCGATAGTTCTATCTGATGTTAAAAAGAAATTCTTTGCAACCTGTTGGGTTATTGTTGATGCACCTGTGAATTTAGTATTAAAACCAATCGCATGCATCGCATTATTAACACTTGCACGAATGATACCTTGAATATCAATTCCAGGATGTGTCCAGAAATTTTGATCTTCTGCAGCAACAAATGAATTTATCAATTGTGACGGCATATCTTCAAAATCTATAAACACCCGTCTTTCTTCGGCATATTCAATCAACAAAGAACCATCTGACGCATACAAACGCGTTGCCACAGGTGGCGTATAAGTTGCCAATTTTTTATAATCTGGTAAATCATGTCCATATATCAAAACCAATATTGCCAAACCAGCAATAGCGGCGACACAGCACCAAAAAATAAAGTTTATACATTTACGCAAAATTGTTTTGAATTTCATAAAAATAATTTTATGTTAAATATTTTAACTTTGCAAGTAATGTTTAAACAAAAAAACCGACATTTTGTCGGTTTGTAATTTATAATTCAACTTTTCCGTTGGTTGCAATAACATCTGCACCATTAAAAGTAATTTTACCACCCGCTTCGCGAACCAACAATTCACCAGCAGCCATTTCCGCAAAATCCAATGGGTCAGATACAAAGGCATCTATTTTGCCAGCCGCAACCCATGCCAAATCCAATGCCGGACAACCTGTTTCACGTGCATTACCTGCAATCACTGGTCGAATACCATTTGTGTTATAACAAATCGTTAAATCTGATGGTTCTTGTAAATTAGATACATGAATTTTTTCAGAATGATATGCAGAAAACACATATGCACCAAAACCAGATTCTGCATAGTACAATCTTTCATCTATGGGTGAATAAACCAAAGCAATTTTTGTTTCACCATTTGTCCGCAAAGCCAAAGATATTGCAAAATGCGGATTACCACGAACAAAATTAGATGCACCCGACAAAGCCAAAACAAATTCATCACGCCCATCACCAGATTTTGATACATCCGGTGTCAAAAGACCTGCTGACGGACGAACCAACTGCAAATCAGACAATATGCTTTCTTCTATTCTGGCAGATGCCTTAGCCACAAAATCACGAGCGCCACGCAAAGATTGCTGAAGATTTTCAACTTCGCCGAAATCATGACGTAAACCAGATGCCGTATTTTGCAATGCCGCAAACATCTTGTTTAATTCTGTTGAACCTTTTATCAGCAAATCCATTGTCCGTTACCAAATTGTTTAGAAATTAAATCCTGCAAATTTGTTTTTGAATTCAGCAGCACGTTTACCTTTTACACTGTCATTATTGCGTTGACCTGTCCATGCTGGATGATTCAAATTGTCCATAGACAAAACCAAATCTCTGTTTACAGAAGAATACATTTTTACTGTTTTCCCGTCAGTCGTAGTGACGTTGATTTCATAATATTCTGGATGAATTCCTTTTTTCATCGTTGTGTCCTTTTATTTACAAAATTAACTATAGCCCGAAGATTATACCTGCTTTTTTCATAAAATCAAGATAAAGTTGTGTTTATTTATGTTAATATTGACCAATACAACCCAAATAAGAATTACCGGTCGATTCGATAATGTTTACAAACTGACTTTGATTTTTTCCAGAAAACAAAGCCAAAATCGTACCAGCATCTGTAGCCAACATATCAGCAACAGTGGCAATAGAAGAATTCATTTTCTTGAAAAAACCGCTAGATGGTAATATTTCAGCAGCCAACAATTGATGATTTCCATGCAAATCTGCCTTTGATTCAGCAACAATCACCATCAATTGACACTCTGGAGAAACGATAATTTTATCAATAATGACCCCGTTTCCACCCAACAATTCGCCCCACCAACCAGTAGATTCACATAACACCGGATAATATATAGTGGCATCTTCGTTTTTATCAAAAATACTTGAAATATCCAAATCGTTAATAATAACCTCTGGCATTAGGCCAGTGGCATTATTTATAACCTTGCGAGCCAACTGGTAATCAGTATTACCATTTGTTTTATGTGGCCAATAAAGAATCGGAAACTTTCTCATCACTGTGAATTATATCAGATTCGGAATGCATAAAAAAGTGACCTTTGTTAAATAAAGCGCTTGATTTTTTATTTTTTTATCAAAATGCCAGTTTTCTCGATTTTTTTGCTATAAAAAACGCCGTAAAGATAAAAAACTGATTCGGTTTATTATTTATATTTTTTTGGTCCAGCAATAAATTGACCTGTTCCTTGATTATAATAAAACTTTTTTTCTATAATATCGTATAAACATGGTATATTATCGCTGTCTAACACAGGAATAAACAACCGAATAGCATCACTGGTTTTATTATTTCTGTGAATACCGCACTGATAAAGTCGAACTGGGGCAGAAGAAGTGAAAATACCATGAGCATTCATACCGAACAAAAACATTGGCCATGATGTGGCAAATGATTGTTTAGACAATCTCACTACATGTGTATTATTGCTTTTGCCACGTTCATTAACAATCACAGCCCCATCAATAAAACTTAAATGCATTATGGAACCTGTTATTGGATATCCCATATTTCCGCTGCCATTGACAGAACCATATTCTGCATAAACAGACAAAGGGTCATTTTGGTACAAAATTGCTACACCAAAAGCACTATTTTGTTGACCGTCTTTGGCGCCAAACAAAAATGCATCTGTTCCGGATGTTAATGTTATGCCAGATTTAATTTGCATATCCATAAGCACATCAATATCATCTGCTGGGTTTATACCTGTGTCAATGTATTGTGTACCGGTTGATTCAATATATTCAAGTTCTGTATATTGTTTTTTGTTTGTTTGATTCGGTGTATACAAAGACCCTAAACCACCGCCACTACCACCACTAGAACCGCCACCGTCACCAGAATCAGCGGTGTTTGTTGTTTTGTTATCTTTTTTACCCGTTACAATTTGTTTCATATCTTTCCATAATATTCCCAAATCATTTTTCACTGTTTTATAATATCCATCTGGTACTTTTATACTGAATAACATATCTACCAATTGTGGAATCATGGTCATAAACATAGCCAAAAACAGACCAATTAAAATAACTGTTATTAAATTGCTATCACGTAAAAGCAATCCATCCATGAATATTTTTGAATCGTTATTAGCGATTGCATATTGCAAACTGTTAATCCCATTAACATTATCAAATAAAGCATTCAAAAACATTACTGAAAACGATAAAAATATAACTGTTAATCCAATTCCTACTATTGCTTTGATAACATCATCTATCATTTGGCGAATCGTTTTGCCACCCTTTGGAAATATGGCAAATCCATCTTCATCAAACATCCATGCCATTAACATCAATGGCAACATTATTAAATCTAATGATAATTTTATAAATATTTCTAGAAAATACAGCGGAACAGGCAATAAAGCAAAGAAATATAACACCAATATCAACAAACCAACAACAAACAGCGGGATATTTGGGAAAAATGGTATACTGTTGAAAATCTTGTGCATGTAATCAGCATTAAAAGCCATATTCAACATAGTCCAACCCACAGTCATCCCTAAACCAGTAATTTGATGAACATTTGCGACTTCACAAGCCAACTGATGACGCAGTTTCGGTGAAAATGCCCCATATTCTGTGACATCCGCCGATGCAACTACGGGGTCTGCCAATGCTGTTGCGACCATACATTCTGCAAAATTGTTATTATCTGAAACGATATAATCCAACGAAGTTCCTAATGTTAACGCTGGTTCTATTAACACACTAGTTAAAAATCTTGGTAATGGCATTAGAAGCAAACTTATCATTATTGTCATTTTTACAAGATAGGTGCCAAAATTACCCAATAATTTATTACTGTTGTCCATTTTCGCATTAAAAAATCCAGATGTTAACCGCCAAGCAATTAAAATGACCAACAAGGTTACAGACATTGGTATAACGATTCGTCCAAGCGCTTTGTAAACCCCAGGCAACAAATTAGACATTACAACCATAACATCAGAAAAAATCTGGCACGTCCAACACGAAGTAAAAAAATCTAAAGCATCACTGATACTGACTGGTGATACACTGCGCCACACAGAAACCCCCACTATACCGACACCCAGTGCAGCACCACCAATAACCAATGGGGTAACTGCACCCGCCGACAATGGCATCAGAGCAACAAGATATAGCCAAATTTTTTTTAACACTTTCATAATTTTAATTATACCACAATTTATGATAAATGTGATATAATTCAATATATAAAAAATATTAAAGAGAGAATGCACACTTTGAAGACCATATTAAACAGGATATTTTCACATACCCCTTTGTTATTGGGTTTGGTTTTGATGTGCATAATGACACCTGAAAATGCCTGGGCAGAACAAAGTTTATTAGATTCTTTTAATCTAGCACCTTTTGTACCGTTGGTATTAGAAACAATGATGAATATAGCAACATCGCTTTATAAATATTTTGTTGGCAATGGAACTGGTTGGATTTATATTTTAATTTATGCATTCTTAGCATTTTATTTGGTATTGTATTTGGTCAAAATGTATTTTCCCAAAGATTGGCTGGGTTTATTTGGTTTTTCAAATGGTGGCGAATTGTGGGATAAAAAAACAACTGCTTGGTCTATTGCTGAAAACATGTTAAAACCATGTTTACGCGCTATAATTGCGGGTGTTGTATTGCTACAAATTAAACCAATATATGTTACAAATTGGCTGGTAAACCCATTTCTTGAATTTGGTGCAATTTACACGAACAGTATTTTACAAACCATTAATCCAAACGCTAAAGATATATCTTCTGCACCGGCATGTCCTGTATCCATAGAAGAACATGGATGGATATCAAAACGCAGTTGCGATTTTCTGATTCAACCTGTGTACACTATATCCAAAGAAAACAATCGTGTAATTGCATACGGTTTTGATTTCTTGAAACGTGGTTTAAGTGGTTTAATAACCATAATTCCACATGGTGGCGAAGATATCTTGAATGTAATTACTGGCATCCTATTGATTGCGGCATTTGTATCATCTAATTTATTTATGGCTTTGTTAATTATCCAAGGTATATTTGATTTTTGTTTGGCTTTGATTATGTATCCATTTAAGGTTCTAGCATGGGTTGCGAAAAAATCCGATGAATGGTTTGATGTGTTGCCTGCGTTCAATCAAATTATAGATGCATTAAAAAAATTAATTATAACCATGATTGCTTGTGCGTTTATATTATGTATAAATATTGCACTGGTGCGCGCTTTGTTTAATTGGTCTGCGTCACCATTTGTAACAGAATCTGGTAATATTGTGTCATCTAATGTTCCAACCATTACAAATTCAGCATCGCATTTCGGTCAACATTCTGTGTTATGGTTATCTTCAATTTTAACATTTTTCTTGATGTATGCAGTATTCAAAATGACACGCGAACAACTGGAAAAATATTCTGGAGTAAAAACAGATTTGTACAACGATATATCAACCACAGGTAAACGTTTGTGGGAAAAGACAAAATCAAGTCCTGATGTAATCAAAAAGATTATTGACACAGCAAAAAAGGCGAACACAAAAAAGTAACACTGTTATGAAAGAATTGGCGAACATTTTAATAGATAATGGAACACGATGCTGGACATGTCCATTGTTCGATAAATTGTTTGAAATAATATCAAACACTGCTGCTGCGTTATATGAACAATTGACGATTTTTGGTGTTATTATTTTCTGTATATTGTTTGCTGTTTATGTAATAAATGCGTTTTGGCAAAACATGAAATCAGATATGAAAGACCCTTACTTTCAAGAATCTGTTAAACCCGTGTTAATAAAATCGTTGTTTGTTTTATCTTTGTTAGGGTTGGGATTAACAGTACCACGTTTCATTTCAAAAATTACTTTTGAACCCGTTGCAATGGTTACACTAGAATATTCCAAAGCGATGTTACCTGATGGTTATCAAATTAATGATGATTATTTGCCGATTAAATTGGATGACAAAGGATTTTTTAACCCAGAATTACGGGATACTATTATAAAACTGTTGCAAACCAATGTGGCACATTTCCAGGTTTTCATCAAATTAGGTATTGCTGTGATAGATTCCGCTTTTTCAATCCCGACAATATTCAATTTGTCATTGTTAATAAAACGATTGTTGGTATTTTTTGTTGGTTTATTCTTAACATATTATTTTGTACAATTTTTTATTAAATATTTATTCTGCTTTATGGATATAGTTGTGGCTATGGCTATGTTTGCGTTCTTTTTCCCGTTATCTTTGATATTTTTTATATTCCAAGGTGCGTCTAATTTACCTGAATGGATGAAAAATCTTGGTAAAAATTTGGGTGGCGGACAAATTAAAAAATTAATAACTGCTATTGTTTCTGTGGCTGCTACTATATTGACTTATACAGTTATTATTTTAATCATTCGTGGTTATTTGAACGGACACGGAATAAATGTTGATTCATTTCAAAATGATGTTAAATCGATTTTCGATTTTAATCTGGACAATCCATCTGCAATTCAGATAACATTTTTTGGAATGATTGTATTGGTGTTCGTGGTACAATATCTGGCTAAAAAAATACCAGATGTCACAAAAGAAATCATGAACACTTTTGATGTTAAACAAGAAACCGCTTTGTCAGACGAAATGGGTAAAAACACATGGGCATTAACAAATATTGTTGCAGGTCAAACAAAAACGTTGGTGCAAAACATTGTTAATAAAACTGTAAAACCAGCAGAAACAAAAGAAGCAAAAAAAGAAACCAAAAAGGAAGACAAAAAAAACGACACTAAAAAATAATGCAGACGATATTAATATCTTTACTAATTAAGTTTTTAACCTGTGCAGCCGCATTGGGTGTTGGTATTTGGTATTTAAGTTCTTCTATCGGTGGCACTGCGTTATCTTATACCAGTATGAATAATTTTATGCAGCAAATTGGTGTCCAAAATGGCGATATTGCATCTGCTAATGGATGTTTTTTATGTAAATACATTGCAGAATTGTTTGATGTTATTGGACGTGCCACAGAAATGTTTTGGAATGGCATTGTTCATAATTTATGGATATTGATGGCTGTTGGATTTGGAATATTTATAATATTGCACACTGTGAAATATTTTCATGAACAGGCATCTTCCAAAGATATCAAAGATTTGTCTGGAACTGACCCAAAACTAGATTTTTCTAAATGGTTTGACAAAGTATGGAAAACAGGTATCAGGGTTTTGATTATAGGAACATTGATTGGCGCTTTGAATTGGGCGGGGACCGGTGCATTAAGAACAGTCACAAATATAACTGTGACACCTGTGATGTATTTGGGGTCTATGTTATCTATGGCAACAACCGATGTTGTCAGCAATGCACATTGTGAAATTGATTTAGAAAAAAATGATGACAATGTTTTAACACCTGTGTTAAGACCATTTATGTGCGTAATGGGTAATTTGAATACTGTTATGCTGGCTGGTGCTGGTGGCGGTTTTGCATTAATGAATTATTCTTGGTTGGGATTGGGTGGCGGATTGTTTACGTGGCTAGCTGGTTTAACTTTGGTGCTGGCATTTTTAATAATTGGATTTGATTTGGTCTTTCAGGTATTAAATGTTATTTTCAAATTAATTTTCATTATTGTATTTATGCCGATTTTATTAGCCGCATCTGCATTTCAAGAAGTATGGAAATTGGCGAAAGATGTAATGAATAATGCAATAAATAAACTGGTTCAATCTGCTGTCAGTATAATTAAAATTAGTTTGAAAATCAGTATCATTTATGCAGTGGTATATTTTGCAGCAGATTCATTTTACCCAGGTCCAACTGATGGCTTTACAAGTTTTATGCCACCTTTGTTTGGCAAAATCACAATTCAAAATCCAGATTCAGAAACAATGTCTGTGATGAACGTATTTTCACAATGCGAACAGGTTTCATTGGTTGACGGCAAAATGAACAAAGATAAATTTCTAACTTGTTTTAATACACAACGTGCAGTTGTAACAAAAAAATATCCACATGCTTTTGATTTTATGGATGATGGATTTTATTTCTTGATGTTTATGATTGGTATTGCGTTCTTGTATTTCTGGATTGTATCACCAAAGATAGATGCGAAAATTGGCGGCAGTAGCAAAGAAACATTTGATTTTGGAACATGGGTTAAAAGCTTTGGTAAAGCTGTTTATGAAGCGCCAGAAAAAATATATAACGCATACAAATCGGTCAAAGGTAAATCAAAATAAGGAGTAAAATAAAATATGCGTATTGGTAAAATATTTTCTAGATTACTGATATGTATCAGCAGCATATTTTTAATATGCAGTGTTTCTGTCGCTGCAACCAATATTCCAACCGGCGAAGTCGGTGATTATGGTAATTGGTTAAATCCAACAAATATTGAACAATTTAATTCAAATATCTCATCCGATTTCAAAAAGTTTGAACCAAAACTGAATATTGATGCGAAAAACTTTATTCCAATAGAAGCAAAAATTGGGTTGGCTTTTATGAAAGCATTATCTGGTGTAGATTATATTTTACAAGTTTCTTTGGTGCGCTTTATAATTATATTTTTGCTGACTATGTATACCATATGGATTGGTTTATCCGCATATAAAATGATTAAAGAATCAACCGATTATAAAAAAGTATTCTATGATATATTTAAACAAGGAATTACTATCGCAGTATGGATTTTTATTTTAAATTACGGTCCAGCAAAAATATTTTCTGCTGTGGTATCGCCAATATTGGCATTAGGAACATATTTATCTGATTTTATTTTGAATGCCGTAGCGAACACATACAAAATAAATATTCCTGATACTTGTGCTGCAATTCATAATTATGTTAGCAATAATTTAGATACAGAAAAATTATTATTTGATGCAGATACCGCTGCAAACATTATGTGTTTACCTACACGTATATCAATGTTCTTTTATCATGCTGTGGCAACCGGATTTCAATGGGTGACTGCTGGATTAAAAAGCAGTCCAACTATGGTCATTGTTGGTATAATATCAATTGTCATGTTTATCGCATGTATATTCAAATTCGCGTTTATGACTTTGGGGGTTATTGTAGATTTATTTTTAACTTTGTTATTGTTACCGTTTACCGCAGTAGCAGAATCTTTGAGCAAAGCACCTGATGGTGAAAACATACCAGGCCGAATATATAATGGTTTTGTTTCTTTATTTGTTAATACGCAAAAAACATCTGCTGTGTTAACTGTATTTATAAATGCTGTGATATATTTTGTATGTTTATCTATTGTCATAGCAATTTGTGCTGCGTTGTTATCTAATGTTATTTCATTAAATGGTGCCAATGAATATACAACAGGGTCTGCTGTGACAATTATATTATCCGGTTGCTTTGTGTTTTATCTGGCAAATCAATCAGATAAAATGGCAACAGATATTGGTGGCAAAATCGATAATTCATTTGGCAAACAATTAAATGCTGATGCAAAAACTTTATGGACAAATGTAAGAAATTTAGCAACAGAAATTGTAAAGAAAAAGGTTGCAAAATAAAACTAGATGAATCTTAAAAAATCACGAGATACGTTTTTTATGCCTTTGGTTTTAAATGCAACTGTTAAAATATTTCCATTATCCGATATAACCACACCCATCCCCATCTCTTTGTGTGAAACCATTTTACCAACCACGGATTCAGACCTGGTTGTTTGTGTTTTGTGATACGTTGTATTATGCGATTGTGAATAATTATGTCCCTGAATATTTAAAAAGCGTGTATCTATTTCATCAATAAATCTTGATTTGTTTTGGTATTGACGTTGACCAAATACAGAACGCATCATCGCATTTGTTATAATAACACGAATTTTTGCGCGTGTAATTGCAACATACGCCAACCTGCGTTCTTCTTCTAGGTCACCTTCTTTGGTTGTTTTATCGTTCGGGAAAATACCTTCTTCCCATGCAGGTAAAAATACAGTATTAAACTCTAGCCCTTTGGCAGCATGAATTGTCATAATACTGATTGTGTTTTTATTTTCTGATTCGTTGTCATTATCATCTGTCATCATTAATGCTGCGTGTTCCAGAAACGCAATTAAATTATCGTATTTCGCAATCACACCATTTATCAATTCATGAATATGTTCAATTCTTTCGTTTGCATCAGTTTCTTTGGATTGGCGCCACATATTCATATACCCAGATTTTTCAAGCAATTGTTGCACAGCATCTTTGGGCGAAGTATTTTGCCAATCAAAATCAAACGCATTCAAAAAATCATCTGCGTTTTCCCTTTGCACTGCAGATAATTTAGCATTTTTCAAACCATCCATTAAATTACGACCATTTTCACGTAATTTAATAATTGCCGCAGGCCCAATTTTTCTGCTGGGTTTAGATATAATTCGTTCAAAAGATATATCGTCAAACGGATACACTAATAATCTGACATATGCAATAACGTCACGAATTTCCGCCCTGTCATAGAATTTGGTTGCCCCCACCAATTTATACGGCAATCCGCGCGATGTAAACTCTTCTTCAAAAACCCTGGACAAAGAACCAGCACGAATCAATACCGCAAAATCAGAAAAATTATTATTATTGTTTCTGATTATAGCATCTGCAACAAAGCGCGCTTCGTCCCATTCATTTGGTAATGTTAAAACATAAACTGGTTCACCCATATTTGTATTCGGCGCGCACTTTAAATCTTTGCCAAGACGCCCTAAGTTATTTTTTATCAAAGAATTTGCTGCACCTAAAATATTGCCACTGCTGCGATAATTAGTTTCCAATCTAATAATTTTTGTACCAGGATAATTTTTTTCAAAATCTAAAATATTTCTGATTTCTGCACCACGCCAAGAATATATAGATTGATCATCATCACCAACGCAACAAATATTTGGTTCAATATTATCTTTGGTTAACATTTTTAAAAACATCATTTGTGCTGCATTAGTATCTTGAAATTCGTCAACCAAGATATATTGAAACTGATGCTGATATTTACGTAAAATATCGTCATGTGACGCAAATAATTTCAATACGAACAAGATTATATCCCCGAAATCAATCGCGTTCAGACGCGTCATTTCTGCGTTATATGCAGATAATATTTTTTGACTGATTGCACCCAAAGACATTTTTTCAAATTCAAATATTCCTTTGTCTTTAATTCCTGATATTTTTTCAACCCAATCAGATGGGTTATATTCTTTGGTATCTAATCCTGAATTAGTTATTACACGTTTCAGCACTGCCTTTTGGTCGTCTTCGCCATAAATTAAAAAATTGCTTTGTAATCCAGCGGCCGCATAATTTGCACGTAAAATGCGCAAGCAAATTGAATGAAATGTTCCCATCCATAAATCAGCACAAAAACCAGCAGTTTCACCGTATTGTGCGATTCTAAACCGCATTTCATTTGCTGCTTTGTTTGTAAAGGTTAATGCCAATATTTGCCATGGTTTTGCCAGATTTTCCATCAAAATATGCACTATTCTGGATACCAACACGCGTGTTTTTCCCGTACCAGCACCAGACAACACCAAAACCGGGCCAGATGTTGTTGTGACCGCTAATTTTTGTTCTGGGTTAAGATTGTCCATATAATGCATATTGTTTTCCAATTTTCTGTATTGTAATTTATAAAATATTTCTATACAATCACTTTGTTTGATAAATTATGGAAAAAATCATGACCAGAATAATTTGCTTTGATATTGAAACAACAGGATTTGAATACATGCGTGGCGACAGATGTATTGAAATTGGGGCTGTTGAATTAATAGATGGCAAATTGACCGAAAATACTTTCCACGAATATATAAACCCAGAAGGTAAAATTATTCCACCTGAAACGTACATGGTTCATAAAATATCTAATGCGTTTTTGGAAGACAAACCAACAATGTCTGTAATTGCGCCAAAGTTTCTCGAATTCATCGGTGATTCACAGATTGTTGCACATAACGGGCTGGATTTTGACTTTCCGTTTATAAATTACGAATTGGAAAAATTGCATCTGCGCACAATACCCAGAACCCAGATGTTGGATTCCATTGTAATCGCTAGAAATCGTGTTTTTGGGCCAAAGGCATACACACTGGATGCGTTGGCAAAATGGTTTGGCGTATCGTTAACCGCACGCACAGATGCACATGGTGCATTGATTGACGCAGAAATATTGGCACACGTATATTTGGAACTTGAAAACACAGCCCCAGCGCAAGATATAAACGAATTTATGGATGAACAACATGCTGCGTTTTTAAAACATCCAAAAATTGGTGGCGATTTTCCCAAACGCAGTTTTCCAATTCCAGAAGAAGAACTGAATATACACAACGTTTTTATGGATAAATTGTTAAACCCAGAACAGAAATAAAAAAAACGGATGTAACTATCCGTTTTTTGTTTATTATGATTCAGCAACTTGTTGTTCACAATCATCGTTTTCTGTATGTTGTTCATAACCTTCACTGTTACCACCACTTGCTGTATAACCACTTGAACACTTTGAACATATACCGTAATTGTTACGATATTCGGTATCTGGACATGTCAGCATACATGCGCCGTCCCATACAGTATAACCAGCATTGCATTGACATTTTGCATTTACATAACCATTTATAGTTCTGTTCACATTTGCTTCGTGTAGCTCAGGATTATACGTTGAATTTTCCGGACACAGCAATGATTGATAGAATACTTCTGATATTCTGTTTATATATACATTTCTGCGATTAATTTCTTTCTTTTCTTCATCATCACCAGCAGATGTACAATCGCTTGGACAAGAACTGGTACAGGTTGCACATTCTTCTGCTTCACTTGCAACATCTTGGTTATATGCAAACACTGCATAACCGCAAGTTAACGCAACATTACGACATGCGCCAGTCATAACCTTTCTAACATTTTCGATATTTGCAGATGTTGTCATAGTGTTTATCTGGGTTAATTGTTGATTGTAACATTCAGACATATCAGCCAAACAATTTGCTGCGTAATCAGACACTATGCGTGATTGTGCTGCTTTGATGTTTACCATTGCACGCTGAATATAATTCACAACAACATCATTATATGGATTGTACACAGATGACGCATTATTTGTCGTATACGTATAATATTGACATTTATCCAATACAGCACGACATAAACCACCATCTTTGGTGCTTTGACCTGTACCTATTTTTTTCATCAAATAATTTACAATACATGAACCATCATCCAATTCTTGACAAACCTTGCCCGAAGAAACCGCCGTTCTGATAAAATTAGAATCTATGGCTGTATTGTTATAATTTATCATATGACCAAATATAGATGTAATTTGTTGTCCTACGACAACTGTTCCGTTTTCATCGATATATTTTTTAGTTGGGTCAACACATTTCAAATAACCATCGCCACAAACCATATCGTCCAACATACACTTTTCAAGCGCACCGACACATCCACTTGCATTATATTGATTTTTGTTTTGTAACACAGCAAGACGTGCTTTTTGCAACATGATATTTGCACTGCGTACATTAGAAACCAATGTTTTATTTAATTTATCAAGACCTTGTTCGTATGCAATACAATCTTTGTCAATTGCCAAATCATAATTACCAGTTATTTGCGATTCTGTTCCACCTGCGTCTTTGCAATTTGACAGTACTGATTTACAACGTTTGGTCGCTTCACGATATAAATCTGCACCACGTTTCTTTGAAATATCATTAGACGACCCACCAATACTTAAATTCAGACCAAATATTTCATTTGAATCAGAAGAAAAATCAAAATCCAAATCTAAAATACCGCTGGTGTCTGTGGCACTGGTGCTGGCTGTCGGGTCTTCAATCATATTTGCAATTTTATCCAACAAAGAACGATTTTCTGTTGTGTCCTTAGTTCTGGTCATGGCATCTTCTGCCTCTGTCGCGGACATAATCGCACGAATTTCATCTGCAGATAATCCAACATACCGGATTCTTTGCGCAACATCGTTTAATTCAATGTTTGCATCTTCGACCGCTTTTTGTGCTTTGACATATCTTGATAAATTAGCAGAACAACTGCATCGTTTTTGGTTTGCATCAACCACTGCACAAAATTGATCCATACATTCGTTATACTGCTGCTGACAAGTATTATTCAAATCTGCTGTTCTTTCTAAAATATCTTTTGCATTTGCCAAAGATTCTGACGTAACAAGTGTCTGTTTTTGCTTGCCTCCCAACACAAACGCAGCCCTGGATTGAACATTGCGAATTTGTTCGTCTATATTAGAACCAGTTTGTTTATTTGTACCTATTATCATCGCACGACCACCAACCTCTGCTGTGGATGCCCGCAGTGTCAAACCAGCGCGTCTGACAGCCGCACTGCTGTTAATACTGGCTGCATTTACGCGCGCATTACGACCAACTGTGTTTGCGCCATCTTCCACTGTTGGACGCGATGAAACGGATTTCGTATTATTTAGCGAACGAGATGTCACATTTGATTTTGTTCTGGATACAGCATCATTTGATTTTACATTTGTTCGCGCCGTATTACGCGCTGTAACTGTTTTATCTTCGGCATTATTGACAACGTTCACACGCCGCGCCGCACGATTTATATTTGTGTTTTCTTTGCGTTCTGTAACCGTGTTTTCTGTATCATTTTTTACAGGAATTGCACGCGATATAGCAACATCCCCGGCCGCCATAACAGCAGCGGTACGAAAAACAGCCAAGAAAAAATACAAAGCAAACCGTTTCATTTCTTTCGTGAATATTATATCATAAAAAAAGGGTAAAAAAAAGAATATTAAAGTAATTTTTCAATACGATTTATTACAGCCATTTTGATTTCATATTCATAACATTGCCAGTCCTGCTTTATGCGAAAATGAATACATTCTAGAATCATAATTGTTTCCCCGCCGTGGGTGGGAAAACAATTGGCGACAGGAACAAATTAATGAACCATATTCCAGAATGTTGTCATACTGAGCGGACGTCAGTCCGCGTGAGTATCCAGGTAAATAAAAAAGTAGTTCAGCAAAGCTGAACACATATTATAAACCTGGATTGCCACGCATACTATCGTATGCTCGCAATGACACAGCCCAACGGGCTGTTGCCACCCCAGAACGAATACACAACCATTGATAAAAAGAATCAATCTAACAAAAAACCGCCGATAAAATCAGCGGTAAACATAACAAAAAATCACCAAAAGGAAATAGATGATTTATTTAGATTCGTCTGGAATAACAGAAACAGTTTTTCTGTCGCCATTTCCACGTTTAAAGGAAACAATTCCAGCGATTTTAGCGAACAAAGTATGATCTTTGCCCATACCAACATTCAAGCCAGGGTGGACCGTAGTTCCACGTTGGCGAATGATGATATTTCCAGGTATGACGCGGCTGCCGCCACTTTTTTTCACACCCAATCTGCGTCCGGCTGAATCACGTCCGTTAGAGGTTGCAGAACCAGCTTTCTTATGTGCCATAATTAAACTCCTTCGTTATACGGGTCCGTGTTAGGCCTTGATTGATTTGATTTTCAAAACAGTGATAAACTGACGATGACCGGCAGTTCTACGATAGTTTTGACGACGTTTTTTCTTGAACACCAAAACTTTGTCATCACGTTTTTGTTCAATAACTTCAGCAACAACTTTGGCACCTTCGATAAACGGTGTTCCAATTTTGTCGCCAACCATTAAAACCTGGTCAAAATCGACCGAACCAGTGGCATTCAGTTTTTCAACTTTGATAATATCGCCCTCAACCACGCGGTATTGTTTTCCACCAGTTTGAAAGATTGCAGACATAGACATATTCTTTCTCTTGTTTTTTTATTGTTGTTCTTGTACTTAAAATTTCGCTTTTGACGAAATATTTATGCAAATTATACGGTTAAAATACCAAAAGTCAAGTATTTTGCATAAAATTTTATGCAGAAGTATTTTTTGGTACTGATATAGCCAATCACAACAATTCCCCACTTGGGGGTATACCGGCACAACCCACCATATTAATTCTCCCCTTGGGGGGGGAGAATTACTGCATTGTAGGAAATTAATGGATTATTAATTTGAACCCAATGTTATTACACGCATATTTTGATTATTCTGTTGACGATTATCACGTTTAATACTGACTTCTACGTTTAATGCCTGCGCACAAGGTTTAACCAATTTCTTGTTACATGTAGTTTTCAATGTTTTACAACTGTCGCCATCCACAGATTTTAAAGCATCAAACGAAGTCAAAACTTTCCATGTTACCGCATCATTCATAGCCGAACGTAATTGTTTACATGCTTGTTGACTATTAGAATCAGCATTAGTAATAATCAAACTGAT
Organism: Alphaproteobacteria bacterium; assembly: GCA_017427715.1. Taxonomy (GTDB): domain Bacteria; phylum Pseudomonadota; class Alphaproteobacteria; order Rs-D84; family Rs-D84; genus Enterousia. Next base: position 10,676 of record JAFRSF010000018.1, on the reverse strand, counting down.
ATTATTTTGCAAACAAGAATATGCGCTTTCTTGATTTGTTTTATTTGAACAATTCTCAGCACCAGCCAAAACAACTGCTTTGTCGTTATCGCGGTACGAAGAACCACTGGCATTACCAGAAGAACCATCGCTTTGTGCGCCAGCCATCTGTAATTGTGCAGTCAAGACAGATTTAGATAATTGAGTTTTTAATCTGCGTAATGTGGCATTTAAATATTCATATTGTTTATACATCTGTTGCGAAATAACAGTTATTTTGGCAGCAATTACTTCGTTCATTTTTTGACGTTTTGTAGAATCGATATTATTTGATGTCTCGTTAATGTTGTACACATGTGTATCACAGATAGCATACACAGGTCTAATATATGCACAATCTTCTGATGTATCTGGTGTATAGGCAGCACGAACATCTAATTTTAAATCTTGAACACACAAAGAAGCATTCTTGTTTTTCTCTACTGTTTTACTTATCAGAGCTGGCTGTAAAACGTCCGATAAACCTGTATCACTGGTCCAACAATAACCAACTGCTTTTTCTGCATCCAAAGAAACTGGCTCTTTTTGATTTATCCAACGGTCCAGTTTTTCAATATCAACCAATCCTGCACCATTTTTTGCGCGCATTTTACGTGAAAACAATGTTGAATCTGACAATGCCTGGGACGCACAGGCAATAACCTTTTGATTGCTGGATGATTCATTTTCAGTATCAATCCATCCCGCATAAACATCATCTTTGTTATTTAATATTTTTAATAAAGTGCATTGTTGACAATTGGATGTTGCCTTATGTTTTTTTCTACAACCACTGACACAGCCATTAACATCTTGCACAAAATCGTCAGTTCGACAATCTTTTACACACTCGCGATATTCATAACTTTCATCATAATCACATACCTGTGGTTGACCTTTTTGTCCTTTGGCATCAACATCATATACAATTCTTTCCCCTGGTGGGCAAAGGTATTCACCCCATGAATTACAAGAATTATTCAACATCATATAGATATCTGACATATCTACGCCAACTGATTGGGCAGTAATCAGTGCATCATAAATACTGTCCACCACACCATAATACGGTGTCATAAATCCAGATGCCAATTCACGCCATTTTTTCACGCGTTTTGGACCACCACAATTGTTCCCACGATCATCACATTTTGCGTATCTGAATGCTTCTTCCATGGTTGCTTTGGCCGCTTGTAATTGGGTTTGCGCATTTTCAAGTTCTGTCACAATTTGACCAGTAATTTGTTCGCGCGCCAATACTTCTTCGGATACACCACGTTCGATTGCTGCCTCTACACGCGGTGTTGTGACCACCGCGCCACCAGCAATTTCTGCACGTGCCGCATTTTGCGCAGCAGATTGCATTTCTGAAATCGCAGCCGCCTGTTGTTGCTGACTTTGCGCCAACGCATCTGCAATTTGCTGAGCCGATTGGGCATTTTGTTCCGCCATTTGCTGTTGCATCTGCATCATTTGCTGTTGCATATCGCTTTGCATTTGCGCCATTTGCTGTTGTTGAGCGGCGGCGGCCTGTTGTGCAGCCATTTGTGCCTGCTCTGCTGCGGCCTGGGCAGCAGCAATTTGTTCTGCGTTTGATGCATTAACCTTGGCAGTTGAATCCGCAACCAACTGTGCAGACATAAATTGGATTAAATCATCACCGTATTGTTTACATTTCGAATTTGATTTTACGCAGCCCGCAACAATATTCGCCGCAATATTCATATCACTACAACCACCGTTTGCACATTTTGGTTGCGCGCAACGCATTATCAGTGCATTACAATTACCAAAGTCCGCTTTGGCAGTGACAGAACCATCATAACGTGCATTTGTTGCCGTTGCCCATTGATTGTTATAAGCATTGCTGGGGTTATAGCCGGTTAAATCAGACCCCGCTGTTGTAGCCACAGCGCCACACGCATCAAATGCCAACAATGACACTGAACATAAAAATGCTGAAAAAATAAGTGATATGTTTTTCATGCTCTCTCTTACGGGTTAATTTTATCATAAAAAAAAGTTTGTGTAAAGCAGCAAAAAATATTTTTTATTGATTTTGTTATGCTAAACCTCCCTCCCCGGCTTAGCCGGTACTCCCCCCAAGGGGAGAATTAACTCTGGCAAAAATGGCGCGAGCACTACAGCCCCAGCCACTGATGATGACGCAGAAAGCGAATCAGAAGATGATGAATAACAATTAAAAAATCCCCAATTTCTTGGGGATTTGGTTTAATCATTCGGTACACACGCACCAGCATCATAATGATATTCACCTGCGCACTGACAAGCAGTACCTGCTTCGTTGGCTTCGTATGCAGGTGATTGACAAGCGGTTATCTTGCAAACAGTACCCCAATTCCCAGTAACAGTATCCCAACTTATTGTTCCGGCTGTGGCATAAGTTTCTCCTGTTGCTGCAAGTTCGCCACTATTACAAGCTCTCGTATTGCTTACACACGAATTACTTTCTTCGTCTTCGTGATAATCGGCATTACAAGTGCCAACAATGCATTCACCCCAACTAGATGTTGTGCTATTCCATGTTCTTGTCGCACTTGATGCATTTGGCAGTGTACAAGATGTAGTGTTCGAGACACAATCATATGCTTCATATGCATCACTAATGATATTAGGATGTTTGCCAGATGTGCATGGTTCACAACTTCCCGAATCAGTACGATATTTTTCGTCGTCACAAGTGATATCACATTGATATTTGTTATCTTTGTAAATCACTGTATAACCATCCCTACATCTGCAGTAGTTTGTTACCCAACCATTTTTTGTTCGAATTTGACTTATCGCATGTTCGCCGTACCCCTGTGTGGAATTTTCTGGACATGTAATATTAACATCTTCTTTGTCATAGCCCTTTTTCCAATTACGCAAACAATATCCCTCTCCATTAGCCGCATCAGCAGTACTCATAGTGCAATTCATTGCTTTGCGCAAGCATCCTTCGCGAACCGCAGCAGAGTTTATATTGTTCAATGTTATACCGTCCCACAAGTTTGTTATATCAACCGGATTAGATATTGATGTACCATACAATATTTCAGATATCGTCACAACATTACGACAATTGTTTTCCCTGTAATCGGCAGAAAATGTACATTTATTGTCGTCTGGTTTATCAATAACCGCAGTCAATTGAGATTGCAATGGCGAACAAATCATCGGTTCATAGCAATGTGGAACCTGGGCTGTTTGCGCGCAATACGATTTTATACGTGCGGTTGTCCATTTGTCGTCTTCACCGTCATACTGGTCATAACAATCCCAAATTTCAGAAATACATTCATTGAAATTATCAATTGCGGCTTTGGCATCAGCCAAAACAGTTGTGTCTTCTTGCTGTCTAAATTCAAGACGTTTTTGTTGTAATGCCTGTTGTGCGGCAACTTTTTGATAATTGATATTCTGTGCTGTATTTTTCAAATTATCACCGTATGTATCGCATGCGGAATTCGCATCCAACAAATATTTCTGCATGATTGAACGACGCGCATCCGCAACCGGGCCACGCAATGAATAATATGGGTCATTTGTTGATGTCGATGCAGTCGCACGAATACCAGACGATGTTGTTGTGGTCGTATAACCAAAACATGCCGCAGATGATGTTGCATTAGCCGTAGATGATGAACCACGTTCATTCAATTGCACATCACCATATTTTCCTGAATTTTTATCCATATTCACAGAAATGTAACTGTTATAATTGAACGGACATGATGTGGTTGCACCATTCATACATTTTGTATGTGTTGTTTTCCCATCCGATTCTTTGACTGTTGGCGGGGTACCACATGCTTCGTAAATACCATTAAAACAAGAATCCAATACGCGACCACAAACATTATTATGTGCATATTCATACAATTGATAACCCCATTTCTTTGCCAAGGCATCCAGGGTCGCATTTTCCGTATTTTCCAATGTTATTCCCTTTAAATTATTCACAATATAAGAAATCGAACTGTTATATGTAGTTATCAAATTGTTGTCATCTTTTACATATTCTTTGGCTAAATCTTTGGCATCCGCCCATGCTTTTAATTGCGCCAAAATATCAGATGAAGAACCATCAATTTGTGTAATATCAAAGCCGAAATTATTATTATTTTTTGAACAATAATAAGGCATGCTTTCATATGTAGTTACCAATTCATTACTGCTTGCAGCTGTATATGTGGGGTGTTCTTTGTACCACTGTTCCATCAAAGAACCGCCACTAGCAGTTGTTTCACCTTTTTTGTGTTTTGCATATGTTTCACGCCACGAAACACAGTTCATAACCTGTTCTGCTTCTGTCAAAGAAAATGCAGCCGCCAATTCATCACCTTTGCCCTTGGTCGCAATTAACAATGACAGCTGACCCGACAATTGAATCAATTCTTCGTTTGCACGTTCAAGCGCTTCTTCTGCTGCCAAGAAATTAGTGGCACGACCCGCACATGAACAACGACCCTTGGCTGCACTGCGCGCTGTACAGATTTCATCCATACATGCATAATATGAATCCATACAATTGGCGTATGCATCCGCAGAAATCAACCCAGTTGAAGAATCAATTATGTTGGAATAATTACCTGTGTTTAATGTACTGTTTAAATAAGAATATGTCGTGTTCACACTGGCACGACTGGATGACATAACATTACCGGTTGCACTAACACGTGATTGAACCGTTGAAGTTCTGGCACGAACTGCGCGATTACCAGTTTGATTTGTTGTCCTGTTACGCGATGCAACACTGCGCGTTGCGCCAGTCGGACGAGCAGGAGTTATAGAACGCGAAGATATTGTTCGTGACGCAACTGTTCCACGTGATACTGCTGTTCTGGTTGGTGAAACCGTTCCACGAGACACAGTCGAACGCGATACCGTACGGTTCGCTGTTGCACGAGATGTAGAACGCGGACTTTGCCGTCCAGATGTCACACCTGTATTTACAGGCGCAACTGGATCTGCAAAAACAGAACGCATTGATATAAAGGTTGAACAAACAAAAAATGCAGTCGCTAGTAAAAATACCGTCCCCAGCGCATTTTTACATGAATTTGCGTTTATACGAACTGTCATAGAAATTCTCCTTTTTATACTGTACGTGCAGAACCCCGGATTTACGGGGCATACAACATACAATACACCTTCACTTAGAAAAATTATAACATTTTTGGCGCAGTGTGTAAACAACAAAAATCAAGGTTCAAGTATAAAATCTTGTTTATTTTTATTGTATAAATATTTTTTTGGCTTTATTATTGATGTTATGAAAAAATATTTATTGCCTTTGATGTGTTTAATTGCTGTTAATTCTGCCATCGCGGACAGCAATGTTATGTTTGGTGACAAAATTAATTCTTTAACATTGTACGCAGCACAAAGTGTTGGTTCTGGTTCGCTGTTGAAATTGGTTCAACCTGGCCTTTGGGATTTTAATCCGCAAACCTTTGTAATGTTGCAATATGCGCAACCTATTAAGTTTTTTCGTTTGGACAGTCGATTAAATCTGAATATTGGACAAAACTTCGCCTATAAATCCAGCCAAGGATTATCTTTCACGGGTATCGGTATTTCTGTTGACAGCGCCCTGTTGCAATATGATGGTTGGTATATCGGAATTGGAATTGGGCCTTTTATGCGAAATTCCCGTGATTATTGGGTGGAAAGTCGATTGGTATTTGAAGAAAAGTTTTTTATCGGAAAAAATATATCTGATAATTGGTACGTTGAATTGTTTACTGTACATTTTTCGAATGGCAACTTTACCCCTAGAAATGAAGGATTCAATTTCGCCGGTCTGTCTTTCGGGTACAAGTTTTAGTTATTTAAGAAATCATACCCATAGCAATTTTATACATTTTAATAAATAATAGGGATGTCTATAACATGGCAATCCCAAAGCATTTATTGCGACGGCGGATTGGGTTGTAGGCCAGCAATGTTCCACTACCATGTTTGGGGCGTTGCAAAAACCCCGTCATTATAACGGGGTTTTGTTGTTGTTATTTTATATTAAAAATACTTTCACCATATTTTGAAAAATAATAAAAAATACTTTTTTCTGCTATATCATACATTATGTTAACCATTTCTTCTATTGACCATTTATTTCTTCTAAAATAAAAACTGCCCCTGTTAAATTGTTGTTCATTATGCAGATAGGTTTTATTTAATTTGCCAAACATAGCAATGGTTATAACCCTGTCCAGAATAGATGAAGTATCATCAAAATCACAACCATACCCAAAACACACAAATGGAAAAATGTTTTCTGTTAGAAAATACGTCCTTAACCCAATAACATTTTTACCCAATCTTTCTATGGCATTGCCTTTTGGTTGTTTCTTTAAACCTTCGTTAATACGCAAATCGTTTGTTCCTTGGTTTTTAACTTCTGGTATTAAAATTGGATATTTTTCACCGGTTTTGTTTACAATGCATAAAAAGCCACCGTCTGGACTCATGAAAGAACTATCAAATTTATAATAAAAATCTATATCAGGAAATTGGCTTTTTAAATGTTCAACAACATATTTCAAAGACATTGTACTTTGATGTTCTAATTTAATATTCGGGAATTTTTGTGCTATTTTATCTGCGACTATCTTCAAAGCACTAATCACTTCCTTTTCTTGACCTTTTGATATAGAATTAATAACGGTATTTGCACGTGTTTTTCTTAATAATTTTTTATCACTCATGACACTAGTCCTTTTTTTCCAGAATCCACAACAATTCTTTTACTTTTATATTTCTAGAATTAAGATTTCTACATCCCCTATAGGTGTTATAATCTTGTTCTAGCAAAGTTACCTTTCCATATTTTTCCAAAATATTTTTGAATATATCAAACGGTATAATACCTTCATTGTTATAAGAAATCAGGATGTATTTAGATTTTGTGCTTTTAATTAAATCATCCATAGCATCTATTGCTTGTAATTTTTTATTATATGCCGACCTGTTCCAATGTTCCACAATCCCGCTTACACCATTTTGTATATTAACAGTTTCGTGTTTTGTTGCCAAAATATTCAACATAAAATAATTTGAACCGTACGGATGTTGATTATATGGGGGGTCATAATATACAATATCAAATACTTTATCTTGTTTTACCAAAGTATTTATATCTTGTTGATATACGTGAACATCACAATCTGTATCTATCAAGATTGGTTCATTCAATTTAATATTTGCTTTAATTCTGCTTAGTGCATTTTCTCCGCTGCCACCAAAATGTCCTATGCCGTCTTTTTTATGAAATCCTTTAAACACCCCAGACGTATTTGTATGTATAGAAGCTTCTACAATCAAAGGTGCCAATAAAAAACACTGGTCAGATTCTTTTATATTTGTGTATATGTATTTTTTGGCGGTATCCAAGAAACGTGCGTTTCTGTTTGTATAAAAAACACGTTCTTTTGGTTGAATATTATTATCATCTTTTGGAGCATAATTACGTGCTATAAAACCACCTTGTAGTTCGTCTGGTGTTAAATTATTCAGATAATCCATAGCATTTTTTATGTGATACATATCTATTGATTGCTTGTTTGTTAAATAACATTTATTTACAATATATGAATAACTTTCTAGATCATTTGTCCACAATTCGCCGCTATGCATTTTTAGCAATCTAGATACAACACCACTGCCAGCAAATCCATCCATTGAAACGATTTTGTTTTTATTTAATTTATTTTTAACGAATTGTATGCCACGGTTTATAAATTCCAATAAACTACGTTTATTTCCTAAATACGTGATTAATTGTTCCTGAAAAAAACTATTTGTTAAATCAATATCCGCGCCGAATAAATCGTACATTTCCAACCTTTCACTTATTAAGCAATGATTATATCTTGCCATAGATACAAGTTCAAGAATTATTTAAAAACAATCAAATATTAGATATAAAAATCGCCACAGAGGCGATTTTTATTTAACAACCATGATTGCAGACCGGCTTTACGCGGGTATATGTGCCATCCGGGACATATTTAACAACTGGTTTATATTTCTGAACTGTTTCACGAACAAAGTATTCGCGTTTAACAACTTCTTCTTTTGGTGCGCCACATGTATTACAACAGCAACCTGGTTTTTCTTCATTTTTCATTACACGTGTTGTAACAACACCATTTTCACATTCTACTATTGTGATAACAGCACGTTTTTCAGATGTCGCTTTGTCCAATGCAGCACGCATTTCACTTTCATCACATGTGTTTATTGATGTTTTGTAATAATTATCCGATGCAAATGCAGACACAGATGCCAACGCTATAAACATAGACATAAAAACAATTTTTTTCATCATATCGCTTACCTTTTTGTTTACTCTCTCTTCTGTTTGATTCTAGAACATATTTTCTTACTTGCAAGGAAAAACATAAAGATTGACAAAATCATTACCAGGCCTTACTATAAATACAGAACAAAGGTTTTTTATGCAATTAAATCAAAAACAAATTCAAGAAATAATTAAATATAATCCCCAGCGCATGTATTTTGGTAATTGGTCGGAAACTGTTCTGAATGCTGTTCAACAAGAAGTTTTGCGTAATTCTAAACCACAACGGTTGTATATTGGTGATTTAACAAATGATATTATATGTAACGCTTTGTGGTACGAAATGTCTTATAACCCAGCATATGGGGATATTTCGCCGTTTATATATGATAACAAAAACGACATTGTACATTTTGATAATACTTATAAACAAAAAATGGCATATCAAACAAAAGATTTTTTACGCAATGAAATTGTAAATCTAACATGGAACATAAGTGCGTTTATAGAAAACTTAAAGAAAACTGGTTTTTATGACAATTTTATAGAAACTGGAGAATTACCGAAATTTATTGATATTTCTGGCGCTAAAACTTTAACTTATAATATTGTATGCCTTGATAAAAAGCACAGAATACTGGATTCATTAAATAAAGCGATTCAATCTATCGCAAACCAAAACTGTTGTGATTTTTGCGATTATCGGTACAAAGAACAAATTGAAAAGATTGTTATGCGGCGTCACCCTTCTGGTCGCCGCTCTGATATCAGTTATATGATGCTGTCCACATTTAATCAAACCACAAAATAATACTATTCCGACACGGATGCATCGTGGGCATTATATGTAGCAGTATTTGTAATTATTCTTAATACGTTATTTGATTCACTTGTTATTGGTTTTGGATTATTCGGGGTTTCTTCTGATAAATTAATATAATATTTGTTGCCATTATATCGTGTCACCAAATACGAACCAGTCGGTCTGCTTGCTGACAAACAAACTTGACTTCCTAACATATTTATTTTTTTATTATTACCATCACATGTAAAACCGACATAATCTGAAATACATTTATCTGTTATAACTGAATCCGTTGTGAATGTGCCGGTACCCTGATTTGTAAAGAATGTTCCTGTCACAGTATCGTACATTCCCAAAACACCATCATCACGTCGTACAGGTATATAATATCTTAACAAATTATTATCACCATCAAATACTTTGGCATAATAGATTGTACTTGAACCAGTAGTAGAATTATTAGTTGTAGATACTTTAAACAATCTAAAATTGCCTGAAGCACTGCCCCTTGTCTGAGTGAGATTTTTATTTAACGTTCCGTTTATATATAATTTTTGTGAACTTTGCGTAAATTCATATCTAAAAACAGTAATAGGTGTGTAATTTACATTATTGTACCTATCGTCCCAATAACCATAAAAAACAGGAATATCACTATATGACGACATGGAAGTCCAATTTGTTGCCAATGCGATAGTATTACCATTACTATCAGCACGATTTCCAAACCCAACAAAACGAATATTGTACCCTAAATCTTTGGTTTTTATTTCAATCGCACCAGTATCTATTGTTTGAAAACTTGTATCTTCTATGTATTGGGTGCCAGTTGATGTTAAATATTCCAATACCTTGTATCCATCGTCACAACCCAATTTTTCTAAGAATTCACCGTTTACTTTGTTATACAAACCAAGCACATTATCAGAATTTCTCCTTGCTGGTACTATATCTGCAACCCCTGTTGCAGAATAATGATAGAATCTTATCCGATCATTTGACCATGCTAAATTACCTGCATTATCAGATGCATGGATATACAAAGGTACCGTAATCGGACCTGTCCCACTTGCTGGATATGTATGTGTATCGATTACTGTTCCGTCTGCAGTAAGAACCCCAACTTTATTGGTTATAGATAGTTTATATTTTTTGTTATTTTGCATAACATAATCTGAACCATTGTTTTTAACATGCCATCTACCATTGGCCCCAGTCGCATCAGAACCAAAGAAATCAATCAATGTATTAGTTCCGTTAGTTGGATGATTTATATTATAAAAAAATGTAGATCCCGTTCCTGGATTATTAACTGACCTTGCGCCCATAATATTTCCGCCTCCACCTACATTTAATTGAATAGGCATAAACTCAAACTCAATATCCATATCTTTCGATAAATAGACATTAGTATTAAAATATGTCCAACCGTGTAATTCAATATATTCCAATTCCGTATATTCACTGGGAAGTGTCGCGCTAAATGCCGATGATATGAACAATACCGCGGAAAACAAAAATACTAAGCAACGCCTTAGTTGTGTG
>JAFRSF010000017.1 GCA_017427715.1 Alphaproteobacteria bacterium | reverse complement strand
GATATCATCAGCAAGTAATTTTCCTGGCTAGAAATGGCTATTTCTTGCCCCATTTTTTTATAAAGTCGCACAAAGTAACACCAAAAACCCAGTCGCACAGAAAAAATCTGGCGCATTTTTTTCTTAAAAATTTGATGAAAAAATCATGATCATTTTTTTATGTTCAAAAACTTTATGTGCCGGAACAGATTGCCGCAAAATATTTTAATAAAAAATCCGCAGAACCCGCGGAAATCTTGGCTCGGGCAACTGGAAAATAGATAGCTTATAGATTCAGATTGCTTAGAATGCCCAGAATGCTTGAGGTTGCCATATCTGTTCATTGTTGCTTATAGTCTTTTTGTTGCCTCAAAGTGGATACTATCATAAACACTCTAAAAAAAACAATAAAAAATATAAGATGTTGAACTTTTGATATGTAGCTGGGAACAGAGTCTAGCAATATCTTTTATGACCCCACTGATCTACAACAAACGAGCTAGCATATTCTGAGGGTTTGATCCGGATTCCATATGATGTGTGTGTGGCCGAAATACCATCAAAATACAATTTCTCTTTCTTTTTCGGGGTTGTCACTTCTATGGTGTTGTCTCTTTTTCTGTAATGCATACCTAAATTATTTTTCATATTGGATCCTTGATGATATATATAAAATAGAACTCTAAAATATGGTGGATGGGTGTATTGGAATATTTGATTACCAGCCTTATATGTGAATTGAAAAAATGAAGAATATAGGATATAATACGTAAAACGAGTTGAAAATGGTTAGAATATCAAAATCAGACTATGTACTTGGAATAAAATGCCCTAATGCGTTGTGGTTCAAAAAATATCGTAAAGACCTGGAATCAGAAAAGAACCAGACCGTGTTAGATAATGGGGCATCTGTTGGTGAATTGGCGTGTGGTAGATTTCCTGGTGGGATACGTATTACTTCAAAGCCGTGGGAAGATACTGCAATCACACAAACCAAATCAGCAATATCAGCAAATTCGTCTTTTATTTATGAAGCGACACTTGGTACAAAAACCGGCGAATACTGTGCAGCGGATATTTTACGCAACAACAATGACGGCACTTGGGATATTATAGAAGTCAAATCAACCAGCAAACCACATGATTACCATTATTTAGATGCATCCTTTCAACGTTATGTGTTTGCTAAATGTGGTGTTAATGTCAGGAAGTGTTTTATTATGACCCTGAATCCGGAATATGTTCGTCATGGGGGTGTAAATCTTGAAGAATTGTTTGCTTTACATGATGTGACTGAAGATTTGCAAGATATGGAAACAGTGCAGCATGAAATTGATCGTATCAGAGAAATCTTGGCTGGACCAGAACTAGGAATTGCAATATCTAAGACCAAATGCAATAAGTTCTACGAATGCGGATATAAATGCCATTGTTGGAAAGATGTACCTCAATATTCTGTATTCGATGCTTTCAAGGGTGCTTTGGCTGATGAAGTCTATTCCAAATATGGTGCTGACTTACATAATGTTCCAGCAGAGGTCCGTAATAGACAAATGCATGCTGGTGACATAGAAGCTTTCCTGGATAATGTAGATGTTATAAACAAGGATATCTTACGTGACTTTATGAACGGTTTGCAGTGGCCACTTTATTTCCTGGATTATGAATCAATTATGCCGGCTGTACCTATGTTTGACAATTCCAGACCATACCAACAGATATGTTTTCAATTTTCACTGCATGTGCAGCGGACCCCTGGTGGCGAACTGGAACACTATGAATACCTGCATAACGATCAAAACACAGACCCAAGACCAGGATTGATAAGAAAGTTGATAGAAACGATTGGTAATACCGGATCTGTGATAGTTTATAACCAGGGATTTGAGCAAGGTCGCAATACGGAAATGGCACGTGACTTCCCAGAATATGCAGATCAACTACAAGCCATTAACTCTCGTATTGTAGATTTATTGATACCATTTCGTGAACGTGGATTGTATCGTCCGTGTCAGAATGGCAGTGCATCAATCAAACAAACCCTGCCAGCATTTGTTCCAGACATGTCTTATGAAAACTTGGAAATACATAATGGGACTGAGGCAACAGAACAATTTATGGCGTTCATGACTGGCAATCAACCACCGGAACAGACTAAACAAATGATGTCCAATCTACATGAATACTGTGGTCAAGATACGATGGCTATGGTTCGGTTGCTTGATGTTATAAAAGCGATTTTGGGTATATAAAAGGTGCCGGATGCGGCACCTTATTTTGATTTAGCATTGTTCAATGGTTGGTTGTAAAGCCGTTGCCGTTGTGTAGTGTTTCAGATAACATTTATATGCATCAAACTCACTAGCAAACACCCCAAGAACTAAACCTGTGTTAGGAATTATTACTCTGTATGCCATGTTCTACTCCTTTAGAATTTCAATGTGTTTACAGCCGCTTGCAACAGATCAGCATCCTGTTGGTAATACCGCTGAGTCGTTTGCACCGATCTGTGATTAACGAGTTTTTGAACGATAAATGGGTTGATTCCATTATTGATCAATTTTGTGATATAAATGTGTCTGCCCATATGCGTTCCACCGTGAATATAGAATTTCTTGTAGATGCTGCTGAAAATTCTATAAATGGACCTTGGATTATAAGGCTTGTTCATTTTCTGAGAAGTAAAAAGGTATGTATCTTCAGAGAAACGATCTTTCCAACGGGATTTCAAATAACCGTAATAATCCTCAAATTCTTTACGAAGTTGTTGGTTAACTCTATATTGAGCTGTTCTGTCACCTTTGTTTTTATCGCTTTTCAAATCAATTGTTTCTTTTACTGTGCCATCTGGCTTATATACATCATGCACCTGCAGGGAACGGAAGTTGATACTTCTCATTCCGCCAAGTATGGAACACATAAACATCATACGTATCGGTTTCTTGTAATACAATCCATTTATATAGACCAAAATATCCTTGATCTGTTTGTCCGACACTTTTTCTTGGTTTACCATTTTTTATCCTTTGTTTATTTTATACCAAAATGTCCTTTTTTCGTATATATTCATTATATAAGGACATTTTCCTACTGTCAAGCTTAATCGTCAAATAAAAAAAGCCGCATTTCTGCGGTTCTTAGCCAAAATGTCCGATTATTATACTTATCGGACATTATGAAATTACGGCATCGAGCAAAATTTAGTTTCCATGACATGTTGGGTAATTATGTCATGTTTGGAGTGTGATATTCGCTTCTAACTAAAAAAGCCCATAATTTGATTGACTTTACCCCTTGTTTTGGGCTACATTTTTCAAGAAAGATAAGGTTTGGAAATATGGCACAAGATTTGGAAAATGTAATTGAAAGCATAACCAATAAAGCGGATCACACTGACTTTATTTGGGATCTGTTGTTGGCTTATGGAATATCGAAAACCACTATCACAAAGGCAAAAAAAGAAACTGCTGATCTGTTTGGTGGCCAGAATCAGATAATATTGAAAAAGAAAGTATTATTTGAACGTGTCGATTGTTGTCAAAACGTGTTAAACCGGTTGGACGAATTGCAGAAGGATGAAAACAGTTATGCCAAAGACCCACGTTTTATTATTGTTACAGATTTCAAAGATATTGCTGCATATGATACAAAAACAAAAGAAGCCCCATTGGCTATACCATTCAAAGATTTATACAGACATTCAGAATTCTTTTTGCCTTGGTCTGGGCGTGAAAAATATGAGGCACACTTGGAAAATCCTGCGGATGTGAAGGCTGCAGAAAAGATGGCCAGGATATATGATGAGATTTATAGCCACAATAAAGAATTTTCAGCCAATAATAACCATGCTCTAAATGTATTCCTGGTCAGATTGTTGTTTTGTTTCTTTGCAGAGGATACCGGCATTTTTGATGGTGAGAATATGTTTACAGAGGCACTCACCAACCACACTCAAGACGATGGTAGTGATTTGAGTCAATTCTTTGAAACTCTATATGAATCTTTGGATAAACGTGATAAATCCAAATACCCAAGCTATATCCAACAATTTCCGTATGTGAATGGTCATTTGTTTGCAGACAAGTTTCCTATTCCAACATTAACTGCAAAGGTTAGACGTCTGATATTGGAGTGTGGCGATCAAAACTGGAAAGAAATTAATCCAGATATATTTGGCTCAATGTTCCAGGCAGTAAAAGATTCCAAAGACCGTAGTGGTTTAGGTCAACATTATACTTCGGTTCCTAATATCATGAAGGTAATAAACCCGTTATTTATGGATGATTTACGGAAAGATTTTCAAGATGCCTATAACAATACAAAAAAATTGCAAAAACTACAGGTGCGGTTATCAAAAATTCGTATATTTGACCCTGCATGTGGATCTGGAAATTTTCTTGTTATTGCCCTAAAACAGCTGAAATTGTTTGAAATGGACATCCTTCAACGAATGGTCGATTTGCATAAAAGTGGTTTGCTGAAAATGAACCTGTCGGTTATCCAATTAAAACAATTTTATGGAATTGAAATTGATGACTTTGCTTGCGAAATTGCCAGATTGTCATTGTGGTTAGCCGAACACCAAATGAATTGTAAATTCAAAGAAGTGTTTGGTGTAACTAGACCAACCCTGCCATTAACGGAAAGCGGTCATATCAAATGTGGTAACGCCTGCAGATTGAATTGGGAGGAAGTTTGTCCTAAAACAGATGCCAAAGCAGAGATTTATCTACCGTCAAATCCGCCATATGAGGGGGCCCGAAAACAAAGTACAGAACAAAAAGAAGATATGGCGTACGTGTTCAGAAATACTGGCTGCCAATACAGCAATCTGGATTATATATGTTGTTGGTTTTTCTTGGGCAAAAGGTATATCGAAAAAACACACCACAAGCTTGGTTTTGTGACGACTAATTCTGTTACACAAGGAAGCCAGGTGCCGCTATTCTGGCCACATGTTTTGACAAATAAAACATGTATAGATTTTGCTTATACCTCGTTCAAATGGTCAAACAATGCTAAAAACAATGCAGGTGTTACGTGTAATATAATCGGATTATCAAACAGCAATTCCTCACCGTTATACATATACACACCTGATGGAAAATATAGTGCACAAAATATAAATGCCTATTTGATTGATTATAACAATGTTTACGTGAATTCAGAAAAAAGAAAAGCAATATCGGGGTTCCCTCAAATATCATTCGGCAGTATGCCAAATGACGGAGGAAACCTCATTCTTAGTGCCGAAGAACGTGAAGAGTTATTGTCGGGCCATGCAAATTCTCGAAAGTTCATAAAAAGATTTATTGGGGCGGACGATTACATAAACTCTATAAGCAGATTTTGTTTGTGGATAGATCCTAAAGATATTAATGAAGCCAATAAAATACGCTTTATAGCGGACAGGATAAACAAAGTAAAAACATATAGGGAAGAAAGCACAAGAGGGGCAACACGCAAGTTATCTAATGTCCCATATAGATTTGGTGAAGTCAGATATAAACCAACAAATGCGATTATTATACCTTCTGTATCGTCAGAACGTAGGAAATATATCCCTATGGGGTTTGTGGATAAAGATACTGTTATATCCAATGCAGCACAGGCTATATATGATGCAGAATTATGGTTGTTTGGTGTACTGACTTCTTATATGCACATGGTGTGGGTAAATGCGGTGGGCGGAAAACTCGAAACACGTATTCGTTATTCTGCGGAACTTTGTTATAATACGTTTCCGTTTCCAACAATCACAGATGCTCAGAAGAAAAAAATCGAATTATATGCTAATCAAGTTTTAGAAATACGTGAGAAATATTTTACTAAAACACTTGCTGAACTGTATGATCCTGATAAAATGCCAAAGGATCTTGCAGAGGCACATCATAACCTGGATTTGTGTATTGAATCTTGTTATAGGAAAAAGCCATTTGAAAACGATGATCAAAGATTGAAGTATTTGTTCAAGATGTATGAGTTAATGTCGTCTGGTGCAAAGGATGAAGATCTAAAACAGTTAGAATTATTATAAAAGGATAAACTATGCCGAATGTTGTAGAAGTAAATTATGAGCAAACCGGGAACAGTACCAAAATAAACAAATTTGGTATGCGTGAAATGCAGGAAAAGGCATTTAGCTATCGAACATCTAAATATTTGCTTATCAAGGCACCACCGGCATCTGGTAAATCCCGTGCGTTGATGTTTATTGCCCTGGATAAATTGGAACATCAAGGGCTCAGAAAAGTCATTGTCGCTGTTCCGGAAAGATCAATCGGTGCATCGTTCAAAAAAACAGATCTGACAACATACGGTTTTTTTGCAGATTGGGAACCAGACGATAAATATAACCTTTGTACCCCAGATGCAGATGATAATAAAAGCAAGATTGGCAAGTTTGTTACTTTTATGCACTCATCGGATCCAAAGGATAGAATTCTGATTTG
>JAFRSF010000016.1 GCA_017427715.1 Alphaproteobacteria bacterium | reverse complement strand
GATGTATTGTCATCAGATGATTCAGTTCCGTTCGAACTTTGGCTTGGGCAAACCAGCCCTGCACTTTTATAATATTCATTTATGGTTGCGTTTGCACTGTCAATATCAGTTTGCAATTCTGCAACACGGGCATTGTATTGTGCAATGAACCTGTCATAGACCGCATTAGCAATCGTCTGTTTTAAATTATTTTGCACAGCACTGGTATATTTTGTAACAGAACTTCTATTATTTGTTGATGCTGCACCACCAGCATTGGCAACGACACGCTGTTTTGCATTCAACTGTTCATCCACACCAATGGTTTCACCATTAAAGTTTTCCGCAGTCAAACCGTCTATACAACGCTTTAAATTGATATCACTGTTAACCAAGTTATTCACGGTTTTAAATGCTGAATTTAACTTGGCTGTTGCACGTTTTTTTCTGGTTATGTTTGCTTTTCCGTTATACCCGAAGATATCATCACCGCCAGATAAATTCATTGTTATATCGCTTGTCCACAAAGCATCAAAACGCTTTGTTTCCCACTTTGGACAAGATACATCAGCCGTTGAAAACGCAGAGATATCTTTTTTGCAAGTTCCTGCTTTATCCGCGGAATCACCAGGATTAATATTAGCAGGACAAACACGATACGTGACATATTCTTGCCATATATCACTGAAATCAATATTCGCATTATTACATGTGTCTGTACCACCGCAATACGTATTCATTGATGCGTTAATCGCTTTGATACAGCCCTCTACCATGGCATTATTAACATTAAAAATCAAACCCTGCGCAACTTGATTGATATATTTATCTAAATCAACACTGCTGCCTTTTTCATCCGTCTTGTCTTTACAATCTATCTCTATTTCATCATCGGAACAAAAACCACGTAATGTTTTCATGGATGCACCCAAACATCCCAAATAATCTTTACCGCAATTATTTTGTAAACATTGTTTAATTTTGGTTGTACATCTATCAGCGCGGACAGCATTCAACGATAGTGTAACATAATACATAATTCCTTCCTCGATATCTTTGTCATACGCTTTACATTGTTCCAACTGCACTTTGCAAATCTTTTTTACATTATCCATATTAGACGTAAAAATTGACCAAGAATCCGACCCTTCTTCTAATCCTTCGGCGCTTGCTGCTTCTTTGATACAACTTACTATATTCTTGGAACAATTACGACGTTGTTCGTCTTCGGCTGCATATTCTGCAGATTTTAATTCAGGTGCTATGTTCCGTAAAAACTCGTCCCACACTTTATCTTTTACCAGCACACACTGTTTTAACACATGTTCACACATCGCTTTGTTATTAACCACTGCATCATACGTAGTTGCTTCCAATTCTATAACTGTTGTTCCTGTTTTAACTTTCTTCATCTTTGAAGAACTTTGCGATACAACCATTTTATTTACAACGCACTTAGAAAAACCTGCACCACAAACATCTTCACCAGTCATACATTGTCTGAAACGCAATGTACATTGTCCCAAATCATATTTGTTTGAATTTTCATATGCTTCTGCTGCTGCATCACGCACCGCTTTCTGTGCAGTTTGCAACAGATTTTCACTGTTCATTTTCTGCTGTTTTAAATCGTTTTCATATGCAACACAATCTGATTTTACTTTCTGGGCATACACCAACTGCAACATAGATGCATATTCACGACATTGTTGTGGTACCTTTGGTGTACAAAGTTTAATTGCTTCTGTTCGCAGTGCATTACCGGTTTTATCTACTATACTGGTATCAAAAATATCACCACTACCAAATAAATCATCTGTATCAAAAAGATTGCTGTTAAACGTACTTAAATCCAGACCACGGGCTTTCTTTTTGCCTTCTTGTGCCAATTGTGATAAATCTTTTTCGTTTTTCTTTTGGTCAGCAATAACTTTATTTGCAGCATCTTCTGCCATGGAATAAATTGTATCAACCGCATCACCACGTTGCAAACGTTCAACACCTTCCTGAGCCAGTGTTTTACTCTGAGCATCCAGTTTTTGAATTTGTTCCAACACGATATCTAAATCAGCACTGCGGTCATCACAACGACAACGTCCGCCAGACGTATTATCCAACATACAAAAAGAATCCATACAACCATAAAATGCATCTTGACATTCTTGGGGTACAACTGTGTTCTCTGTGGCAGTAGTTATCTTGGTTCCAAGATTTACCGCTTTCTGTTTAGTCGCTGCGCGCGCTTTTACGCCCGTACCAGTTGTTGTTGTTGACGGTGATGTTTGAACAGGTGCCTTTGGCACGGCACTGCGTGCGGCACTAGTCCTTGTGGCAACACGTGCGCTTGTAGTATTCTGGGCAGTTACAGTATTTTGCTTTACACGATTCCGATTCGCAGCACGCGCCGCAACAGCCGTATTTTGTTGATCTTGTGTATCTGTTGCATCTTTAGACGTTTCAGTTTGTTCAGCGTTTTCAGTTGCACCCAACGTACTGGCGACACTGCGACCACCACGCGCAGTAGCAGCGCAAACATCAAAACCCGCAAAAATTGCGGTCAAAAATATTGAGAAAACCAATATTTTACGCATAAACTCCTGTTCCTTTGTGTCAATTTTATCATAAATTGCATATTGTGTAAAGAAAAATGTAAATTGTTCATTTTATCTTGATATTATTCCAGAGCATTGTCATTCCGAAGGAGCGACAGCGACTGCGGGAATCCAGGTGTATTAATGTACAGCGCAAAGCGCTGACTTTGTTATTTACATTTGTCGGCTATGCCGAATTATTAGAAACCTGGATTGCCGCGCTTCGCTCGCAATGACACAGCCCATTGGGCTGTTGTCGGTCTAGAATCGCCTTGATTCCAGCCCGTGACTTTGCTTCCTTACTGGGGCAGAATTACAAAATTGGCACGGGCTGTAATAGCTCAGCAACTTTTGATTGCGACATCTCCGGTGTATTATGATACACAACAACGGGTCGTAGATGAACAAATGGCTACTATGACCAAGGCACTTTCCGACCGTGTTGGTGAAATCGTCACCATGACACAAGAAAAACAACATTTGATTAATGAGTCCGCATGTAGCAAATTGGCAAGAAGTGGTTCTAAACCAAGTTGTCATGGCTGTCAATATAATGAATATAGACATGTACCTACATATAATAGAGATACATGGACTTGTGATGTTGAATTTACCCACTGGCATAGAAAGTATTGTGGTTGCGCTGATAAATTCAAGGAAGATATTGAACATAAACTGTTTGCAATGCCAAGATTGACCAAAGAAGATATACGTAATGCAGAAGATATCAGTAAGGCAGTTAAAGATGAAAAGTATATTCAGGACGAACTTGGTATAAAAGATAAAGGTAAAGATATTTCTAATTATTAATAATGATCCCCGCCAAATGGCGGGGATTTTTAGTTCTACTCATCTGAATCTTGTGTATAACTATTCAGTATATTTGCGGTAGATTTTGCTTTTGACGAATCTGTCGCATCATCGGGCTTTTCTTGACCACGCAAGTCAGCTCTTGTCAGTTCAGGCATTTTAATTCTACGTTCTCTATCTTTTTTTTCGTCTCTATTCCAGTTATAGGCAATACCAGGACCGTTTCTTGTCCAATGTATCCAACGTTTGACACATTCATTAGTTGCTGCATCATAAAAAACTTCTGATGTCCAAGCAGATTTTTTTGTGCCATGTCTGCTTGGTTTATCTGTGTCAGTTTCTAGACCCAAACAGGCCTGTTCATTTAATCTTTTTTGTTTTTCTTGTGTCATGGTGACGATTTCACCAACACGATCAGAAATGCCCTTGGTAACAGTTGCTAATTGTTCATCTAATACCTGTTGTTGTGTATCAAAATATATAGGGGATGTTTCAATCAAAAGTTGCTGAGCTATTACAGCCCGCGCATTTTGCGTTAAACTTGGGAATCTGGCATCTGCACGACTGGAGTTAGCACCAATAAACTTTTTTTCATCTTCAGTAGAAAATCCTTGCACTTTGCGTCCAGATGTACAATATACAACCTTGGGGTCAGATTCAATGGAATTTGCCAACGTTTTGAAATTGCTGTTCAATGTTCTGATAACCCTGTCTAGTGCGTTATCATCATATGTATCATCTGGTTTTGTATAAGTAGAAACTAGATTTTTTAAATTAAACAAACTGTTACTTGACACACCAACTTTTGCAAATGGATCTACGCCCGCTTCGGCGATACTTTTGAATGTAGATTGATTCCACGTTCCACCATCAGCATTACTTCTGGCAGAACTTGAAGCATTATCCAATTGGTACTGAATCGCAGACAAATCAACTTTGTTCATTAATGTTGGAACAACTTTTCCATCAATTAAATCTTGGTCAGAAAACCCATACGGATCTGTTTTACATTCAAGTTTATTGTTTTCTCGTTTACACAGTTGCACACTCATTATATCTTTGAACATATTTTCGTCAACCGCCGCATTTGGACATGTATCTTCGGCACCACAGAATGTCAACATCGCAGTTTTCAATGCGGTTTGACAATGTGTCAACATACTGTTATCTATATTCAACGCAAGACCCTGGGCAACATTTGCGACATATTCACGTATGTCTGCCTCTAATGCATCGCCAGATAAACCCTTTCTATCATCTCTGCAGGCCGTTAATTTTTCTGCTGGACATAAATTACCAATATCGTATGTGCTTAACCCGATACAACCCGCGTAATCTTTACCACATCTGTCATCAGACAACAAACAATCTTTGACTTCTTTGGTACATGCGTCTACTTTCATTGATGCCAAACGCGATAACAATGCAGTCCATAAACTTGACGCATCTGGATTATCATACGTACCACCAGTTGCCAACAAGCACGGTTCCAATTTTGGTTTGCATAATGATTTATACAAATTAGGATTGCTTAAACACATATCGTACGAACCATCTGGATTATTCGGATCCATCTGTTCTTTGCACCCAGTTTGAAAACATTCTGATACTTCTTTGACACAATTGATACGCAGATTGCTTTCTATGTCAGATTCTGCTGTCTTAATTGTTGGGGCTGCACTTTTCAAAAACGCATCCCAGACCTGATCTTTTACATTTACACATTGTTCCAAAATACTTTCACAGAAAACACGTTTAGATAATAACTGATCCATCGTTGATGCAGACAAAGTAATACTGGAATACATACTTTTTATTGATGTTTGTTTAGCAACCTTGCCAGATTTATTACTTTGCAAATTATCTGTTGCTGACAATGTCACACATGACGTAAATCCTTCACCACAGGTATCTTCTTTCTGCATACATGTATTATATTCACGAACACATCCGCCCAAATCATATTTATTTGATTCCTGATATTTTTCCAATGCCGTATCACGCAAAGATTGCCGTGCAGTTTGCAATTTTTGTGTACTTTCTAATTGTTGCTGTTTCAAACTGTTTGAATACGCGGCACAATCAGATTGAATTTTTTGAACATAAACCATACGCAACATCGACACAGATGCTTTGCATTGTGTTGGTATTTGTTGAGTACAAATGCGTGCCGCAGATGCATGTAATTTATCACCTGTTTTACTGGTTAAATCAGAATCCAATGGCGAAGACATATCTTCTTCTTCAAACAAATCATCATCTTCAAACCAATCTTTGTTCCAAGCAGACAAATCAACAGAAGACCCATTTGTATTGGCTTCTTTTTTAACACCCGTCACTTTGTCTGCTGCACTTTGTGCCATAGCATAAACTTCATCCGCACTTTTGCCCATTTTCAACAAAGAGACACCTTCAGTTTGCATAACATAACTTTGTTGATCCAATTTTTGAATTTCAACCAACATATCATCGTATTCTGCATTTTTATCACTACATTTACAACGACCCCCCGTTGTGTTTTCCAGCATACAGAACGAATCCATACAACCAAAATATGCATCCTGACATTCTTGGTTTACAATTGTATTGGCTGTTGCAGAAGATATCTTTGTCCCCATATTTATAACTTTCTGCTTAGCCCCTGCACGTGCAGCCACAGCACCACCAGCCGGTTTTGTTGTGGTCGTCACATTTGTCGCCTTTGGCGCATTTCTGGTTGCAGCCCTGGCCGCCACTGGCGCTGCATTTGTTGTTGTTTTTGTCGTACCACGAACAGCCGCACGTGCCGCAACGGGTGCAGCAACAGCATTATTATTTGCTGTATTCGTCATACCACGACTGTTGCGCGCAGTAGCCGAAAAAGCGCTAAAATCCGCAAAACACAGTGCCACAAACACCGGCACAAGCAACAACTTACACATAAAATACTCCTTACCTTCTGGGGTAATTTTAGCATAAAACAGAATATTTAACAAGATGATTTTTATAAAAACATAAAAAAATAACCATCAATCATGATGGTTATCTTTCACAATTTATACTTGCAATTATTTACCGGTTGCACGACGTTTTACAGCGACTGTTTTTTGTGCTGTTTTCGCTTTTGGTGTAACAGTTTTCTTTTCTGCTGTTGCTTTTGTTGCCTTTGGCGCAACAGTTTTTACTGTTTCTTCTTTGGTAACTTTGTCTGCTTTTGGTGCAGCAACCGTCTTTGGTGCAACTTTCTTTGCGTTTTCGTCACGATCAACCAATTCTATAATTGCCATCGGCGCAGCATCACCATAACGGAAACCCGCTTTTAAAACACGAGTATAACCACCAGGACGTTTTGCATAACGCGGACCCAATACAGAAAACAATTTTTTAATTGTTTTGTCAGAATCATTTCCCAATTCAGATGCCGTCAAACGACGATTCGCAACAGAATCTACTTTTGCGCGGGTAATCAATTTTTCTACAACCGAACGCAAATCTTTCGCTTTTGGCAAAGTGGTTTTTATTTGTTCTTTTTCAATCAAATTTTTTGCAAGACCGATAAACAGTGCTTTGCGTGCATTAGTATCGCGATTAAATGTGCGATGTGCTTTCATATGTCTCATTGATTACTCCTTTTGTTGTTTCTGCCCTGCTTTTTATCACAGGGATTTTCTTTCGAGACACTGTAACCTAGTTTTCCCCAGAATCACAGATTTTGTTTCTACCCAACACCTAGCTGGGTAAGAAAATTGTCAGAATGTATCAATTGGAAGCGTTTGGTGGTTCGCGGTGTAGTAAACCTACATAAGAACCGCCAAACACAACAAATGGCACATTATCACAATTTTATTTGTATGGGTCTTCGTACTTTTTTGCCAATTCAGCAATGTTTTCTGGTGGCCAACCAGGTACTTCCATTCCCAGTGATAAGCCCATTGCTTCTAATTGGACTTTGATTTCGTTCAAAGATTTACGACCAAAATTAGGTGTTTTCAACATATCATTTTCTGTCTTTTGAACCAGTTCACCCAACCAGTTAATCTTGTCGTTTTTCAAGCAATTAGTTGCACGAACAGATAATTCCAATTCATCAACATGTTTCAACAATTTTGGATCAAATGGCAATACATCCTTTGCTTTTTCATCATCAGAAACAGTATTAACCATCATTGGATCTTCGAAATTAATAAATACAGTCAATTGATCTGTCAATATTCTAGCAGCAAATGCTATTGCATCTTCTGGTGTAATAGAGCCATTTGTTTTAACTGTCAATTCTAATTTATCATAATCAGTGCTTTGACCAACACGTGTTTGTGTAACATTGGATGCAACATTCAAAATCGGTGAATAAATTGAATCCACAGGTATTGTTCCCAACGGTAAATCAACAGCATTCACACTGGCTGGAACATATCCACGACCAGATGCCAAAGTGATTTCCATATCCAACACGGCACCATTATCCAAAGTGCAAATTTCTGCATCTTTGTTCATAACTTCTACACTGCCAGATGTTTCAATCATACCCGCTGTAACAACGGCTGGACCTTTGACTTTCAGGGTCGCACGGTGTTGACCCTCTGTTAAGGCCTTGAAATAAACACCTTTTAAATTCAAAATAATATCTGTAACATCTTCACGAACACCAGACAAACTGCTGAATTCGTGCTGAACGCCATCAATTTTGACATATATTGGCGCACACCCCTGCAATGAAGACAACAATACGCGACGCAAAGCAGTCCCCAAAGTCAACCCAAAACCTTTTTCCAAAGGTTCTGCAATCAATGTTGCGATATTAGGATTTTTTTCATCAACTTTGATATTCAATTTTTTTGGCTTAATCAAAGTCATCCAATTTTTTTCTATCATAATTTTTACTCCATCGGCTTAGTTTATCATTTTCGCCATACGGCAACACACCATCATGATGTGCCGACAAATCTTATACAAAAATATTCAGAAAGTCAATATTTTTCTTAATTTTATTTACTAATTTAGTTGTATCTCTATATCACCAGGTATCACATTAACTGAATCCCATCCCCAATAATTACCAACCCCTTCACAAGCGTTGCCATTACAATTAAATTTAATAATTACCTTACAATCTGCTTCAGTTGTACCACCCGCCTGATATGTCGTCTTTCCCGATGGACATTTTGTACATGATCCCGCCCCATCACCATAATATCCAATATTACACTTACAAACACCGTCTATATCTGTGGCATTTTCCGCACAACCAGCAGCAATACACGGGATTTGCATAATAAAAAAACTGCATATACAAACAAAAAATATTTTAGATTTCACTTTGTTTCCTTTCAATACAACATTATTTTACAAAAACACATATATTCGGTCAAGTTTTTTTACCAGCAAAAAAATCGTCCTTGTTGCCAAAGACGATTTTATAACATAGATTCTACGTTCTGTTACACACGACGAACTTTCTTTGGACGACACCCATTGTGTGGAACACGTGTCGTATCAGTAATTGACTGAACAATTAACCCTGCGTTTGCCAACCCACGAACAGCAGATTCACGACCTTGACCGATACCACGCATCAAAACATCAACTGTTTTCATGCCCATTTCAGCAACCTTTTTGCCGACAGCATCAGCAACAACCGTTGCTGCGTATGGTGTTGATTTTTTTGCGCCTTTGAAATTATTAGCCCCAGCGGTTGCCCATGTCAACACAGCCCCGCTTTGATCTGTTATTGTTATACGTGTATTATTATTTGTAGCAACCACATGAGCAATCCCATGAGATACTTTCTTTACAACTTTCTTTTTTGATTTTGTAACTGCCATTTGTGTTTTCCTTTTAGATGTCTTCAATTAACTATAGTGTTAATCTCTACCCAATTAAAATTATTTACCCTTGGTCGCAGAACCTGCAACAACAACACGCTTACCCTTACGAGTTCTTGCGTTTGTTTGCGTACGTTGACCACGAACCGGTAAACGATTACGATGACGAATGCCGCGATATGTTTTCAAATCTTGTAAACGTTTAATGTTTGACATAACTTCACGACGAACATCACCTTCTACTTTAAAGTTTTGTTCAATGTAATTTGAAATTCTGATAACATCCTCGTCAGTTAAATCTTTTGCACGCAGACCGTCTTTTAATTTCAAAGCAGAACAAATCTGTGCTGATCTAGTTGGGCCGATACCATAAATGTACCGCAACGCAATCTCAATGCGTTTTTCACTTGGAATGTTAACACCTGCTATACGTGCCATCTTTTATTTTCCTTTTTCTTGTCCCATGAAGCCCTTGGCGAAATGGGATTATTTGTTTCTTGAACGTTTCCATTCAACCCTGCATCCAAAATCCACACGTTTTTTGAATGCTTCTGATTTTTCATCCGGACTATTTTATACTATTCCGACAAAAAATCAAATCTTGTTTAATCTTTCCGTTACCCACGGAAACGACCCTTCTTCTGTAATTTATTTACCACACCACTATACTGTTTTTCGACCAAATACGACTGTATCTGATTCATAGTATCCAAAACAACACCCGCAACGATTAAAACACTGGTTCCACCAATCATAACTGGCATACCTGCACGTGTATTCAGAATTATCGGTAAAACACACACAACTATCAAATACACAACACCAATCGCAGTAATCTTAGATACAACATCATCCAGATAATGCATTGTCTGTTCACCTGGACGAACACCCGGGATATAACCACCCATATTTTTCAAATTATTACTGGTTTCTTCTGAGTTGAACACCACAGCAGTTTGAAAATAAGCAAAGAACGCTATCAGTACTGTGTACAATATCATGTAAGACCATGTCCCATACGTAAAGAAACCCAGTATGTTTTGTACAATCAGATTTTCACTTTGCACAAAACGTTGAATAAACGCAGGTAACATCATAATAGATGCAGCAAACACAGGCCCCATAACACCAGACATATTCACTTTGATTGGTAAATATGAAACATTAGTATTCATAACCCCATTTGCCATCGCCTGACGTGGATATAAAATCTGAATACGACGCTGTGCCTGTTCCATGAAAGCAATCAAAGCAATAATACCGATAACAAAGGCAATAACCAAAGCAATCATTGCCGGCGACATTTGCCCAACACCAGCCAAAGATAACAATTTTGCAATTCCACCAGGAACTTCTGCAACGATACCCGCAAAAATCAGCAACGATGCCCCCTGACCAACACCACGAGATGTCATCTGTTCAGCTAACCACATAACAAATACTGTACCACCGACCAACGCAATTATTGCAGACAATTCAAACGCAAACCCTGGATTAGCAACTGCTGCAACACCATTAACCGGTGCCATCGACTCTAATCCACGAACCACGGCCCAACCCTGAACCACAGCCAATAACACAGCCAGGTAACGCGTATATTGATTTATTTTAATCCGTCCAGATTCACCTTCTTTACGCAAATCGGTCAAAGATTTACTGGTCGCTGTTAACAATTGAATCACGATTGATGCAGAAATATATGGAAAAATATTCAATGCCAAAACAGACATACGAGACAAAGAACCGCCAGAAAACATATCAAACATTCCCATCATCCCATTATCACCATTAAACAAATGCAACACGGCACTTGCGTTAACACCAGGCAATGGAATAAAAGACCCTATACGATATACAATCAACGCCCCCAAAGTGAAAAGAATGCGTCTTTGTAAATCTGACATATGTCCGAAAATATTCTTCAAAAATTTCATGTCTTTAAACTTTCGTTTTAATAACCCATCTGTGATTTCTCACAGACAGGTTAATTGTGTTCAATTATTTTGCTTGGATTTTTCCACCTGCTTTAACAACTGCTGCTTCTGCTGCTTTTGACCATTTATTTGCAACAATATTTACAGCCGTTTTTATTTCACCTTTGGCTAAAATCTTCAAACCATCTAATTTGCGATTGATGATTTTTGCAGTTAACAAAGAATCCATATTGATTTCTTTCTTGGCATCAATTTTGCCAGATGCAATAAACTTTTCAATATCGCCTAAATTGATGGTTACGTATTCTCTGTGGAAAGGATTGTTAAAACCAAATTTTGGAAAACGACGCAAAATTGGCATCTGACCACCCTGGAAAGTCGCTTGCTTGCGAGAACCAGAACGTGCCTTTTGACCTTTGTTACCACGACCAGCGGTTTTACCATAACCAGAACCAATACCACGTCCCAAACGTTTAACGTCTTTACGCGCACCCAAATTATCCATCAATGCATTAAGTTTCATTTTTTTTCCTTTTTGTCCTATGACTATGAATATAGTCCGTTTCGCACATAATACAAGATTATGTACTCGGTTTTATAAAATTATTTTGCTTCTTCTGCTGTTTCTAATTTTTTACCATCACGACCAGCAATGATTTCCGCAACTGATTTGCCACGACGCGCAGCCACAGTTTTTGGAGAATTCATTTTAGCAAAAGCAGAAAATACTGCGCGAACCATGTTATTTGGATTATTAGAACCCTGCGATTTCACAACAACGTCCTGAACCCCCAAACAATCAAATACTGCACGCAAAGCACCACCTGCAATTATTCCAGTACCAGGAACAGCACTGCGAACAACTAATTTGCTGGCGCCATATTTTGCAGCAATATCATGATGCAATGTACGACCTTCTTTCAAAGGAACACGTATCATTTTTGCTTTTGCGGATTTGGTCGCTTTTTGCACGGCGGCCTGTACTTCCAATGCTTTACCTTTGCCAAAACCAACCATACCTGCTTTGTCTCCAACTACGACCAAAGCAGAAAAAGACATATTACGACCGCCCTTCACTGTTTTTGAAACACGGTTGATAGAAACCAATTTATCTACCAAATTATCTGTCTGTAATTTTTTATCATCAAAACGTGCCATTGTTTTTAGCTCCTAGATTAAATTTTCATTCCGTTTGCGCGCATAGAATCGCCCAATGCTTTTACACGACCATGATACAAATAACGACCACGATCAAAATAACAATTGTCTTTGATACCTGCTTTGGCTGCACGTTCTGCAAATATTTTGCCTACCATTTCAGCCCCAGCAATATTCCAACCTTTGCCCTTGAAATCTTTTTCTTTTGACGATGCAGCAAACAACGTGTGACCTGCGACATCATCAATCGCCTGAATTTCAATATGACGAGCAGAACGGAACACTGACAAACGGATTTTGCCAGGATTCTTTCTTTTCAACGCACTGCGATTTGCCAATGTACGTCTTTCATCAGAAGATAAATGTCTTAACATTTTATTTTTCCTTTTTTCCAATTTCCGTAACAGCGGAAATTATATTGTTTTATTATTTCTTCTTACCTTCTTTACGACGGATATATTCGTCTTTATAGAAGATACCTTTGCCTTTGTATGGATCTGCTTTACGGATTTTGTGAACTTTGTCAGCAAACTGTCCTAACAGATTTTTATCGATACCAGAAATAGTAAATTCTGTTGGTGTATCCATAGTAACCGTCAAACCAGATGGTATGTTCATAACAACATCATGAGAAAACCCAACAACCAAAGTAAACACATTACCCTTTACAGACGCTTTATAACCAACACCATTCATATACATGGCCTTGGAAAAACCTTCGGATACGCCCTTGACTGCTGTTTTGATATTGCGAGTCATCGTTCCCCACATTGCACGAGATACTTTATCTTCCGCATTCTTTGGTGTCACAACAACATGACCATTTTCAACTTTGATATCAACCAAACCGGCATTTTTGGTTTCCAAAGAAACTTTTAATTCACCTTTTGGACCTTTTACCATTACAGCACTATCTGTCACTTCAACCGATACGCCGTTTTTAATTTCTATTGGATATTTTCCTGCACGAGACATAGCGATTTCCTTTAATTAAATAACTTTGCATAACACTTCGCCGCCGACATTCATCAAACGGGCCTTGTGATCAGTCATAACACCATTTGGTGTAGATACAATTGCTATACCCAAACCATTTAAAACGCGTGGCATTTTCGCACAGCCAGAATAAACGCGGCGTCCTGGTTTAGAAACTGTTGTGATATCTTGAATTGCACCATTACCATTAACATACTTTAATTCAATAATCAAATTTGCACGTTTTTCGTCAATTTGTTCTTTGCGAAAATCTGTTATGAAACCTTCTTCTTTCAATACAGATAAAACTGCTGCACGCAATTTGCTGTCTGGAACGGTAACAAATTCCTTTCCTGCATTTTGACCATTACGGATGCGGGTTACCATATCTCCGATTGGATGTGATAGTGACATATTTTACTCCTTGTTTTGCAGGAATTTCTATCCCTGCGCTTGGGCTGCATTGTCCACAGCTTGCTTTGTTAATCTTTACCAGCTGGATTTACGAACACCTGGTAATTTACCTTCTGATGCCATTGTACGCAATTGTTGACGGCACAAACCAAACATACGAGAATAACCACGTGCGCGACCTGTGACAGAACAACGATTATGCAAACGTGTTGGATTTGCGTTACGTGGTAACTTTGCCAATTTTTTCATGGCTTCCATACGTTCTTCTGGTGTTGCATTAACGGACATCTTTGCTTTGATTGCTTCACGCTTTTTAGCATATTTAGCAACCATTTTTTCACGTTTCTTTTGTTTATTTATCAACGCTAATTTAGCCATTTTTAATTCCTTATATTATTTCAAAACCAATGGCAAGCCGATTTTTGTCAGCAATGCACGAGCTTCATCATCTGTTTTCGCTGTTGTAACAATGACGATATCCATACCACGAATAGCATCAATTTTATCAACAGAAATTTCTGGGAATATCAAATGTTCTTTGATACCGAACGCATAATTTCCACGACCATCAAACTTAGATTTTGATAATCCACGAAAATCTTTTACACGCGGCAATGCCACTGTAATCAATTTATCCAAGAAATCATACATCCTTTTGCCACGCAAAGTAACCTTTGCACCAATCGCTTGACCTTGACGTAAACGGTATGTTGCAATAGATTTTTTTGCATGTGTGACAATTGACTTTTGTGCTGCAATCGCCGTCAAATCTGCAGCAGCAGAATCCAATTTCTTTTTATCAGATACTGCTTCACCAACGCCCATATTCAAAACGATTTTGGACAATTTTGGAACTGCAAACACATTTTTGTACCCAAATTCTTGAACCAATTCAGGAACAATTTTCTTTTCATAAATTTCACGCAATCTGCTTTGCATTTTTGTACCTTTTCGTTATCGATTCCGTAACAGCGGAATCTGTGTTTTATTAAATTTGTACCCCAGATTTTTTTGAAACACGAATTTTTTTGTCACCTTCTATTTTATATCCTGCACGTGTTGCTTTCTTTGTCTTAGGATCAATCAATGCAACATTGGATACATGAATTGGTGCTTCGCGATCAACAATATGACCTGGTTGTTCTTGTGTTGGTTTGATGTGCCATTTATGACGATTCACACCTTCCACAACTACACGGGATTCAGTTGGACGTACTTGTAATACTTTACCTTTGACGCCTTTGTATTTTCCCGAAATAACTATGACTTCGTCACCTTTCTTGATTTTCATTTTTTCGCCTTTTTGTTGTCAAAAGTATTATATTACTTCTGGTGCCAAAGACACAATTTTCTGGACGTCATACTTACGACGAACTTCACGTGCGATTGGACCAAAAATACGAGTTCCTATTGGTTCAAAGTTATTTTTATTAATCAAAACAACCGCATTGTCATCAAAACGGATGATTGAACCGTCTGGACGTTTAACTGGGAACTTTGTTCTGACGATAATAGCACGCTGAACTGTTCCTTTTTGTACTTTGCCACGTGGAATGGCATCTTTAATAGCAACAACAATTTTGTCGCCAACTGTTGCATAACGACGATGAGAACCACCCAAAACCTTGATACACATGGCTTTGCGCGCACCAGAGTTATCTGCAACCGTCATAACTGTTTCATTTTGAATCATAACTTTTTCCTTAATCCTGCAAATGGGGCAATCCCCCATCGCTTTGTTACCGGGTTTCGACTGTCCTGAATATTATTTCTAATTCAAGACCTCAAAAAACCCACCTGTGTTCTTAATCAACATTGACAGATTTGTCTTTGCTGACCCCAACACGTCCTTTAACAACCCAAGTTTTTGTTTTGGATATAGGACGATGTTCTTCAATTGCAACGATTTCACCAACTTTGTATTCGTTGTTTTCATCGTGTGCCTTGTATTTTTTATTCTGCTTCACGAACTTTCCATACAAAGGATGACGAAAACGACGTTCAACTTCTACAACGACTGTCTTGTCATTTGCTGTACTTTTCACGGTTCCTTGCAGTATACGTTTTGGCATAACTTTTGTCCTTATTTTTCTTGTTTTCGACCCCTGATTTTACATTAAAAAATTCAAAAGTCAAAGTTTTAATTATTTCGCAGCATTCAACTTGGTTTTTACACGTGCAATTTCACGGCGAGTTTTACGCAAAACATGTGTTTTTGGCAATTGACCCGCAGCCAGTTGAAAGCGTTGATTCATTTGTTCTTTTTTCAAATCAACCAATTTACTTTGCAAAGCATCCTTTGTCAAAGCATCTTTGTTGGCTGTTTTATTTACTTTCTTTTCTGCCATATCTTTAACCTTTTTGCACTTGTATAATTAGTTCATCTTGCGTTCTACAATCTTAGTTTTAACTGGCAATTTAGCCGCAGCCAATGCAAACGCTTCACATGCGATTTCTGGTTTAACACCATCAACTTCGAACATGATACGACCTGGCTTTACACGACAAATCCAGTATTCCACCGCACCTTTACCTTTACCCATACGAACACCACCTGGTTTTGCAGTCACAGGAACATCTGGGAAAATACGAATCCATAATTTACCCTGACGCTTCATATGACGTGTAATGGCACGACGGGCTGCTTCTATCTGACGTGCAGTCACACGTTCAGGAGACATAGCTTTCAATCCAAACGAACCAAATGCCAATTCACTACCGCCTTTGGCGGAACCATGAATACGACCTTTGTGCTGTTTGCGAAATTTTGTTTTATTTGGCATCAACATGATTAAAACCTTTAAATTTTAATTATTTGCTTTTCTTTTCGCTGCTGCCGGCATATTCAGTCGGACGCGTCATTTCAGACGCCAGCTTTTCTTTGTTAACAACATCACCTGTGTAAATCCAAACTTTCACACCGATAACACCATATGTTGTTTTTGCTTGAATTGACGCATAGTCAATATCTGCACGCAATGTATGCAAAGGAATACGTCCTTCACGAATTTGTTCGCTACGCGCAATTTCGGCACCGTTTAAACGACCAGAACACATTACTTTGATACCCTGGGCGCCTGCTTTCTGAGCATTTTGCACGGCCTTTTTCATTGCACGTTTGAAAGAAACACGTCCTTCAATCTGTTGTGCGATATTTTGTGCAACCAATTGTGCATTTAAATCTGGACGACGAACTTCATAGATATTTACAACTACTTGATCGTTTTTAACCAGTTTTTTGATATCATTGCGTAATGCTTCAATATCTGCACCATTTTTACCAATAATCATACCTGGACGAGATGTATGGATAGTCACTACTACCTTTTTAGCAAAACGTTCAATAACGATTTTAGCCAATCCCGCTTTCTTTAACTTCTTTTCAACAAATTTACGAATTTTTACATCTTCTGCGACCAATGCTGCGTAATCTTTTTTACCAGCAATCCAACGAGAATCTGTAATCTTATTTATAAATTCGCGTAATGAAATTGGTGATACTTTCTGTCCCATTTTTTTTCACTCCACTTTTTATTTTGTTGATTTTTTTGTTTGTTTCTTTTCAGGAGCCACACCAGATTCCAACACTATTGTTAAATTGGAAAAAGGTTTTAAAATTGGACGAGCGCTTCCTCTTGGTCCTGCCATAATACGTTTCATTGTCAATGCTTTGCCACACCAAATTTCTTTGATGAACAACGTATCCACAGACAAATGTTTATTGTGTTCTGCGTTTGCAACAGCAGACAACAATGTTTTCAAAACTTCGTCAGAAACACGTTTCTTTGAAAACTTCAAAACATCAACAGCACGATCCACTGGCAAGCCACGAACCATATCACAAATCAGATTTAATTTCTGGTGGCTGATGCGAATCATTTTATTAAACGCACGAACCTGATTGTCTTTTATTCCATATCTTGTCATAATTCCACCGCCCTATTATTTTGTTGCTGCTTTTTTGTTTGCTGCATGACCTTTGAAAGTACGAGTTGGTGCAAATTCACCTAATTTATGTCCAATCATATCTTCTACAATTGACACAGGAATAAATTTGTTACCGTTGTGAACTTCAAATGTCAAACCAACCATTGACGGCACAATAGTACTGCCTCTGGACCAAGTTTTGATAGGTTTATGGTCATTTTTTTCAATGGCAACCGCTACTTTCTTTAAAATAGATGGGTGCACATAAGGACCTTTCCATACTGAACGAGACATCTTACACTCCTATTATTTCTTCTTCTTTGCCAAATGTCTGCTACGGATAATCATCTTTGCAGTACGTTTATTGCTACGAGTACGATATCCCTTGGCTGGAATACCTGTGCGAGATACAGGTTCGTGTCCTTTGGAATGACCATTACCACCACCCATTGGGTGATCATTTGGATTCATCGCCATACCGCGTGTAGATGGACGAACACCCAACCAACGCGCACGACCTGCCTTACCCAAATTAACATTACGTTGGTCAGGATTAGAAACACTGCCAACTGTCGCCAAACATTCAGAATGAACTTTGCGTAATTCTCCACTGTTCATTTTAATCTGAGCATAAACACCATCTTTACCCATCAATTGAGCATAACAACCTGCACTTCTAGCCAATTGACCACCAGCACCTGGTTTCAACTCTACGTTATGAACAATTGTTCCGATTGGCATATTTTTCAATGGCATTGTGTTACCTGGTTTAATATCTTCACGTGTTCCAGAAATAACTGTATCACCAGGTTTCAAATCACGTGGTGCCAAGATATAAGAACGAACACCATCTTTGTATTCAATCAACGCAATAAATGCAGTACGGTTTGGATCATATTCCAAACGAACCACTGTTGCTGGTACATCTTTCTTTTTACGATCAAAATCAATCAAACGATATTTACGTTTGTGTCCACCACCTTGATGTGGAACTGTGACATGACCAAAATTATTACGTCCACCTTTGGACTTTAAACCAACCGTCAAAGATTTTTCAGGCGCACCTCTGTGCAATTCACTATGGTCTACTAATGTCAAACCACGTGTTCCTGCTGTCGTTGGCTTGTAATGTTTTAATGCCATTTTATTTTTACCTTATGTTTATATTTTGACAATAACATCCGATGAGACGGGTTCTCTGTCAAAATGTTTATTTTATATGTTTGCAGACAAATCCAATTTTGCATCTGCCGGCAAAGACACATATGCTTTTTTAACTTTGCGTTGTGTACCAGTGCTGCGACCACGGAAAGATTTAACTTTACCTTTGGTAATAACAATATTAACTTTTGTTGGCTTAACATTGTACAACACTTCGACAGCTTTCGCAACATCTTCTTTGGTTGCAGACATCGCGATTTCAAAAACAACGCCATTGTTTTCGGATAACCTTGCGGCTTTTTCCGAAATGATTGGACGGCGCAAAACATCAAATGTTCCGGCTGTCGCAACTAATTTCTTTTCTACTTTTTTTTCTGCCATATCTTCAAACCTTTAATTAAGCTAATCTCGCTTCTACTGCTTTAACAGCATCTGCTGTCAAAACTAATTTTTCATGTTTCAAGATATCCAACACATTCAAGCCAATTGTTGGTAAAACATCAACATTGACGATGTTAGCAGCAGATTTCTTGAAGTTTGCATCAACACTGTCTGCACCAACAAACAAAGCAGAATCAATTTTCATATTCTTTAATTGTTTTGCTAATTTGCTTGTTTTGGCTTCAGACATTTTTTCGCTATCTATGATAACCAAAGAACCTTCTTTCATCTTAGAAGACAAAGCCATCTTCAATCCCAAAGCACGGATTTTCTTTGGCAAATCAATTGAATGATCACGAACCACAGGTCCATGCACAACACCACCGCCACGCATGTGAACGTTGTATCTTTCACCTTCACGTGCATTACCTGTTTTCTTTTGTTTGAATGCTTTTTTACCACTTCCTGCTACATCAGATACAGTTTTCACTGCATGAGTGCCTGCGCGGGCATTTGCACGTTGCCATGTAACAACACGATGCAAAATGTCAGCACGTGGATCAATTCCAAAGATGTTGTCTGACAAATCTACTTTGCCAACAGATTTACCATCTAAATTTAAAATATCTACTTGCATTTTATTCACCTTATATTGTGTCGTTATGCTTGTTCTGTTTCACTTACAGTTTCTTCTTTTGCAGTAGCAACAAATGTTGGCATTGGTAGTTTATCTTGTGTTTTTTTAATTGCATCTGTTACCAATACAAATGTTCCGTTGCTACCTGGAACTGCACCTTCTACAAAAATCAGATTTTCAGCAACATCTGTCCCAAAAACTTTTAAGTTCTGAACAGTTACTGTTTCGTTACCCATCTGACCTGCCATCTTTTTACCTTTTAAAACACGACCTGGCCATTCACGCATACCTGTACCACCCAAAGAACGATGGGCTTTCAATACACCATGAGATGCTTCTTTACCACCAAAATTGTGGCGTTTCATAGCACCCTGGAAACCTTTACCTTTGCTGGTTGCTTGAACATCAACATATTGACCGGCAATAAAATGTGCGGCAGACAACTGTGTCCCTGCTGGGATAACACAATCATCAGAAACGCGGAACTCTACAACCTTGCGATAAGGTTTTACACCCGCTTTTTCTGCTGCTTTTGCTTGTGGCTTTGCAACATGTTTTGCTTTTGCTTCACACAAACCTAATATATTTGCTACATAACCATTTTTCTCTGTTGTTCGATTTCCAATCACAGCACAATCCCCAACAGATAAAACTGTTACTGCATGCGCGACACCACCTTCATCATACAGGCGTGTCATTCCTATTTTTGTTGTAATTAATCCGCTACGTTTCATTTTTTTGCCTTTTTGTCAGTGGTTAATGGATACACACCATCCATTAACATACACATTTTATAATTTAATTTTTACATCAACACCAGATGCCAAATCCAACTTCATCAATGCATCAACTGTCTGAGGGGTTGGATTAACAATATCGACAACCGCTTTGTGATTGCGGATTTCGAACTGTTCACGTGATTTTTTATCAACGTGTGGAGAACGGTTCACTGTAAACTTTTGAATCAAAGTTGGCAAGCGAACGGGTCCAACGACATCCGCGCCTGTGCGCTTTGCTGTTTTTACTATTTCTTCTACTGATTCCATCAAGACCCTGTGGTCAAAAGCAATCAATTTGATGCGAATCTTAGATGCTGGTACCATTGTTCGTTTTCCTTGGTTTTAAGTTGTTTTGCGGGCTAAGGGTAAACCCTTAACCCACAAATTGCAACAATTATTTAACAATTTTTGATACAACACCTGCACCAACTGTGCGTCCGCCTTCACGGATAGCAAAGCGGCGACCTTCGCTCATAGCAATAGGTGCAATCAATTGCACACTGATACGAACGTTATCACCTGGCAAGACCATTTCTTTGTCTGCTGGCAAAGTAATTGTACCTGTTACGTCTGTTGTGCTGAAGTAGAATTGTGGACGATAGTTAGAGAAGAATGCTGTATGACGGCCACCTTCTTCTTTCGTCAAAATATAAACTTCGGCTTCAAAATCTGTGTGTGGAGTAATAGAACCTGGTTTGCAGATAATCTGGCCACGTTCTACGTCTTCTTTCTTGGTTCCACGCAACAACAAACCAACATTATCACCAGCTTCACCTTGATCCAACAATTTGCGGAACATTTCTACACCAGTAACCGTCGTTTTCTGTGTTGGTTTCAAACCTACGATTTCACATTCGTCACCCACTTTGATAACACCAGATTCTACACGACCTGTTACCACTGTACCACGACCTGTGATAGAGAACACGTCTTCAATTGGCATCAAGAAAGGTTTATCAACTGGACGATCCGGCATTGGAATATATGAATCACATGCTGCCAACAAAGCATCAATAGATTCTTTGCCCAAACCATCGTTTTTGCCTTCCAAAGCAGAAATAGCAGAACCACGGATGATTGGTGCATTGTCACCATCAAAGTCATTTGCAGACAACAATTCACGAATTTCCATTTCAACCAATTCCAACAATTCAGGATCGTTTGCCAAATCGCATTTGTTCAAATAAACTACGATTTTTGGAATACCCACCTGACGTGCCAACAAGATATGTTCACGTGTTTGTGGCATTGGACCATCAGTTGCAGCAACCACCAAAATTGCACCGTCCATCTGTGCAGCACCGGTAATCATGTTTTTAACATAGTCCGCGTGTCCTGGGCAGTCAACGTGAGCATAGTGACGATTTGCTGTTTCATATTCAACGTGTGCAGTATTAATAGTTATACCGCGTGCTTTTTCTTCTGGTGCATTATCGATTTGATCAACACCTTTTTGAGCGTCAATACCGACACCATAATAGTGAACGATAGCAGCAGTTAATGTTGTTTTACCGTGGTCAACGTGACCAATGGTTCCAATATTAACATGTGGTTTTGTTCTTACATACTTTTCTTTTGCCATAGTTTTCTCCTTAGGCTTTGGTTGTTTGTTAGTTTATAAACTTTTTATTTTGTCATCTTTTTAATTACTTCGTCAGCAACATTTTGTGGAACTTCGTCATAGTGGGACAATTCCATATACGGATTTGCACGCCCCTGGGACAAAGAACGCAATGTTTTGACATACCCGAACAAATTCGCCAGTGGGACAAACGCAGTAATTAACTTGCTGCCAAATCTGGTTTCGATACCATTGATTTGTCCGCGACGACTGTTCAGGTCGCCTATAATG
>JAFRSF010000015.1 GCA_017427715.1 Alphaproteobacteria bacterium | reverse complement strand
TGCCCAGCCCAAGCCAAAAACATGTAAAGAATTGTATCCAAATGGCAGTGATGAACGGTTGGCCTGTTGTGCTGCAGGTAACAAAACAACATGGTCTGGTGATGAAACAACCGGCATATGCAAATGCAATGATAATACAAAAGAATGGAAAAACGGTACGTGTGTTGCTAAATCAGCACCAAAAACATGCACCCCAGCATGTTCTGCTAACCAAACATGTGAAAACGGTAAATGCGTGGATAAAACAACTGACAAATGTTCTGCTTTTGGAAAGGCATGTAGTGATGCTGGTTATGAATATAAAGAAGGAGATGGATGCCTTATTGGAGAAAGTAGAAACAGAAATCAACTGGCGATTAAAGAAAATGTTGAAGATGCATTAAAATTAGCATTTAAAAATATAAAAGGTGTTAAGTGTGAAGAACCTGTTTTTCAAACCACTAATGCCATTGCTGAATGTTTGTTCGATAATTATCAAAGTGATTGTACAGATATTTATTATGTTTACGAAGGATATATAACACAAAAAAAGGCATTAGAAGATAAAAGAAAAATTGAAGAACAAGAAAAAGAAGCGGGGCGTAAAGAACGTTTATCTGAAATTGATGATAACACTAAAATAAATTATGTTTGCAGAAACTTGAAACAAGAACAAGGGGTTACGGTTAACACAGATGGTCGTGCAAGTTATTGTGCTGATGTAAACAGCGAATCTGACTGTACAGAACTTAACAACAAATTACAAAACCAATACCCAAAAACTGCACGTTTTGAATGGAAAACTCTGAATTTTACCAGTTCTACGGACAATGTGTACACTTATAATGATACAATAACTGGGATGGGAACCCATAACAGTCAAACAAGACAAGAAACAAAATGCTGGCTTGTTAGATAAAATCAACCCGCCCCAAGGTTGAGAATCCTTGGGGCGGGTTAATTGTTATTGTAGTTTGTTATAAAACTTACACTGTCTCCCAGTTTCAAGCCAACTTAATTCCATACCTGTTGGGTAATCTGAACCTAATATACTTTTAACTTTTGTGGTATATTCACCCAAACAAATATTTTTATCGAGATAACATATATCGGAATCATAGGAGGCACCCGCTGACCAAGAACCATTCAATATTTTACACACGGCTTTACTGACACTACCTATCCTTGTGTCTTGTGAACCCTCTTTCACATCATCAAATTCAAATGTATATTCATTGGTACTGTTACTGCAAGTAATCCAATCTTGATTGTAAAAATTCTCATAATCATCACTACAATTCAATGTTCCAAGATTATTTTTCTGTGCATAATACTGTATCAAATTCTTTGCTTGTGCTAATGTTACCTCTATATCTGCAAAAAAGTTTATTGTTTGTCGATCCTTAATATACCCTTTATGATAATATCGAATCGTATTCATATTCCCACTTCTTAGTCCGGTTGAACAAAATACAAATGAGAAGTTGCGAGAACTATCATACGATATTTGTTGTTTGCATTCCACATCACTAAGTTTACCTGCAGCTGCCAATAAACTGCTATCAACTATATCTTTTTTTGCCGGTTTATTTTCATCGCCACCAATATCACAAATTACGCTATCATTTTCTATTTGTTTGGGAGAAAATCTCGCATTACCACATGCTTTAACAAAAGCATCCATGCGCTCCTTAGCTTCTTTATTTAGTTTTGCTTGTTCATCATCCGTATTTTCTTTATTTATGCATTCACCGTTTTCACATTTTTGATTTTCGCCACATGCCGGAGTGCATATTTTTGGTACTGGTTTAGCAACACATGTACCATTCTTGCATACTTTGTTTCCTGTGCATGCTGGGGTACATGTTTTTGGCTTGGGCTGGGCATCTTTGCCACCTTTGCCGTTTTTACCATCTTTATCGCCAGGTTTGTTTTTATCTTCTTCGCCTTTGCCTTCTTCTTTAGACCCTTCTTTAGATTCTTCTGATTTTTCTTTGTCTG
>JAFRSF010000004.1 GCA_017427715.1 Alphaproteobacteria bacterium | reverse complement strand
CACACACACACAACTAAGGCGTTGCCTAGCATTTTTGTTTTCTGTGTTCTTGTTCATATCATCAGCATTTAGTGCGGCACTTCCCGCTGGGTATACGGAATTGGAATATATACGTTTTGATGGGATTGCGAACACGGGTCCTTATATTGATACAGGACTTAAGTATTATTCAGATATACCCACAAATAAAGTTAAATTTGTTGTGGATGTAAAAGTATATAATAATGATGGTGACTATGATACTATTATAGGAAACCATTCTAACGATGGACCAAATGTTGCAACGTTTACAAATAGTCATAATTTTTATTATGGAACTGGTGCAAGTGCCGAAGCTACCAATTCTGCAATACCAAATCCACAAACAAGATGTATAATTACTTTTGATATAATAAATGGTTTTCTAGATATTTATGACAAAGAAAACAATATCCCTATAGGACATATAACTGGTATAAATCCAGTTGTTAGAACCTATAGAGTTCCTATTTTTTTAGGTGCAGAAGGTTATGGTTGGGGGTCTTCTGGTGTAAGATATGAACGTGCAGAAATGGATTTATATAATGCAAAAATATATAATGATGGTGTAGTGGTTCGTGATTTTGTGCCTGTTATTAATCCTAGTAGTGTGGTTGGATTGTATGATTTGGTAAAAGGTGTATTCTATCCCAATCAAGGTTCGGGTACATTTATCGCTGGTCCAGTGGTTGATACATGTACATACACAACAATGTTGGGTACACAGGTATGTTTATTAGAATCTCAACCCAGTGGGGGTTATCTGCCTGTCAGATATAATAATGAAAAATATTATTTAATGCTGGATTCAGAAAACGATTATCCAATACATAAAAATTCAAATAATAAAATAAAAATCAAAATAAACGATAATACTATATACAATGTCCATGATGCTTCGGTGGTGGAATAATCAGAACAATAAAAAAATCGCCCAATTGGACGGTTTTTAAATAGATAAAAGTACAGCATTAATTATGCTATTTTTGCAACCTTTTTTGCCAAACGAGAAACTTTTCTAGAAGCAGTTTTTTTAGACATTGTTTTGCCTGCTGCTTTCATAATTTTACTTTCTGCGTTGCGTGTCTCTGCAATTGCGGTGGCCTTGTCACCAGATTCAATTGCGGTTAATGCTTTCTTGGTTGCTGTTTTAACAGCACTGCGACGTGCCGAATTGATTGCATTTTTCTTTGCTGTGACCAATATTCTTTTGTCACATGATTTATGATTTGCCACTTTATTTTCCTTTTATTTTGTTCAAGTTTCTGTTATTTTATAGAAAACAAACATAAAATCAAGGAAAAACGACAAGATGGAATATTTTTTTAATGCTTATACCGTTTCTTTGATAATTGCCTATCTGTTGGGATCAATACCGTTCGGTATCATAATTACTAAATTGTTTAACAAAGGTGATTTACGCAAAGTGGGCAGTGGTAACATTGGGGCAACAAACGTTATGCGTGTTGGGGGACTGCGCATGGCTGGGTTGGTATGGATTCTTGATATGTTGAAAGCAGTTGCGGCGGTTTGGTTGTGTGGTTTTTTTGGACCGCCTACGTTTGGGCAAGAATATTCAGCGGTTGTTGTTGTTGCATTCGGGGTTTGGGGTGGTTTGGCTGCTATTGTCGGGCATTGTTTTCCTGTTTGGTTAAAATTTCATGGTGGCAAAGGTGTATCATGTTTGTTCGGTGTGTTGTTGGCTGTGAACCCTGTGTTGTTTGTAATTTGTGGTTTGATATGGTTGTTGATTGCTATGATAACAAAATATTCTTCGGCTGGGGCTTTGGCGGTCTTTTGCTTGTTGCCGTTTTTGGGTTTTTTAACAGGTGTTGATGCTGTTGGATTTGCATTCTTGGTTATTGCAATTCTGTGTTTATGGCAACATCGTGGTAATATTGTGCGTTTGTTTTCTGGCAAAGAATCAAAAATAGAATGGAAATGGAAAAAATAAAATTATATACAGATATCATTTGTTTTTATATTCGTTTTGTGATACAATAGCACCAATGAAGAGGGATTATAAAATGAGATATTTTGTTTCTGCATTGCTTTTGTTTGTGTTGTGTTTGAATGCAAATGCGGCATCGACCAGTCGTCCGGCCATGTCGAATCGGGTTATGTCTGCACCGCGTTACACGGCATCTATAAAATCGTTGGGTATGAATACCAAAGTGACTGCTGATTCCAATGCCGGGACTGCGCCTGTTGCAGAAGAACCAGTTGCAGAAGAACCAGTTGCAGTCGTAGAAGAACCAGAAATTGATATGCGCGAAGCAGAACGTAACGCATGTATTAATAATAATATTGGTATGGGGAATACTTTTGTTTGGGCATCTAAATTTAGTGATACTTCAAATTATGCAAATATGGTCGAGGATGCAGAACATCCGGAAAATAATGTGTGTTTTGTGCGCGTTGAATTGAATTCTACTAATGAATCCAGGGTCAAGGTTAATGATATAGAACCAAAATATTTTATGTGGGATGAAACAATTAAATGTGGCAGTTGGGTCAGCAAGAAAAAAATGGAAGACCGCATTTTGGAAGCCAAGAAAGGTGTACGTATTGGTGGTATAGTGGCCAGTACTGTTGGTGGTGTTGGATTGGGTGTTGGTGCTATGGAATTGTTTGGTAATAAATTGATTGGTGGCAAAGTAGAAGGTCAAAAATCTGCCAGCAAAGAAACTTTGTATAAAAATGCACTGAAAAAGAAAACAGGTGCAGATTTGGATCAATACAAAAAAGATTTAACTTTGTTAGTAAAGGCGTGTGATTTAGGAAAATGGGGGTCTGATAATTGTTCTTTGTATAAAGATTTATTGGCAGAAATAAGTAAATAATTACATGGGGGATGATATGAAAAAGTATATAGTTATAACATTGTTGTTTTGTCCATTGATGTCACTTGCTGCACCAGCTGTAAAGAAGTTGGGAATTGCGACACCTGCTGCAACAGGTGGTGTTAAGTCGACTGTTGCGGCTAAGGTAACACCTGCAAGATCGGCAACAGTTGGTGGAAATATTGCACGTGTTGGTTCTTTGCGATTGAATTCAGCAAACAGTGCATCGACATCAGGTGCTATTTCTGGTTCGTCATCTCGTTTCCCGGTTGTTATACCCAGCAAATTTTATAACAGTGTCAGTTCGCCAAAACCAACAGGCGGAACGATTGTTAACGCATCTGTTGATTTAACAGAAGTTAATAACAGAATAGACAGTATTAATAGCACGTTGACAGAACATGATACGAGAATAAATAATAATGACACACACATAACCCAAGTGGAAAGCAGTCCGAAATTTGATTCTATCAGTACTGTTGAATTAACTGGTACACCACCAGAAAATCGTGCG
This sequence comes from Alphaproteobacteria bacterium, assembly GCA_017427715.1. Classification (GTDB taxonomy): domain Bacteria; phylum Pseudomonadota; class Alphaproteobacteria; order Rs-D84; family Rs-D84; genus Enterousia. Next base: position 2,872 of record JAFRSF010000004.1, on the reverse strand, counting down.
TGGATTTGGGTGGAAGAATAATATTTTATACATGTAATTTTTTGGTTTCAAAGGATTATGGATTTGTTCTATAATCCTCTTTATGTATGATATGTTATTACAGAAACTTTTAATTTTGCGGACTCCAAAAGTTGGACCGGCAACTTATAATAAATTGTTGACACAATACGGGGACGTTTTATCAGTTGTTGATGCGTTGCATCTTGATTCAAGTTTTATAGATTCTGTTAAACGTGAAATGGATGACGCATATAATTTGGGTATAGAATATATTTGTGATGATGATTCGCGTTATCCAGCTGGATTATTAGGTGTGAAAAATCATCCAATTATAATCACTGCACGTGGTAATACCGATACATTAAAAAAACACAGTGTATCAATTGTCGGAACAAGACATGCAACTGCATATGGTATGAATTTTTTATCTGATTTGGCGTATGATTTTGCAAATCATAATTTTGCTGTCACATCTGGTTTAGCAATGGGTGCTGATACTGCGGCGCATATAGGGGCTTTGCGGGCGGATGGAAATATGCAAACGATTGCAGTTGTTGCGGGTGGGGTTGATTACATATGGCCGCTGGAAAACGAATCGCTGTATTACGAAATATTAAATCGTGGCGTGATAATCAGTGAAATGCCAGTTGGAATGAAACCAAATGCCCAGAACTTTGTTCAAAGAAATCATTGGGTTGCTGCGCTGTCAGATATTTTGATTTTGGGTGAAGCAGACGAAAAATCTGGCAGTATGACAACAGTGCGATTCGCATTGGATTATAAAAAACGTGTATTTGCAGTACCTGGACATCCATCAGACCCAAGAAGTATAGGTCCAAATTCTTTGATAAAGAACGGGCGGGCAACATTATGTATGTCTGTGAAAGATTTTTTTGATGATGAAAAACAAAAAAGTAAAAATAATTGTAAATATGAAAATGATATTTTAGATAAAATAGGAACAATTCCAGTGTCAGAATCTGTATTGGCAAATCTTGTCGAAAAAAGCGTTGCGGAAATCAAAACTGATTTAGTAGTATTAGAATTACAAGGTTTAATAAGAAAACAAGATGGTGGTTACGTTTTAAATTAATTTTTAAAATGTATATACAGTGTATATACAAAGTGCGAAAATCTAAGGAAAAAACGAATCGTTGTCAAAAAATAAATGTTCAAAAATAAACCAACATTTAGTTGCAAACAGAAATAAATCTTATAGATTATCTGTTGTACAAGATGGTTGTTTAAATCAATCAACAACAAAGTGAGAGAAAAGAGTAGGCGGCATAAATATCAATGATAAAATTGATGTTTATGTGTGGGGTGTTTTATACACCTGAAAATGCACAGGCAGGAAACTCTTTTAGAAAGGAAAGGAGCAAACGACATGCAAGCAGCAACAAAACAAATTATAAACACAGAATCCATAAAAAATGCGATTGCTGATAAAATAGATTCTGCTGGTTTTACTTCTTGGATTGCACCTTTGCAATTTGGGATTGTTGCGGGCTGTTTGGATTTGGTTGCTCATAATCAATTTGCAGCGGATTATGTTAAAAATGTTTATGGTGAAATTCTTTCTGGTGTTGCATCTGATTTTGGTTTGAATTTAAATATATCTGTTCGTTCTGGGGTGGTTGCTGTAAATACTGCAAATGATAATGTTGTATGTGCTTTTGTGCCAGAACAAAAACAAACAAACGTAAAACAACAAAATGGTTTTGATTCTTTTATTTGTTGTGATGAAAACATGTTTGCAGTTGCAGCATGTAAAAAAATTGCTTTGGGTGGTGCTTCTTTTCAACAATTATTTTTATATGGACCGGCGGGGTGCGGTAAATCTTTGTTGGCATCTGCAATATGTTCTGAATCAATTGGACATGTTGTAATGATGTCTGGTGGTCAGTTTGTTGCGGACTTTACCCGCAGTTTGCGTGATAAAACAATATTTTCTTTTAAAGATTTTTGTCGTAATTGTGATACTTTTATTTTAGATGATGTATGTGCGCTGGCTGGGAAACGCGCAACAACAGATGAATTTTTGCAGTTGATAATGGATTTGTATAATGCTGGTAAGAATATTGTTTTAACTGCGAATGTTGCACCAAATGCATTAAATGGCTTTGATAGACGTATTCAATCTTTGTTTGCATCTGGTTTGGTTGTTGATTTGGTTGCGCCAAATACAAGTGTTCGTAAACAGATGTTGATTCGTGGTGGTGTTGATGCAAATGTTGCAGACGAATTGTCAAAACGAATCATGGGTGATGGTCATTTGGTAAATGGTGTTATAAATAAAATTAAAACATACACTGAATTGATGGGTGAACATGTTGATATGGATGTTGCATCGCGTTTATTGGGTGACACATTGGCCAAAAATAAAACCCCATTATCTATGGTAAAGGCCATGTGTGAAAAAATGTGTATTTCTTATGATGAAATTTGTGGTAATTCGCGTGCGCGGCGTTTGGTTCGTGCGCGTCAAATAATGATGGTCGCGTTGAAACATGCAACAAATATGTCATTAACAGAAATTGGGAATGTATGTGGTGGTCGTGACCATGCCACAGTTGTATATGCGCTGAATCAAATCGAATCGCAAAAGGCATCTGATTTAATATTGAATGCAGAAATAGATGATATGATAAAATTATGCAAATAATTCAAGAATAAAGTTTCGTCCAAAGGAGAACAAAAGACACCCATATTTTTTGTGGGTGTTTTTTGTTGCGCCAAAAAGAGAATATGTTATAATTTGCGACGTAGAAAGGAGATTAATCCCGTGGAAGCCGCAGAACTCTACACACACACACACACACACAACTAAGGCGTTGCCTAGCATTTTTGTTTTCTGCATTCTCGTTCATAT
>JAFRSF010000014.1 GCA_017427715.1 Alphaproteobacteria bacterium | reverse complement strand
TTTATAGATATCTGTCTTTATTCTGTAAAAGTTTATCCAGTATATCTATTGGTATTGGTTTTCGATTATCAATATCGCCATACATCCCAAGTTCCCTGTTTATTTTGCTCGGGCTGTGATAATCGCTGCCGCCACTGGCCAATAAATTATTCTTTTGCGCCAAATCCGCAACAAAATCTGTATATTCATCTGTTTGGCCAGACTGATATACCTCTATACCATCGATTCCGTATTGTTTCAGTTCGCAAATAAATTCTTGCAAATTATTGCTATCAACACCCTTTGTCCTGTTTGGGTGCGCCAGTATCGCCAAACCGCCGGCACGATGAATCATATCTATTGCCTCGCCATATCCAAACGGGGGTTGCAGAAAGTGTTCGATAACAAAGGTTTTATCTGTGCCCTTGCCGGTATCTATCATCATTTTTATAAAAGCGTCCCTGGCACCAATAACAGTTTCATATTTTTCCCTGGTATAACCATAGTTTTTTAGTGATTGTTCTATGTATTCCCTGCGTATGGCGGCTTTATTATTTATCTCGTCAAACCGTTTTAGAAACAATCCGATAATATGCGTATTTTTTTCACAGGAAACCTCTATCCCATTTATAAAGTTGATACCGCATTGCTCTGCCGCTTTTGCCGCCGCATGCAATCCATCGACATTGTTATGATCTGTTAAAGCAATATATTTTAGTCCCTTTTTGGTGGCCAAATCAACCAATTCACTTGGGGACAACGCCCCATCCGAAGCGTTGCTGTGCGTATGAAAATCTATCATTCTAATCTCTTTTTTTCTTTACATTCATTTGGGGCATTATATCATAGAAACCAACAATGAAAAGGTTTTATTATGATAATTGGTATGGTCAGATACGCAATCCCGAACAGTTTTATGAATTCGAATAATTCGCGTTCTTTGGTGCAATTATATGAAGATCCATATTTTTCAGACCGGTTTAATATCTTTCGCAATATAACACTGCCATCATTTGCCCAACAAACAAGCCAGGATTTTGTATTATGTGTATATCATACGAACTTGATTCCAGATGATAAAAAGGTATTGTTTGATAACCTTGCCAAACAATATCCATTCCTAAGAAATGTTTACACAGCCGGCAAAATGGACATTCCGGATGATTTGAAAGAACGGCAAATGCTGACATTCCGAATAGATAATGATGATGGCATGGCCTTGGATTTTATTGAAAAATTGCAACAGATTAAAGATACCTATAATGGCAAATCTACCAATTTCGCAATCAGTATTCCGCACATGCGTAAAATCGCCAGGATTGATAATTTTTTGTATCAAACATTGGAAACGGATTTTATATCAAATTCTATGGGCTTGGCGTACCTTGGGAACGATGGTCGCAGTATTATGAACCTGGGGAATCATACCAAGGTTGCTTATTCCACCCCAATGCTGATGGTTGCCGGCAATGGCGGTCTGCAAGTGATAAATGGTTATAATGTGGCCAATGGTTTTAAGAAAGTATATCAAAACCAATCGGATATGGCTATTTTGAATCAAAAAGATATGCAAGATCTGCTGGTCAAAGACGGATATGCCAAAATGGATTTATCCTGCTTGCCAATCACAGATAAAAGCAGATAGTGTTTGTGTATTTTGTGCTTTTTATGATATAATTCCCATATTATGAATTTACTTGGGATCTTGGTTGCTTTTATCAGTCCAATGGCGCATGCGGTATCAAACATCTTTGATTCCTATGTGTCTGGCACAGTATTCAAACGCATTCCAACAACCATCTTTTATGTAAATCTGACCAATATACTTGGCATATTGTGTCTGCCTTTGTTTGGTCCTATTCATTCGCTGCCGGTGGAGGCGTGGCTTTTGGTGGGGTTGCTCGCTGCCATCAATATCGGGTACCAGTTCCCATATTTTGCCGCATTAAACCGGACCGACACATCGGTTGTTGCCGCACTGTTCCAAATAGAAAAGGTCTTTATTCCGGTATGGGCCTTTCTGATTGTTGGCGAAGTACTGCACCCAATCCAATATCTTGGGTTTGGTATCATAATCTTGTTTTCTTTGCTGCTGAATATAAGTCGCAAAACCCATATCAAGATAAATTCTGGCTTTTGGTTGATGTGTCTGGTTAGCATAATGCTGTCGTTTGACGGTGCCTTTTGTAAAGCCCTGTTGGAACATACCGATTGGGTGTCGGCGGCATTCTGGGTGGCGGTTATTTCTTTTGTGATGCAGTTTATGATGATATTCATCCGTCCCGTCCGTACAGATATCGTAAAAAGTTTTGGCAAATATCGCCGCCGGTTCGGTGCCTTTGTCTTCATAGAAATCTTTGACCAGCTGGGATCATTTAGTCCGATATTCGCATTGTCCTTGATTCCGGTTCTGGTTGATTCCGGCATTCAATCTGTTCAACCGATTTTTGTTGCGCTTTATGGTCTTGTTTTGGCAAAGGTTTTTGGCAAACGCTTTCACGAAGACATATCACGCGGCGCGATGATTAAAAAGATACTATGTTTTATTATGATCGGTGTCGGTGTTGGAATGACCTTGTTGGTATAACTGCCAGCGCAAACGATTATTGCTTTTCAAATACAACAACGTGTGAGTGGTTTTTGTATCTTTTCTGTGTTTCGTAAAAGCCAACCACATCCGGCTGTGCCAACGGCAGTCCGGTCAGATTTCGTACATAATTCGCATAGTGGTGGTATGTTAATTCGGTCTTTTGATAATCTATGATTTTCAAGTTATATCTGTTTGCCAGATATTTGAATGTTTGTTCAGAAAAATCAAACTGATGATGCGGTGGCAAATGCAAAACGCCTGTGCCATTTACAGACAAAATCCCATCTGGGTCCGGTGTGCCTATGATAAGTTTTCCACCAGGGTTCAATAACCATAATGTATCATGCATCAATTTTGCGGTATCAAACACATGTTCCAGTACTTCGAAATGGCATACAACCTCAATCGGTATATTTATTGTTGAAATATCTTCGCTGATTACATTTAATCCGCGCTTTCTGCATTCTTCTGCTGCGGCTGTATTATATTCGCTGCCCATTACAATTGGTATCATATGTTGGATTCGGTCCAAGAAAGCACCTGTGCCGCAGCCGATTTCCAGTAAAGTTTCCGGTTTTAATTTCTGCAATATTTCCGTTGCCACGCCATATTCGGAACGAAATGTTGGGTAATAATGTGTCTTGGCCAGTCGTTGATATAATTCTTCATCATCGTGCATATGGTAGTTATAATAAGACAAATCGCATTCACAGCATCTGCGTTTTTCAAGTATTTTGCCTTTGTACACATCTGGAATCGGATTAAATCCATATCTTTCAACCCATTGATCAACCAGCGCATCAATTTGAAACTTGCCGGTTTGAATATATCTTGTGCAGCCGCACAATGGGCATCTGTCTAACTCTTCAACCACCTTTACAGATTTTGTGTATTCCAATGGTGGCATATATTTTTTGCCTGCGTTTTCGTCTATAAATTGAAAGCCCAGAAAATTCGTGTTATAAGGTTTCATTGTTTATTCCTTGTTTGTTCCGGATTGTATATTAACCAATTGGTTTTTGCAATCTTTTTGAATTATTGCATTATTTATGATACAATTCCCAGCATGATAAACGAAAATAAAAACATACTTTTTCTTATTCTAACAAACTGCATCAACAAAGTTTTTGATGTTTTTATGGCGGTTTTTGTTATCTCGTTTCTATTTAATCACACAGATAACATTGTACAAATCGGGATTTATAACATTATCTGTGGCTTGGTTGTTGGTTTGCTGGCATATCTGACCGGCAATTGGTTAAAACGTGGCAGTCGCCTTTTGATGTATAAAATTGGCATTATTGCTACTTTCTTGTTTATGTGTGCGTTTGTGTTCTTTCGGGATACTATGGTCAATCACGTTGTTTTGTTTGGTGCCTTGTATGGTGTTATGATGGCATTCAAATCTTTTCCGAATAATCTTATTCGTGCAGAATCTATTTCCGCCCAGAATCTGATTAAATTCCAAGGATATAACGAGGCAATGAAAAACATTGTGCGGATTGCTGCACCGGTTGTTCTGGGGTTCTTTTTGACGATGGATTCTTATTTTCGCACTGTGGAATTCTTGGCATTTTTGGCGTTGGCTGAATTCATTGTTTTTTCGCAAATAAAAATCGCGCCGCAACGGGCTGAAAAACGTTTTGAATTAAAAAAAGTTGCTAACCAGTGGCGAGCCATACCGATTTTAAAGTACCTTGATTGGGCTGAATTTTGCCGCGGTGCCACCGTAGATGGTGCATTGGGTACATTGATAACTATCTATGCGGCATATTTATTCAAAACGGATTTGAATCTGGGAATCTTGGGGTCGTGTTTTTATGTGGTGTCCATAGTTTTAAGTTTCTTGTTCGGCAGGATATGCAAATCGCATCATTTTGTAAAGATACTGTTGCTTTCCGGTGCTATGTCGATTTTAAGTGTTTTGATGTTTATAATTGTTCCGGATATGGCATCGTTCATATTTTATAATTTCTGTTTTACTGTTGCAGTGGCCTTTGTGCGTATAATTGAAGATATAAATATAATAAAAATCTCATACCTGCCAAAGATTGCACCGCGGCGCGTTGAATACTTTGCTATGCGTGAACTCATCTTGTGTCTGGGTCGTTTCTTTGGTTATGGAATGATGATTTTGGTTGGTATTTTTGGCAGTTTCTTGCTGTTAAAATACTTATTGTTGGGATTAACACTATTTCTGTGCATAATGTGCATCAGTTGCGCCCATATGAGCCAAAATATATCAAATAAATGTTAGTCTTTTTGAATTATTTCCTTATTCATGAATATAAATTTTGCAAAAACAAGCGTGGCAATTTTTGTCTTTGTTTACACAATACGGACAATACCCATGGTCGCAATAAAAAGATGTCCCCATGTCTGCAAAAAGTTTAAACGCACATTTGGCAAGCATTTTATAGGAATTCACGTCACCGTTTTTTATTTCGCCCCATGCCTCGTAAACCACAGGATAATCGTGAATGTTTTCAAGGCAACTCTGTAACAGTATTGTGCCGATTCCTTGTCTTTGGTGGTCTTTGCTGACGACAACATATAAAACATCACGATGCTTGCCCAGGTCAAGGCCATAATCATTGTCTTCTTTGACATCGCCGATGCCGCATAAACCGACAACCGTTCCCTTTTCATCGACTGCTACCTGATAATAATCAATCGTATCGGTCAGCTCTGCAATGTTTCTGGCTGTAACATCATTATTTGTGCCTTTTATAAGGTTGCAAGTTCCAAGATTTTGTGTGATAAGTTCCGCCATCTGTGGAATGTGTGATTTATCTGCTTTTATAATTTTGATGTCGGTCTTATTCATTGTTTTCATAACTTTAATCATCGTATCTTTTTCATAAAAATCCCCTGTGACAACAGGGGAATTATATCATAAAACCGGTACAAAGAATAGGATTTTTAATAATCCTTTATTCGCGACCACCGTTTATTCTGTGCAGCAAGTTACCATCGATCATCCTTTGGTTCATTGCCTTAATATTATCGTCCATCTGTTTGTCTAATTTTGCAAGATCCCGGCGTTGTTCTGCAATCCAATTTTCATCGCTTGCGTGGTTAGTAAAGTCCCGCAATATAAAATCCAAGTCGCCACCACGAGCCAAACTATTGGTCGCATTTTTATATTCTTCCGATCGCGGACTATAAGCCAAAACTTGTTCCGCATACCATTTAACGGCTCTTATTTCCTGGTCGGTCAATGCTCGACCCAATTTTTCATTTTTTACTTGTTCCAAAGGTAAATTACCGGATTTGACCTTTTTTGTACCGGATTCAAAATCTTTTTTTGTGACCATATTTACACCTCTTTTTTTGTTAAAACACAAACAAACACTCGGAGTTAAAAACGCCCCATCTTGCCATGCCCCATCGTACGCAATTGACGTTGCATAGCTAACTTTTGACCGCTACGTTTTTGTGATTCCATCGCGGCCCATCCTTTATCATTTCCATGTGCCTTAAAAGATTGTAATATATTATCAATATTTCCAGCAACAACCAGTTCCCGAACCCCGCTTTCATAGCTTTCTGAATTCGATGCCAAAATCGCAGCCCACCATTTAACGGCGGTTAATTCTTCCTTGGTCAACACACGACCCAATTTCTCATTTTTCAATTGTTCCACAGACGTCCCCTTGGATTTAACTTTTGTCGTACCGGCTTCAAAATCTTTTTTCGTAGCCATAATCAACTCCTTTGTTCATTACAGATGCCCAAATTATATCACAAACCATTCCAAAAAGCAACTTTGTCGACACTTCACTTTTGTCGTACAAACGGCAATCTGTCGCGCAGTTTTTTATCTTTGGTTTTCGATTGTTCCTTTACCAAAAAATCTTTTTATTTTTGTGCTAATTGGCAATTCTTTTTGTCTTTTGGATAATTCTTGTTGTCTTTTCTTCATCTCGGCGGTCCAAATTGGACAATCCGGAACCAAAGGCGGCAACCCCAGGCAGGCGTTTACTTCTTTGACCGAAATCAGACGTTTAGATTTTACATTCGCCAAGTCGTCTATAAAGGATTTAAATTCCCGAAAATGTTCGCTGGCCCGTTCACAGATTTGGCCATTTACACTGCAAATATATGTTTGTGTGTCCCAATCTTGCAATTCATACAAAGGTTCCATTTCAATTTCTTTTGCCATTTTTATTTTCCTTTTTACCGCGATTTGCTCATATATTCATCGAACCGTTGCAAGGCGGGATAGCACTGTTTTTCAATACCTGGATACACCGCCAGGTTCTGAAATTTTTCAGATTCCAAATCCAGATATTCTTTGTATGCATCCGCATTTTCTTTCTTGTCGAATAAAGAAATGTGGATACATGGACGTTGTGCATAAATGCCGGTCCCGGCATGAATAGAATCAATCAATTTTATCAGATAAACATAATAATCTGGCTGATTTTTGCAAACTATGACCGTTTTGAATACAGGAACACATTCGCCAATTCCAACCAAATTTGCACTATCTTTTCGTATAACTATCGGATTATATCCGCCAAATACATTCAATGGTACCATTTGTGGGTTGCCAAATCGAAAAGCGCAACGCGACCTGCGCCACGACGTTGTTTCATTGGGGTTATATCCCTTGTTAAACACATCAATGTTTTTGGTCATAATGTTTGCTATTTTGGCGTTTTCATTAACCCTGGAAATCAAGAAATTTTCATAATCTTTGACCTGGCACAATAAATTGTAATATTTGTTGCAGTAATCGCCGTTGGCCAAATGATATTGTTCGACACCCAAATCAGTATCTTTGTCTTGCACCAATGCAACCCCATCGCCACGCATATAAACATAAAGGCCATATACATCATTGTTTTTAATATCACATTGCAACCCACACAGACGCTTGTACGCCGTAGATGCCTCAAACAACGGGGTTGGAATTGTTTTTGATTTTTCTGACATTTTTATCTTCCTTTTTTATGACACTATCCGCCGACACATCTGCTGCGGTTCGCGCGTTGATTAAATTGTTCAAGGTACGCATCAACAATGCCGCGCACAGTTTGTTCATCGTTTTCAGTTTTATACGGAACATTTATTGGGATGTTAAACCAATTCATCCAAACATCCATTTGATAAGCATCGGATATTTTAATAGATTCACGAACACTATCTTCCACTTTTGTTCCAACCAAAGGAGTAAATTCTATGTTAAACCCCTGCGCATACGGCACCGGAATATCAAATAGTCGCGGCATGTGGATAACATACTTTCCAACCAACCGCCCATCAACCGAATAGTGTTTATAC
>JAFRSF010000001.1 GCA_017427715.1 Alphaproteobacteria bacterium | reverse complement strand
GCGCATTGAGCGATACGAATAACTCTTTGATATTAGGGAATTTTTGTTTTGTATTTTTCAATTTTTTTCATACGTTTACCAACAAAAAAGAGCCCGTTTTAGGACTCAAATTACTTGGTGGGGATAGTGGGACTTGAACCCACACGGTTGCAATAACCAAAGGATTTTAAGTCCTCAGCGTCTACCATTCCGCCATATCCCCAGGACTTTTTGTGGCTTGCCACCCGAAGCATCTCTGATGCGAAGGATGGTGGAGCTGATGAGATTCGAACTCACGACCTCTGCATTGCGAACGCAGCGCTCTACCAACTGAGCTACAACCCCATACCGCTCTAACACATATGGTGGGCATAAGAAGATTCGAACTTCCAAGGTATCGCTACCACTAGTACCTGAAACTAGCGCGTCTACCAATTCCGCCATATGCCCGTTTAAAGCACACAGAATAATAAACCTTTTTCAAAACATTTGCAACAAGAAAAATAAAAAAAACAAACAAAAATAATGAAAAATTGTGTAATTTTGCTTGCCCTAAATAATATATTTTTGATAAAATTGCACCAGAGATGAAGAATATTCTGTTTTTTGTTTTATCTACTGTGGCTTGCATTTTTAATGCGGGGGCTGCTGTGCGTGATGCAAACACCACAGTTCGTGGTAAAACAGAAATAAATTCGACAACCAAGCAACCTGTGCGCTCTATATCAAATCGTTCTGCTGTCAAGAAATCTGTATCCCCCAGAACTGCCGCACCGGTCACCGTTTTACAATCACGCAGCTCCGTATCAAATGCTGCAACCAGAAAACCTGTATCAGTAACCCGTTCATCAGTTCAAACACGCAACACATCTGTGAAGAAACAAAATGTATCTGCTCGTGCGGCAACACAAGCCGGTAATATCGCCCAAGATACCAGGACTGGCGCCGCATATGAACAATGTAAAACCGCATTTTTTACCTGTATGGATCAGTTCTGTCAGTTAAAGAATGATGCATTTAGAAGATGTTCTTGTAATGACCGGGTGTTTGATTTCCAAGAAACAACCGAAACATATAAAAATGTTAACGAACGATTGGCTGAATTTAATGAAAATCTCGATTCTGTTGGATTAACCAAAGAACAAGCCACTGCCATGAAAACCGCAACCGAAGGTGAAGATGCATTAGCGGAAGACAAATCTGCATCAAAACAATTATTACAGGCCATCATGAATGCTATCAAAGGTGAAGATTCTACGGTTGGTGGAAAATATCAAAATCTGAACAGTATAACGATTTCACCAGATATGTCTAATGCATTTGGTATGAATGATTATGGACAAATAATTGCATCTTATAATGGTACCAATTTATACAAGGCGGTATACCCCAAATGCAGAACTGCTGTCAAAGATGATTGTAATGATGCATCTTTGCAACGTGCAATTAATGCCTATTTAATGGCAATTGAACAGGACTGTAACACGGTTGAAACCGCATTATTGACTAAACAACGCGAATTAAAGGCATCTGCATATGAAAGCAGTGCTATGTTGGATTTGGCGCGTGTTGAAAATCGGCAAAAACATAATTCAGATGATATCTCGACATGTCTGGTTAACATAGAGACCGCAATCCAAAGTGAAGAAGTTTGCGGTTCCGGTTATCATAAGTGTTTGGATAATGGTCAGTACATTGATGTGACAACCGGCGCACCATTAAATGGTGTCCAAGATTTTTATAAATTGGCTGATTTGTTAACTTTCAAAAACAATCAGAACATTCAGAATCAAAAATTATCCACATTGGCAAACAATCGCGATTTTGTTAAATTTTTTGAAAACAAAACAAAAAAATTTGCCAAAGAATCTTTGGATAAATGTTCAGAAAATGCCGATAAAGTATGGCAAGAATACTTGGACAGGGCGCTGTTGGATATATATTATGCCCAACAATCAAAGGTAAAAACCATTAAACAAAGTTGCTTTAATCTGGTGGCTGCATGCTATGACAACCAAAGCACCGCTATTGCAGAAGCAATGACTAATTTAACTGGGGATTATGATATTTCTTTGAAACCCGCAACGATAACTTTGACACAACAAATATGTTCTGATTACATAGAATCGTGTAATAACATGTTTGCTGGTGACATTGTCAAAGAATACATGACAAACAAAGATACATATGATATAGAATCGGCATGTCGTAATATTGCAAAAAATTGTTTTGATTCTTTTGGCGGTACGAATTACGAAAACTTTTATTATTTACAAAATGGTGTTATTGAACCAGGCAAAGCAATTGATTGGTTCTCTTTGTATGAGTACGAATACGACGAAGACAATAATAAATATATCCAACAAGGTATTGTTTCGCCATGCGCACAGGAATTATCCAACACTATTGGGTGCAATGACAAAGATTTACTTCAACGTGTTTTCGGTGGTTTTGATAAATACGGTGACGGGAAATATTATTATATGGAAGATAACACAAATATCGAAGCTCCACACATTGATAGACAATTAAGGCAATCTGGTATTGCCAGCGAAATATATGCACAAATTATTGATGTATTATCAATTCAATGCGACACGCAATATGATGGTTTCTTTGTCCAGGCAAAATACGCAACTGATTATGGGTATAAACAAGATAATTATTGTAGGATAGACCAAACAAATTCAACTGATTTTTATCCATCAGGCATCCATACATACGATAATTATTTAAGTTTTTGGTATCATTTCTTTACAGACGAAGATATGTGTCCCGCAAATTACGCTGCGAAAATAGATACACAATCTTGGGGAATGTGTTCTTGTTGGGAAAACGGTAATCGCCGCAGTAAAAACGGTGCCAGCGAAACATGTCGCCCATTATTACCAATAACAGCAGAAGATTATAATGGCCCAGACGAACCAATGTGTACAGCCGAATTGCTGAAGTTTTATTCTGGTGTAGACCCAAATTATCAAACAACAAATAAGTGGTGTATACAAAGCAGCCGGTCAAGCAAAGGTCAGATATGCCCAGCAACTTTCTTAACGAATACAGACTCGTATTATTGTGCTGCAAGTGCTACTGACGATGATGGTGTACAAGCCATCAAAGACCAAACATTGCACAATCAATAAAAAATTATTTACTTACAATATCTTGGGCAATTACCATGGCGGGCTTTTTGTTATCACGTAGCCATGTTGAATCTGCATTTGTTAAATCCTGAATCATTTGTTTTCTAACTGATGGCAAAGTCAATTGTTGCAAGCAATTCATAATGTTATACGGCGTGGCATCTTTGCCCAATAATTCTGGGTATATCATTTTATTCATTAAAATATTAACCAAAGAAACCCATTTAATCCGCAATAATATATGCCCCAACATTACAGTCAACGGATTCATTTTATAAACAACAATTGCTGGTATATGCATTATCGCTAATTCCGCAGATACAGTCCCACTGGCAACCACAGCGATATAAGTATTTGCATACAAATCATATCTTTGATTTGATGGAATAATTGTCGGTTTAATCTTCCAATTTTTAATATGGTTTTTAATATATTCATCTGTGGTTTCAACAGTCGGTATCACATATTTATAATCTTTGTATCCACATACACTTAACATATCAACTGTCTTTTGAAATACAGGTAATAATTTTTTAACTTCATTCATTCTACTGCCCGGAACCAAGGCAATTATTTTTTCATTTATGTTGGTTTGTTTATATTTTTCTAATCCATCCGCAATTGGGTGTCCGACTGCAACAGTTTTTAACCCATACTTTGTAAAATAGGGTACTTCAAAATCAAAAAATGCATATAATTTATCAAATATTTTAGCATATTTTTTGGCACGCCATTTACCCCAAGCCCAAACCTGGGGCGCGACAACATGGTAAAACCGAATAGATTTAGAAATGCTGTGCTTCCTGACTTTCTTTATAACCGCTTTGGCAAAACCAGGTGAATCAATTGTCAAAACTACATCAGGTTTTTCTGTAATAATTGCATCAACTGTTTGATTTATACGTTGGGTCAAAGTCCGCGCATGCGCCAACACTTCAAATATACCCAACACCGCCAAATCAGATATAGGAAACAAAGATTTTAACCCCATACCAATCATATTTTGACCGCCAATACCAACAAATTCAACATCTGGCAATTCGCGCATAATCTTTGCGCCCAAAACATCGCCAGACACTTCGCCTGCAATGATAAATATTTTAATTGGTTTATCTGAATTAATTTTGGTCATTTTTCGCGTTTCCTATGCCGCGCTTAGAACGATTTTCAATAAAATCTATTGCATCCATAGCATACTTATTATTTTTCACTTCTTTACGAACTTTGTTCAATTTGTCTGTCACATTACCAGAATCAACATCGCAACCAAATACAGAACAATACACATTGTGAATTGCCTGCATATCTTCACTGGTAAACCCATGACGCATCAAACCAACACGATTTATAGTTCTGTATACAGCACGTCTACCCTCGTAAATAGCATATGGCAAAATATCGTTTCCAACACCACTCATTCCAGCAACAAATGCATTACGACCAATACGCACAAACTGCAAGACCATTACACCACCAGACAAAATTGCGTAATCTTCAACTTCTACATGACCTGCAACCTGAACCAAATTGGACATAACAACACCATTACCAATTTTGCAATCATGTCCAACATGCGCATTAACCATAATTTGACAATCATCCCCAATTACAGTGCCATCTGATGCAGGTGTTCCAGAATGAATCGTCACATATTCACGAATTTTGCACCTTTTACCAATCCGCAATCCAGTCATTGCCGATTCATCTTGCCATTTTAAATCTTGACTCATTACGCCCAACACTGCAAACGGGTAAACAATTGAATCATCACCGATGGATGTTTTACCGTCAATTATAACATTTGACACTAATTCAACACGATCACCCAAAACAACATTTGACCCAACAATACAGAATGGGCCAATCTTGCAATCTTTACCAATAATCGCACCAGGTTTAATAACCGCACTAGGATCTATAACAGTTGCCATTTTTTATCCATTTTTTATTGTTTGTTCAATATTACATCAATAATACATTAAAAATCGTCCCATGGGTATTCAATAAATATAACAAACTATAACAACCGCAGAAAATCCAACAATTTGATTTTTTTTGGATTAAACAGCAAATAAATCAGTCCTGTGGCACTGATAACAGGGCAAACAATTAACAATCCCAAAACAAATATCAGCAAAGCCCATGATTGTTTATACATGCCATCAACAGATTTCTGGCTGTGATATATAGATAAACTTTCCAAAAATACCAAAGCAATCAATAACCCTAAAAACACTGGAACAGATTCTGTTGAAACAAATAAAATCAATGCCAATATTGATATAATTCTAAACAACCATTTTAACTTAATGTACGCACTTTGTCTAATTTTTCCATGCGCTTTGATATATCTGGAAACCAAGGTTGTAACTGCAAAAAAACCAGCCAACAAAATACCCATCAAATGAACAATAGTCAAATGTCCCAATTGACCAAATCTAAAATATTCAGGTTGCATCAACACCAACACTGTCATCATACCATAAATCAAAGTTGTTAATACAACCCACGAAGTATTTGATTTTAAACGACATCCAACAATTGTTCCGCATATAATCGCACTAATTTGCAATAACATTCCCCACCAAGTCATCATACCAGAAAAAATTGCGCTGATTAACAACAACCCCAAAAATATCCATCTTGATTTTTTATTATACGTTTTTTCAACATACTTGAAACGCACAAAACCATTAGACACAACCATCATTAAAGCAAATAAAACAACAGCCAATAACAACGGCAGCAAAGAAATACCACCACGTATTACCGCATAATTACCACCAAATAGCATAATAAACATCGTCAAAAATGTAGCGGACCAAAAACTTGTCTTATGTTCTGCGTTTTGATTTGTCCAACCAAATCTGGACGCAAAATCGCGACCATATAAATAAACCATAAAAAATAATGGTAATGATAATAATCCTATGGCAAAAAAGAACGGATTTATCAATGCCGCGTTATTAAAAGAACTGACCGCAGTACTTGCTATTAAAAAATCATCAAACATTTGCTTGCCTTGTGTTTTTTTTATATTATTATATAGCCATGCCAGAAAAACAAGAACATTTTACATTAATTGGGGGGCGCGTAACAATGAAACGCAGCATTTATAATCCCACATCAGACGCAGTATGGTTGGCTGCCTATGTTCCGATTACGGCAAAAAAAATACTTGATGTTGGTGTTGGCTCTGGTGGGGTATCTTTGTGTTTGTTGGCTAGAAACCCAGATGCACAAATTACGGGTATTGATATTTCAACAGAAATGTTGGATGCCTGCAAAATAAATATGGAATTAAATAACAAAAACATTAATTTAATACAAACAGATATTTTACATTGGTCCACACCAGAAACATTTGATTTGGTTGTCACAAATCCACCTTATTTTATGGGAACACCAGATAACAAAAACGCACATCATAGCATGGATATTTCCCGTTGGATAAAGCGCAGTATTGCACGCGTAAAACCCAGTGGATATTTTTGCATGATATCTGATGCTTTGTTAACAGATGTCGCTGTGTCTGCTTTAAATACCAGACATTTCGGAAACATACAAATATTTCCGCTGTTCAGCAACAAAAACTCGGCTGAACGGGTTTTAATCCGTGCAAAACAAGGTGTAAAAACGGGTTCATGTATATATACTGGAACAAATATGAATAATGAATCAATTTTACGGTCTGGCTTGACTATTGATGAATGGTTGGCTACACTTAATTGACAATGATAAGTTTTATAGCAAGATATTTTTCGTCTTTGTGGGAATTGCTAACAGCGCCATTTCGGGCAATTTGGCGTGGCGTTTCTGCTTTGTTTCCACCACGTGATTGTACTGTGATGGACACCCCAGATGGGCGGGTTCACACATATCAGCAAAGCAGTTTTTGGCGTTTTGCAAAGTTTTGTATGATTTTTACTATGACCATATGGGCGGCTTGGTCAACGTATGTATATGTATACCACAGACCTTTGTTACAAAAACGCACACAGCAACTGGAACAGGCACGTAATCAACATTATCGTCAAATTGCTGATTTAAAGATATATTTAAAGAAATATAATGAATTGACGCGTACGATGACTATCACTGACGACAAAATATTAAAAGCAGACAAAGATAAATTATCTGATTCAGAAAAAGATAATTTGTTAAACACAAAATCTAAAATATCTGGTGAACTAGATTTTTTACACACGAAAATAACAGATATGATGGAAGACGACAGTTACACACCAGAATTTGAAAAACTGTCTGAATTATCTGTAGAATTTGAATTGGTTCGAAATGAAAATAATACTGTAAAACAACAAAATCAGCAAATCACTGAATCATTAAACGAAATTGCAGATGCAGACCAACAAATTGTCGACACTGTATCAAAATTGACATCAGATAATATTGCGGATTTACGCAAACAATTAAAACGTATTAATTCAAACATTGCTAAATTGGGTCTGAATGAAAGCAAACTGATTGACAAAGCCAATAATTATTCCAGTCCTTTTACAGGTGCAGCATACAAACCTATTGACATAAAAAAGAACACTAATTCAAAATACAAAAAAATTGCCAAAGATATTGAACAATGGCATGGTCTGAACCGTTTAACACAGATATTGCCTTTGGGGACACCTGTATCCAAGACAGTTATAACTTCTCCGTTTGGGACAAGAAACGACCCATTTACAGGTAAAGCCAAACAACACAAAGGTATTGATTTTGCTGGTAAAATCGGTACAGAATTATATGCTGTGGCACCTGGACGTGTGATATCGGCTGGCGAAAGATACGGATATGGAACAACCGTTGAAATTGATCATGGTTTGGGATTTACAACATTGTATGCCCATCTGTCAAAAGTAATGGTTTCACGTGGTGATGGTGTACGCCCTGGTACAGTAGTTGGTTTGGGCGGTTCATCTGGTCGTTCCACTGGTCCACATTTACATTACGAAATAAGATACAAAGGAACTCCGTTTAACCCAATCAATTTTGTAAAAGAATAAGGAAGGACGCCATGTTAGCATTTACAAACGCAGACGATAAAAAATCCCCAACTATTATCGGGGCAGGTTGTAATTTAGATGGGAATATAACCACAGATCACACCGTTCAAATTCATGGTATTGTTAATGGGAACATAACCGCAGAAACATTAGTTATTGGACGTGGTGGTATTGTAAATGGTGATATAAAAACACAAACGTTGTTTTTACACGGTTCATTAAATGGCAATGCAACAGTTAATGTTGCAAATATATTTGCAAATGCTGAAATGGTTGGCACGTTGACATATAACACATTGAACATAACCAGCAACACTGGTCTGAATTGTAAATTATCAAAACGAAAGGATGACACAAAATGAACAAACAAGACACAACTGTTTATTTGGCCGCGGATCATCGTGGGGTTGGGCTGAAATTATACTTGTATGAAATGCTGATGGCAGACGGCTATCAAGTTGTAGATTTGGGAACAAACGATTTGAATACACCCGTTGATTTTCCAGATGTAGCAGCCGTATTGGCAGATAAAATGTCAGATAATCCACAATCACGTGGAATCTTGATTTGTGGCACAGGGGCAGGGATGGAAATCGCAGCCAATCGTTACCGTCATATTCGTGCATCCCGTTGTGAAAGACCTGAACAAGCACGCGATGACCGCTTTCATGACGATATAAATGTACTTGCTTTGGCTGCAGACGATATAGATATCGAGATTGCTTTCCTTTGCACCAAAGCTTTTTTGGAAAGTCCTTTTGATAACTGTGAAAAACGCATTCGCAGAATCGAAAAAATATCTTAAAAAAAAGTTCCGCATAATGCGGAACTTTTTTATAGAACAAAATAAACTTTATCTTGTTTTAGGTTGCAAAGTTTCACCTTTCGGTTGAAGTACTAATTTTGAGCAGTTCTCGATTGTTTTTTTATCGTTTGGAAAATATTTATCGCACATTTCAAACGCATTTTTTACAAAAAATTGTTTTTCATCAACATCGTTAGTACGTATCATTGAAAAAGCAAACATGCCCAAACGTATATAAAGACAATTTTCCTTGAACCCTCCATTGTTAACAACTTCTTCAACCTTATCCATAAAACGTGGAACCATAGAACGATTCAAAGGTATACCATATTCGAAACACAAAGACATATCGTTCAATGTGGCTAATTTATTAAAGAACAATTGTTCCAAAGCAAGGCCATAAGTACCATTTGGCAATCTAGACCATACAGCATGTAATAATTTGCGTTCCTGATACGCATTGTTCAAAGAGGATATAAGAGCCAACATATCATGACTATAATTATTCCCATCCTTATGCCACAATTCAGATTTATTATCAATATCTGAAAACAAAGTTTCTATTTTATTATGAGCAGATGCAGAAAAAACACTACTCGCACGCAATTTCTTAGATGTTTTTGCAATAATTTTGTAATCCAATGAATCAGATTTATTATCAACATCGTCCTTAAAAACAGAATCTACAATTACCTTGAATAATTGTTCTGTTTCGTTTTTTTGTTTATTCAAAACTATACTTTTGTTCTCTGTCATATTATGACCCCTTTGTTTATCTCGTGTATGCAATATAGTCAAAAAAATCAAATTGTCAAGTGTTTTGTATTTTTCCCAATTAAAAACCGCCATTGGCGGTTTTTAAAAGAAAAGGGCATATTTTATTTTTTTACCACAAAATTGACCAATTTTTTTGGAACAACAATTGTTTTTATAATTGTCGCGCCGGTCAATTGGCGTTCTGCTGCCTGTTTTGCTGTTTCAATCAAATCAGATTCTGATATATCAACCGGTACGACAAAATCGTTTGCACGTTTACCATTTACAGATACAACGATTGTCATATCTGTCGCAACCAATTTAGATTCATCGTACTTTGGCCATGGTTCAAATACCAATATATCTTTGTGTCCCAATTTTTCCCACATTTCTTCGGTTAAATGTGGTGCAAATGGATTCAACAATTGAATCAATATTTCATATGCCTTGCGCGGCATTTTACCGCCCGGAAATTCATTGATAAATTCCATCATCGCAGAAATAGAAGTATTAAACCCGAGATTTTCAATACGTTCTGTTACATCAGCAATCAATTTGTTAACCAATTTGTCTTGTTCTGGTGTCAATTCATCATCTGTTAAATTATCAGAAAATGTCTCTACACGTTTCAAAAATCTTTGAACACCTGCCAATGCACCTTCTGTCCAGACAGAATTGCTTCTCCATGGCCCCAAAGACACGATTGTCACACGTCCTGCATCTGCACCAACTCTGTCCAACAGTTCAGCAGTCATAAAACCATTCCCAAGCGATTTAGACATCTTACGACCATCACTGCCCAAAATTAACCCTTGTGCTGTACGTTTTGCATACGGTTCTGGTGTGTTTACCAAACCCAAATCAAACAAAACATGATGCCAAAATCTTGAATAAATCAAATGACGTGTATTATGTTCATGTCCACCATTGTAATGTGTCACTGGCATCCATTTTTCCATTTGTTCACGCGAACAAAACTCTTTGTCATTATGTGGGTCAAGATATCTTAAATAATACCAAGAAGAACCAGCCCATTGGGGCATAGTATCTGTTTCACGTTTTGCTGCACCACCACATTTGGGGCAGGTTGTATTTACCCAATCTGTTGCGCGTGCCAATGGACTTTCCCCATCATCAGTTGGACGATAATCCATCATATATGGTTGCAGCAGTGGCAGTTCAGATTCTGGTACAGGTTGCCACCCACATTTTTCACAATAAACCAATGGTATCGGTTCGCCCCAATACATCTGACGTGAAAAACCCCAATCTTTTAATTTATACTTTATTGTGCCGCGTGCAAAACCATGTTCCGAACCATATTTGATAGCAGCAGCAATCGCTTCTTCTTTACCCATACCATTCAAAAAATCTGAATTTATATGTTTGCCATCACCTTCCCATACTTTGTCTGGTTCACCACCATCCAACACAGGAATTATTTTTAAATCGAATTTCTTTGCGAAATCCCAATCTCTAGAATCATGTGCTGGCACCGCCATAATTGTTCCATATGCATAATCAGCCAATACATAATCAGATGTAAACACCGGAATCTCTGTATTAGTAAACGGATTTACAGCTTTGATACCCTTTAATTCAACACCTGTTTTTTCTTTGGTGACATCCGTTCTTTCAATTTCGGTTTTGGCAACAGATTCTTTGATATACTTCTCAACTTCATCTTTGTTTGTTATACGACCAGAATCCAACCATTTGCGCAATAGTTTGTGTTCTGGCGAAATAACACAAAACGTCACACCAAATATAGTATCAATACGTGTTGTATAAATAGTCATAACATCATCGCCAACGCGAAAATCAACATCAGCACCATGCGATTTACCAATTAAATTAATTTCGTCTTTTTTGATTCTGTCTTCAAAATCTATATCCGTTAATCCGTCTAATAATTTTTCAGCGTATTTAGACAAGGCCAGATTCCACTGTAATTTCAATTTCTTTTCAATAATACCATGACAACGTGGACATTTGTTATCTTCCAATTCTTCGTTTGTAAATGTAGTTCTGCAATTTGGACACCAGTTCATTGGTAATTCAGATTTATAAGCCAATCCCGCCTTGAACAGTTGTAAAAACAACCATTGTGTCCATTTAATATAATCTGGATCAGATGTCGCAAAACGGCTGTTTGGGTCAACAGACCAACCAGCTCTGTCCATTGTTTCTGAATAAGATTTTCTTAAATCTTCAACTATATCAGCAGGATGTCTGCCAATTTTAGTAGCATAATGTTCCGCAGCGATTCCCAAAGAATCAAATCCCATTGGAAACAAAACGTCATATCCTTGATGACGGCGAAAACGTGCCAACATGTCAATCCCCGAATAATCAAACATGTGTCCAGCATGAAATCCTGCACCAGACAAGAAAGGAAATTCCACCAAACCGTACCATCTTGGTTTTGAACCGTCATTTTTTGGTGTAAATGCGTTTTCATCGCGCCAACGTTTTTGCCATTTGGCTTCACGTTCCTTTATTTTTTGCATTTCGTCAGACATAACTTTTTCCTTTTTGTTTTTTTCGGGTCGTGCCGTTCACATAAAAACAGCAAACCGATTTTATATTGATTTCCTTGAAAAATCAAGCAGTTTATGGAATAAAATAGGGCGGTTATTATTCCAAATAACCACCCAAACATAGATTTATGTTCGGCATACATCAATGCAACAAATCATATATCAATTCAATTCCACCAAAAACCAATAATCCCAAAACTGTTGCACCAATCAGGGTAGTGATTAACACCCAAATCCACAACCAAACCCAAGAACAATAATTTTTTACTGCCAATTTGGCACAACTTTGTATCATTTCTTTTTGTTTCATTTTCTCTCTCCTTTGTAAAAAATCCTATGAGAAACATTTTATCACAAACAAATCATCAAAACAAAGAAAAAAATCTGCCCCAGAAAAATCCAAAGGCAGATTCAAACATCGCTTTCATCGATAACAATTAATTGTTATTGTTGGTTGATACGACTTTCCAACCCAAGAATTTGAATCCTTCTTGACTTGGTTCCACATTTGGTGTTGTTAAATCGCCACCATATGTACATGTCTTGGCTGGGTCATTTTCGTCCAATGTGACATCACCCCATGCAATATTAATACTATTAGCAACACAGAACTTGGAATCAGGATACAATAATGCAATTTGATTCATCAAACCAGACATTTGTGTCTTTGCGCTGTCGCTCATTGCTGGAAACGGTGCGGATAAACCACAATCTTCTGCACAATGCTTTGCGGCAGCATCATATCCGTCTTTAAGGTCATATATATCTGTCAAGAACCAAGGTTGATTTGGTAAATCAACATTTTTGTACCAACATGCAATACCGGTTTCAGTACCATTTAACGCATCATGCGCCTTTACCATTATCGGATTGTTTTGTGCATCAAGTTCAACAGTTGCACATGTTGTAACCATATTCATTTGCGCCACTGGCAATCCAGAATCATCCTCAAACTCGAATACTACTGTTCCGGCTTCTACAGTATCTGGACAAGGGATGTGTGTTTTGCCGTCTGGATCCGCAGGATCTTTCATTGTACCATCAACAGCACATCCCGATGTAGATACATTTTTGTCTAGGTTATTTGCAAGCCATGCATAAGCATTTTGCTTAGAATATCCAGGATTACATGTTAAACTGCCGAAACAATGATTGTCTGTATCTCTGTAATTTACATACAGCCCAACACCTGACACATAATTTTCATCGTTTGTCCAATCTGCTGGTGTCATAGTTCCATTTTTAAAATTATTAACAGAATCTGTACACGATGTTATTAATTTCTGACAACCTGCAATAGAAGTAGTACCAGTGCTGGTTCCTGCTCTATATCCCACAGGACAGCGCGTTGGCGAAGATGCGCCCGTGGTATCAACATAATATCCTGCTGCTGCAGCAGTACACGATGTCGCACCGGTTGAATCGGCATAAGACCCAACAGAGCAGGGCGAACATGCCGACAGACCCGTCGTATTCGTATATGTTCCAGCAGCACAAGCAGTCATACCCTGTGTACTTAAAATATAATTATTTATACTTGGGTTGGTCACCCCAGGACAAAAATTACCAGCGATACAATCAACACAAGTGACCCCCGAAACAGTTCCATCATTACCAACAGACGCATCATTTGCCACATTCATATATTGTCCAGCTGGACAATTCCCCACGTACACAGCAGCCATATTTAATGGATGTTCATTATCAAAATTACCCTGAAAACTGGGACCGGAACACCCCTGTGATATTGGGTCTTCCGTAACTTTAATTACGTTTGATAAATCTAAACCGGTTGGTGTATCTGCCATCGCCGGAAGACAAAAAAATAACAAACCACCGCCTGTCATTAACATTTTTTTCATATTCTTTTTCTCCTTGTTTTTAAACAAAAAACCACCAAAATTGGTGGTCGGGAGTTAGAACAGTTAACACAGATAACCTCGTTGTCTTGCGAGCAACAACATCCCGACCCACGGTCGGGAACAAATAACAGTGGCACATCTGTGTTTTGGTGTTCTAAGCCAATCCACTAATTTTGTCCTGAAACTTGGGATGTCCCCAAGAATCAGTATCATTATAGAAAAAATCCGACAACTGTGTCAATACGATACTTGAACACATAAAAATACAATAAAAAATAGGGTACAAACACAAAAAACAAGCGCAAACCCGCAGAAATCCGGGGCTTTTCGCGTTTTTTATAACAAAAATAGGGCAAAAACACCATACAAAAGCACAGGGAAGCGCTCGCAAAACCGCAGAAATCCGGGGTTTTTTAAAGATTTTACAATCAAAATAGGGTGATAAAACCGCATTTTTTGCTTATTTTTGGCTGTTTTTAAGTATTTTGGCATTTTTATCAAAATCTGTATACTTTTGGGTGTTTTAATATCAAAAACAAACATAATTTAAACGCACAAAAAACAGAAAATTGTAAAAAATGCTAAAAAAACGTTTTTACAAAAAAATTATAAAACTAAACTTTAATAAACAAATATCACACACATAAAACCGCAGAAAACCGCCATCATACAGTCATAAATCAATATTTGTGTCAAAATACAAATCGCCCCAGACCGCAGAAATCCAACATAAACACGATTTAATACACATCGATATTTTTAACACAATCGATTCTCAGCGACCTGAACATACAAATATACGAATAAATTATTCCAACTGGCTGAAAATCGAATATTTATATACAATTTTTGAGATTCACACAATAGATAATTGATGTGTTATATATATTGTTGTATTATATATGGTTATATATAGTTATGTGTGCGCAGCATATATAACTATACATAATATACATTATGCGCCTTTTATATAATTATATTTTAATCCCTACT
>JAFRSF010000013.1 GCA_017427715.1 Alphaproteobacteria bacterium | reverse complement strand
GTTTTTTGTTGCCATCATAAATGTATGAACGTGATCTGCACCTAAGGCCTCGGCAGACAGCGCCAAAACTAACGCAGAATCCATTCCACCAGACAAACCGAATACAACATCGCTGAATTTTCGACTTTGCACAAATTCGCGCAGGTCTTTAACCAAGTTTTCTTTTACTTTTTTTATGTCTTTCATTTTCTATCCTTTTATCTAGTTTTTTTCATTTGTTTTGATGTGATAAGTTTTAGCTTTGTTGTATTGAATTCGGAAACAACATCATCTATTTGCTTGTTTATGCCACGACATAAATCTTGCACAACTGTCACATAATAACCGCGATCCAAGTACCCTTTGATTGCATACTTAACACAGAAATCACTTGCGACCCCCATAATATAAACATGTGTATATTTTGCCCTAAAACCAATTAAACTTTTTTCAATTTTTTCTGGTTGTGCCCACACATCAAATTGATTTTTCAAAACATTATCACAAGGATACACCCATGTATTACGTGGTTGCACAGACAATTTCCAACCATGTGTTCTATACAAACAATGTGATGGGAATATTTTTGATTCTTCTGTTTTCTTGTATGTTTCTGCGTAATGCGTATCAAATGTTGCGATTGTTTTATCAAATTTAACATTACGCAAAAATTCATTTGCCGGTTCAATTAAAGATTCTGCGCCAGGAACATATAATTTTCCATCTGGCAACACAAAATCGTTTTGCATATCAACTATGTGTAAAAGTCTACTTTTCATTTTATTACCTCTTTGTTATTTTGTACGTTGTAAAATTTGGCTTAACACCATTTCTGTTTGTTTTTTGTAAAGGCTTTGTTCTATTTCGGCGTGATATTCACAAGAATTTGTTGCACGTTTATATTTTTTATCCAGTCTGCCCAGGTTGTGAGCTGTGGCGGCTGCGATATCTTTTACATCACGCTGCATAACATCTTTGTCTATTACGCCGTCACACACGACACGAACCATTGGTTTATAAAACATTGTGTTTTTATCGTATGTGCGTTCAATACCGTTCTTTGCATTAACGCTGATTATTGGAAATTCCAAAGTTCCATATGATTGTTCGATGAAGCCATGCGATGTTATAACGTCCCCCATAAAATTGCCGTTACCATCCAACATACGAAGTATTTCTGTGGCACCTGGAATTGTACGTTTGATGGCATCCCCAGATATTTTCATTTTATCAATACCGTTGATGCTTTTTAATTTATAGACACCGCCCAGTGATGGCTGGTCTGCGGCAGTAACAAGATTTGTTCCTACTGCTAAAATATCTACCTTTGCGCCGTTATCCCATAATTTTGATATAGAATATTCATCCAAATCATTACTTGCAATAATTTGGCAATCACGCAATCCGGCTGCATCTAATAATTGACGCGCCTCAATAGACAATTCGGCCAGATTACCGGAATCCAAACGGATTGAATCCAAATGCACACCCGTTTTTTTAGATGCGGCAATCGCATTTTTAACCCCTTGAATTGTATCATATGTATCAACCAAGATTGTGGTGTTTCCTTGGTTATGCAAAAGCCAGTTTTCAAAAGCCTCAAATTCGGTATCGTGGCGCATTACAAAACTATGTGCGTGCGTTCCAACCCAACCCAGATTATATTTACGTGCTGCATCGGCATTTGATGTTGTTAAAACACCACCAACGGCTGCGCTGCGTGTTGCACGCATACCATACATATCTTGTGCGCGGCGCAACCCGAATTCCATTACTGGACGACCACCTGCGGCATTAACTATGCGTGATGCTTTGGTCGCGATTAAACAAGATGCGTTTAATCCATTCAATATTGCAGTTTCAACCAAACCGACTTGCCATTCTGGACCAGATACACGAACAATTGGTTCATTTGGAAATACCAATTCGCCCTCTGGGACGGCATCAATTGTCAAAGATAATTTTTGATTACGCAAAAATTCCAAAAATTCAGGTTTGAATGTCGGTGTGCCATCTTTGTTTTTGCAGTTCGCCAACCATTTAATAGCATCTTCTGAAAATCCGTAATCAGATAACCATTCTAAAAATGGTCCCAATCCTGCTGATACAGTATAGGCACCACCGAATGGATTTTTGCGAATAAACATTTCATATGTGGCTGGTTCGCATGCTTTGCCCTCTAAAAATGAAGTGTGTGCCATTGTCAGATGATATTTATCCAGCCACATTTTTTCTGACATACTGTCACGCAAAATTTCCAAATATTTATTACGCAAATCATCATCTTTGATTGTGTCTGCGATTTTGAAAAGTTCATCAATCTTATTTGTCATTTTTAATCCTTTTGGTTTTATGGTTTTTGTTATTTACAAAATGATAATAACACAATGATATTATTATTGTCAAGATGTTATTATCAAAAAGTTAAAAACATATAAAAATCCAGTAAAAACAACAAGAAAATTATTCGGTGTTTTTCACAGACCGATTCGAAATATTAAATTTTATTGAGAAAAATTTTAATTATGGCGCATATTTTATACCAAAATCATCAAGTTTTTTTGGTCTAGTATATTTCTTAACGTTTTTTAATTTATATGCATATGTAACACTTCTATCATCAAAATAATCAAAAAAGAATTTTGCATCAATCCCAGATTGATTCTTAGTAGTGTTCCATATGTTTATCGGAGTATCTGATAATATTTCAGCAACTTCTGCCTCCCCAACTACAGCACATACCGGCGAAGAACTATAAATAATTATTTTATCGACATGTCGGTCTGGTACACGCTTTCTAAATTCAAACAGCTTTTCCCCAGCAAGTATTTTCTCAACAAAATTTGTTTTAATCGATAGTAATATTGTCGTCATAATAGTTTTACTGCCTCCATATGAGCATATATTG
Source organism: Alphaproteobacteria bacterium (assembly GCA_017427715.1). GTDB lineage: Bacteria > Pseudomonadota > Alphaproteobacteria > Rs-D84 > Rs-D84 > Enterousia. The sequence goes on along the minus strand of JAFRSF010000013.1, from coordinate 5,014 downwards.
ACACAAACAGTAGGTATTAGCAAGGTTGAAAATAGAATAAAAACAAGCTATACTGTTTCGGAATATTGGATATATAACAATTTAACGCAAAGGCAAAACACTATGGATAAATTAAGACAATCTATTTCTGGTTCCCAATGGCACAAATGGGATTTGCATTTTCATACACCATCTTCTTCAGATTATAAAAATAACGTGATAACCGACGAAGACATCATAAATAGTTTAAATTCAAAAAATATTTCTGCGGTCGTAATAACAGATCATAATTATATTGATAAAAATAGGATAGAAAATTTACAAAGATTAGCAGCCGATAATTTGGTGGTGTTTCCAGGAATTGAAATTCGAACTGAATGTGGTGCAGGAGAGAATATTCATATAATAGGAATATTTGATGAGAATGCAAATATTGATGCTGTCAATAATTCATTTGAACACAAAGGCGGTATATATCATCAGAGGCAGAACGGCAGAAAAGAGGACGAAATCTATGTAAACATAGATATAGCCATTGAAATAATTCGAGAATTTAATGGTCTTGTATCTATACATGCCGGAAGAAAAAGCAATGGCATTGATGATGTTATAACAAATTCATTGCAGGTATCTCAAGCTATCAAAACAGACATTGTTAACAAAATTGATATTTTTGAAATGGGTCAAGAAAGAGATATGGTAGAATACAAAGAAAAGGTATTCCCTGCTATAGGTGTGTATCCCATGGTTCTTTGTTCTGACAATCATGATGCAAATACATATAATTCAAAAGCTGATTTGTGGATAAAATCAGATTTAACACTAGAAGGTTTAAGACAGGCACTTTGTTCATGCGAATCTAGAATACAAGTAAAATCTTTTGGCGCAATTCCTGAAGAATCTTTATACAATATCGAAAAGCTTCGATTGTCGGTACCTGATGAAGTATATATACCTCTTGTGGATGGGAAAGAGGACAAATTTTGCTTTTCTGGGGTCGACCGAGAATTATTTCTTAACAAAGGGTTGGTTTGTATAATTGGGGACAGAGGAACAGGGAAATCGGTCTTTCTGGATTTACTGGCTTATAAAATGGGGCTTTCATCCATCAATAAAAAAATCAAAGAGAAAGAAGATCACATAATTAACAAAATATTAGATAAACGATATAACCCGACAGAATTTTTAGCAGAAACAAAAAACACCGATCAGGTAGAATATTACACACAAAACGAGATAGAAAGCATAGCAAGAAATTACGAAATAACCAATATTGTTAGGCATCGAATACAATCTCCGGTGCTTTCTGACATAGAACAACGCATCCAAAACAAACTTGCCTGTTACGTTTCTATTATAAACAAAAACAAGCAATTATTAGATGCCGAAATAGAAAAGAACAATTTAACCATTAAACAACAACACATTGAAAAAATCATTTCAGGGATTACCGATGAAACTTATATTGATTTTAATAAACGGTTAAGAGCAAACATATTACGAGGTAATAATATACAAATTGAAAAGGATAAATATACAAAAGTTGTCTTAGAATTACTTCGCATTGTTCACCATTCCGCTGAACACAAAATAGGTAATTATACTCCTGCTGAGCCGTCAAGCGAGTATGGGATAGCATATAACGCAATTTTTGAATCTTTAAGAACATTATTGAAAGAACATACCGTATTTGCCGGCGAAACATTTGTTCCAAAACAATTTGAAACAACCGAAAAACGCATTCAAACTATCAATTCAGACATCGTTCAGATACAAAACCAACTGAAAGAATATTTGAAACTTCGTGGTTTTGAAAACGATGAGAATTTAACAGACAAACTTATTTTGGAACAAAACAAAGTGAATATTGAAGAACAAATTAAACAATGCATGATCACAATTTCTGGACTTCGTTCGGATATAGCATCTATGAAAAATGTTGTAATTGACATTGATAATGATATCAAGGCATATCAGAATGCATTACAAGATGAATTTACTTCATTATCACAAAAGATGGTTAACATAGGCGGAAAAGAAAGTTCCTTAATAAACTTTGAATTAACTTTTGATTATAAAACAGCGAATAAAGATTTTATCTATTGGCTTGATCATAGATTACAAGAATTAAAAATAACAGAACGTAGTTTTATATCAGAATTGGAAAGAAGACTGATTCCGAACAATTCTTTTATATCCCCTAAAAACATAAACAACCCAGAAGACTATATCAAGAAGTTAGAAAAACAAGATTTAAAAATTGTCGAATACTTATCAAATTATTTAACAATTTATTGGAATGAATTCCAAACAAAATACGATGAAATATATAACAACATTGTTAAGTACAAACAAATAAATATACTGTATAACAACAAAAACATATTGGATTGCTCATTTGGACAAAGAGCCACTGCAACTATTATTATATTATTATCACTTGGAAATACACCAATCATCATAGATGAACCAGAAAGCAACCTAGGAGAACCTGTAATATATAATGAGTTAGTAAAAATATTAAAAATCATCAAATCTAAACGGCAAATTATTTTTGCTACCCACAATGCAAATATTGTTATAAATGGTGATTCAGATCAAGTGATTCATCTTGATAAAGATTCTAACATAACAAGTTTTACCATAGAAAATATGGAACAACGTGCCAAATTATATGCTCTAGAGGGCGGTTTTGAGGCTTTCTTAAACAGAGAAAAACGATACAAACAGGAATAAATATGGCTGATAATAACGTGCTTACTGATGACATTTGGGCGGATGATAAACTTGGCATTAAAGAAAATGTCATTGGTTTTGCCAATATTTTAAAACAAGAAAAATTTACGGTTGGAGGCAAATCGAAGGTATACTCTATTTCTGCGGAATTCGGTATAGGAAAAACCTTTTTTTGTAAAAAACTAGCCAAGGTTTTAGAACACGATAAAGTGCCTGTTTCGGTCTTAAACATATGGGAAATGGACTTTTATGAAAATCCACTGATACCGTTACTGATAAAAATCAAAGATGTTTATGTTCAATATAATAAAGCCCGAACTCTCACTCGAAAAGCCGCAACAAAAACCAGTAAAATAGCGGCCAAATTTGCTAAAATCGCTGTGAAATACAAGTATGGCATCAATATCGACAAGTTTATAAAACTATATCAAAGCCTGAAAAACACTAACAACAATCTTTATGACGATTACCGAGCATTTGAAAAAGAGTTAGACGAACTAAAAGATTTTTTATCATCTTGGGCACAAAGACTCAACAAACCTGTGGTAATTATTATTGACGAAATAGATAGATGCCGCCCAGATTATGCTGTTAAAACACTAGAAATTTTAAAACATTTCTTTGATATTCCTGGATTTGTATTTGTCCTTTCTATTGATGAGGAACAATTGAAAAGTTCTGTAGAAACTTTATTCGGAACAAAAAACTTTGACGGATATAAACGTAAATTCATAAATAATTCTTTCGTGTTGCCTGCCCCAAATAAAGAAATATATACAAACATCTTGTATGAACATTCCGGGTTATCGGATGTAATAAAACAACTTGAAGCTAATGAAAAAGATTTAATATTTAAAGTGCGTACCCCTATATATACAGATGCTTCATATACAAAAATTAAAAAGTATAATCAAAACAAGACTTCCGAACAAATCATAAAACACTTTTTTGCTGCATATAGCATCTGGTTTAATTTTTCCCTACGAAGAATGGAACAAGTTTTTGATAGGTTGGTGCTATTCTCAAAAAACATCTTAAGTAACAATGAACTTTTCTCTCCAGATCTTGCTGTTTTTTTGGTATGCTTACATGAATTTGATTTAAAAATATATAATCAATTACGCATGTCCACTTCTAGAATTTATGGTCAACACGGCGGAGTATTAAAACATATTTATAATTCTAACAAAACTGATTTTTCCTTCGCCAGATCAATTTATACAAATAAAGCAGATACTATGTTCGGTGACCTGAATCGTAATATTATCCCAAAACTTCCTGTTATTCGTGGTTTTTCTGCAATAATGGGTCTTGGCAACACAGATACGACAATCATACATGATGACATTGATAGATTTTTTGTGGCTGAAGAATCTCAAAAACATCCTCTTAATTGGATTGTTGAAATACAAAATCATGAAACTGGTGAATTTTCTATTATACAAAACAATGGTAGAATAACAGTAATTATAAACTCTAAACGCGATTCCAAATGGAAAGAGTTGCCTACCGATGTAGATACTGCGACCTCTTTTGATTTAGAAAAATTTAGAAAAAATTATTTCGACAAAATGGATTTTATATCAAATTTTAAATAAAGATTTATCGTAGCGACAATTTGTTGCCGTTGGTGATGAAAACATAAACGTGTTAGGTTTTATGAGGGGGATTTTTCGGGGTCTGATTTTAGGCAGATTTTAGTTTAAATACCGCATATCTTCATTTTGATAAACCACATAGGAATACGGAATAATGCAGAGTATTTTTGCGCAAACAGTTCATGATTTTTACCTGATTTTTTCCCGTCTACACCAAGTCTACACCTAGGCCAAATTTGCCTCTACAGGCAGATTCTTGCGGTATATAAAAAATCTTTGCAAAATCTTCACAAAGTCCTTGACTTGTGCGGATTTTAAGGTTATTATAAGTCGCGTTATTCGGGCATAGTTCAGTCGGTAGAACAACGGACTGTTAAATTAGGAGCAACCCGGAAAAAAGTTTTAAGAAAAACCGCAGAAATCTGCGGATTTTTTAACAAAAAATCTCAATTGCCACTGGTATACTTCGCAAGAAAATATAGCATATTGTGTGCTAAGAATTGCTTTTTATTGCTAATAATTCTGAAAAAATCATACATTGTCATACAGAGGTATTTTGTATACGTGTTTGCATGCGCAAAAAACACATCCCTTTTGCTTGGCGAAATCAATGCTTTTTACCGCAAATTGAATAAAGAGACACTTAGACTATTATTCCGTGTTTCTCCGAATAAATAACTGGACTTTCGCCGAAAGATATT
>JAFRSF010000012.1 GCA_017427715.1 Alphaproteobacteria bacterium | reverse complement strand
CCAGAACATTGTCATTGCGAGCGAAGCGTGGCAATCCAGGTTTATAATATGTGTTCGGCTTTGCCGAACTACTTTTTTATTTACCTGGATACTCACGCGGACTATTCGTCCGCTCAGTATGACACAACTGCGTTGTGTTTACCCCCTTCGGCACTTCGTGCCACTTCCCCACTGGGGCAGAATTAATTGATTCCCCACCCATGGCGGGGTGGATTGTGACGTAGTCACAAGACGGGGCGGGTAATCCGGTGGATTTGTTTAACGAACATCTGGCACAGTATTTTATCCAGGGTGATACGTAATATGTTTGCACTTGACTTTTTTCCGCTTAATTCAATGGTGCACCCCAATGTTGCTGAATATTTCTTTCTGCATCCATCGGGCTGACTAAAACCTGGGGTGTCAAGATAACAACCAACACTTCACGCGATGCCGCTGTTTCACGAGAACCAGACAAAGCCATAAAATCAGGATCACCCAAACCATATCGCGTATCATTATTCTTTTGCTTTTCAAACCCAGACACCACCAACATTTGACCAGATTCCATGATGACTTCTTGCATAAATGAACGTTCTTCTACTTCTGGTAATTGCAAAGTCACTTCACCAATTGTTTGAGTGGACATTCTTAACAATTCACGAATCGACATTTTAAACAGCAACAAAATCTTGCCATTTTCCAAAATGTTTGGTAACAACTGCATTGAAAATCCAGTTTCCAAATTATCTTGGTCAACTGTACTGGATTCCACAGTTGTAAATGTCCTTGATTCAAAACGTTTGATATAACCAGTCGTTCTTGTATTCGTCACAGGTGCAACACGATTATTACGCGTTGTCACACCAACATTAGTCACCAAAGATACTTTGCCCTGCTTTGCCAATGCCTCTATCAAAGCATTCGTTCCAGCCATACGTGCCATAGAACCATTCTTTATTTGGTCATTTGTATATGCACCTTCTACAACGTTACCACTTGCGTCCAAATGCGTTGCCCCGGTCAACGCAGATACAGTATTAGATAACACAGCAACATTCATAGAACTGGCCTCTGTAGTTGCAAGATTATTCTTTGGATTTGCAACGATGTTCAAACCAGATGCTGAATTAATAGCCGCCGCTAAATTCAACCCAAATGCCGATTCGTTAGACAAAGATACCTGTAACACCTTTACATCTATTGTTACCAATTGTGATAATCTTCTGTTTTGTTTTGCAATGTAATCTGATACACGATTCAACACAGATGGTGATGCAGTCACAGTTATTGTCCCCAAACTGCGTGAAACTGTAAATTGAGCATTTTTTGATGCGTTAACAATTGAACTGATTGTCGATTCGACTTCGTCCCATTCTTTTAATGTAGATTCCAAAGACACTTGATTTCCATCATCTGTCTGGACAGAAGATTGATAAGAAACATCTGTTCCCAGCGCATACAACGTATATGTCCTGGTTTCTGTTTCATAAAAAACAATCGAATCTTTGTCATAATACCATAACAAATCCAAATCAGTTGCAATTTGAGACAACAAACCAGACAATTTACCAGTATACGCAACATCGACTGTTTTTCTTAATTTTTCACTATCAACCTGGCTATCTATCTTCACTGGGATACCCGTGATTGAATTTATTTCATTGGCAAACACTTGTAACGTCACAGGTTCACTCAATAAAACTGTCACACCAGTATCCGTCTCAAATTTCGCAGGTAAAATATTCTTGTGTTCCAACACAGTTGATTTATTACCCAACCATACACCTTCTGACATAGAAACCGTATCGCCGCTAGCCACTTTGGCACGTGGATTTTTTGCCATTTCAAACGCTTCGTATGCTTTGGAAAAATCATTATCAACAGTCGCTGAAACTTTGGCCGATTCGTGTAAGGTACAACCAGACAACATACCCGCCAAAATCAATCCAATGCAAAATATATTTAAATGAATTTTCATATTTGTCTCCTACGAATCTCGGTACAATAACTATTCTTCTGAAGTTGAAACAACTATTACTCGATTTCCTTTGTAAAATTTCGCATATGGTATTGGTGTTGCACGTTCAAAATTACGAATTAATGCAGATGCAACATCAACAAAACGCCCTTTGAACACAGCACTGGCTTCTATGGGATATTCCCTGGATGTAGTCCAAACCAAATCCCACCCTTCTTGATCACACCAAGATTGTAATACCTGACGCAAAGTTTGACCACTAGCAACAACCCAAGAACGAACCTGGTCTCGCATCATTGCCGGTGCTTCTTCATCTGTGTATTCGTTACCACTGGTTGAAACCGCAATTTCAGAATTATCTACAGACATATCTTTATTACATGTTTTTTCCGCCGAAAAACCAGCACGTTCTGCAAACACCGCATAAGAATCCGCACGTTTATTACATTTTTTACGAGCGCTACGTGATACAGCCAACACAGACCCACCGTCATCTTCCAACATTTCACGACGCATCAACGGCATTTCCGCATTATTTTCACATTCATTGTCAAACCCGGCAGGTATTTGATACCCATTTTCAATATTTGGTCCACCAGACCAACCATTACCATGAGTAATTATGTTGTTTTCAATCATTAAACCAGTTCCAACCTTGGTGACAATTTTCGGCTCATTATCCGAACAACCTGTATCACCACAAGCAATTTCAACATCTGCTTCTGAACCAATTTCAGGCCATGCTGAAACATTCCGTTTAACCACAGGGATCACAGGTTCTGCATATTCAATTTCTTCTGCAACATATTCGTTGTTTTGAGCACCAGAATCATAAAACACTTCAGAGGTGATAATCTGGGGTATTTGGGTTGTCGCCCAAGACGCATCTAAAAAACCAATAAATGCAACAAACACACATATTTTTCGGAACATGTTTTTTCCTTTCCTTTGATTATTATGTATAATTATAACAATTTGACCGAATCTGTGCAAGAGCTAAAAACACGATTTGATAAAAAAAATTAAAGATAAAATCGCACGAATCGATAAAACATGTTATACTGGTCTCAGTAATGCAAAAATCGGGGTTTAAATATGGAAAATATAATTATTTTAATCATTGTATCAGTAACAATGTTATCCAGTGTCTGTTCCGTCATATTGATACTGCAAAACAATAAAAAATTACATCATATATCTAAAAATATGATGCTGCAATACAACATATTACTTAAAACCCAGCAAATATTAAAAAGTAAGTTTTCTGTCAGTGAAACCACTGACAAGGCAGAAATTATATACCAAGATTTATTACAGGACTTAATTCCCATTATGGCGGCTATTGATATAATGCCCAGAACAAGTTCTGAACATCCTTTGTGGCGTGCATTGGGTGGAATTATGGATGAATACGCAAAGAATCCTTTTGTTTTAGAAAAATTACGCCGCGCAATAAAACTGGATTCAAATATTGCACATAACGTCAATCATTATTTGAACCGCGCAAACCAATTTTTACAACATATGGCTAATACTGATACAGATGGTATTTTATCAACAACGTTTACTGACGGATTATTGGGTCAATCTTTGACATTTTTTGCCCAAGCACAAACATTGGCTGTATCATAAATGAAAGTATTAACCGAAAAACTTATTCGACAAATATCAAAACAACGGCACGAACCAGATTGGTTATTAGATTGGCGTTTGGCTGCATTTGAATCTTGGATAAAAATGAAAGAACCACATTGGGCGCAAATTGATTATCAACCAATTGATTATGATGCACTGAATTATTATAACGAATCAAAACAACTGGATAATTCTGAATTAAAATCTACATATGAAAAAATGGGTTTGCCCGAATCAGAACAACAGGCATTATTGGGTATGGCAACAGATACTGTTATAGACAGCAAATCTGTTCACACTTCTTATACCGAAGAATTACAAAAACATGGAATAATATTTTTACCTTTGTCAGAAGCCGTGGTTCTTTATCCAGACATGATTCGTGAATATCTTGGCAGTGTAGTATCTAATCATGACAATTTCTTTGCGGCATTAAATGCTGCTGTGTTTTCAGACGGAACTTTTGTATACATACCACCAAATGTAAAATGCCCTATTGATTTAGCAAGTTATTTCAGAATTGAAACTGCAAAAATTGGTCAATTCGAAAGAACATTGATTATCGCAGATACGGGTTCGTCTTTGTCTTATATGGAAGGATGCAGCGCCCCACGCCGTCCAAACCATCAGTTACACAGCGGTGTGGTTGAAATCATTGTCAAAGATAATGCGTATGTAAAATATGCTACTGTTCAAAATTGGTATGCAGGAGATTCTGCCGTATACAACAAATCTAAAACAACAAAAAATGGAATATTAAACTTTGTAACAAAACGGGGTAAATGCTATAAAAATGCAGGTCTTGATTGGACCCAAGTAGAAATCGGCTCTGCCATGACTTGGAAATATCCATCAACTGTTTTACACGGTGATAACTCGCACAGCGATTTTTATTCTTTATCTATAACACGTGGAACCCAACAGACAGACACAGGAACAAAAATGTTGCATATTGGGAACAAAACAAAATCTAATATTGTATCCTATGGTGTCGCCACAGATAATTCAAGACAAACTTTTCGCAGTTTAGTTTCTTTCAGTGGAAAAAATGGTATCAATGCCTGCAAATGCGACAGCAGAATTATTGGCAACAATGCAACCGCAAACACAATTCCGACAATTATACATAATAATGCCACAAACCAACAATCACACGAAGCGACCACCGGTGCAATCGATGCAAACGTACTGTTATTTTTAGAACAAAGCGGCATTGACACGGATGATGCAATCGCTTTGATTGTTGGTTCTTTGGCATCACCTATAATATCTAGATTACCGATGGAATTTTTGGTAGAATCAAAACAATTAATACAAATGGCTTTAAAAAAAGAATGATACAATGATGTTAGAAATAAAAAATCTTTGTGTATCTTTGAACAACAAAACTTTGTTACAAGATATAAATATAAAAATAAAAACAGGTGAACGACACAGGTTGGCTGGTCATAATGGTTCTGGAAAATCAACACTGGTGAATGTAATCGCAGGTAATCCGATATACAATATAGATTCAGGCAAAATATTGTTTGATGGTGTTGATATTACAAATGAAAATGCGACCAATCGTGCATTACGTGGTATTTTTTTGGGCGCGCAAAATGTTCCAGAAATACCAGGATTAACCATGTTAAGTTTTTTAAAGCATTCTATGATTGCGCATACACACTTTAACACAGGCAAAGATTTATCAATGGGCGAATTTTTAGAAAAATTAGAATCGGCGCGCGAACAGTTAAATATACCAAAAGATTGGTTAAACAGGTACGTAAATGTTGGTTTTTCTGGTGGCGAACGCAAACGCATAATGTTGTTGAGATTAGTTTTAACACAACCTAAACTTGCTATGTTAGATGAACCTGATTCTGGGGCAGATAAAGATGTTCAACAACAAATTATCGATACAATAAATAATATGCCAAAAACAACTTTTTTATTTATATCGCACCAAGATAGTTTTACATCTAAAATTAATACGATAAAAACAACTACTTTGGATAAAGGAAAAATTGTGATACAATAACAATATTTGAAACAAAGGAAACGCAAATGATTGACAAAACACAAAATATTAAAACAACTTTAAAAACATGGCTATGGGATAAACCTGCACGCTTTACTGGTTGGGTATTTATTTTTACCGCATTATTTTATGCTGGATCATACATACCGAACATAGACAAAATACCTGCTATTGATGCTATATGTCTGGGCATATCGTTAATTACAATTGTATTTTTGATACGTAGTTTAATTAAAAGTTTACCATATAAAAATATAAATCATGGCAATTTTGTTGCGATGACAAATGGATATAAATTATTATCATTGACGTTATTCGGCGTGTGGATGGGATTGACCATGTTAATGAACAGATGTAAACCATCTGATATTGTGATATCTTCAGTATCTGCAGAAATTAACAAAACGTATCTTGTTATCCCGCGTACGTTATTTTCTGTGATAGAAATTGTTTGGTTTGTTGTGGCTGTATATTTATTGGGATTATGGATATCAAGCATTTATGTTAAATATAAGCGTGCCAAAGACATGGGTTTATCTGGTTGGAAGGTTATTTTGTCTATGCCATTTACATTTATCATGTCATGGATGCCGGGATATTTAACATCAGATAAAAAGCAATCTAATTTAACAATTAATTCAAAATGGTATAACATATTTAACAAATGGGTTATTTCAAAGCCAAACACCACACTGTTTGTATTTTTGGTATTATTTGTACTTACAAATCTATTTATTTCAACAAATCTTGCAACGGTTTTATTCCCATTGATGTTGTTCGCTATTTACATGCTGTGGAAAACAATAACCAAAGACACTTTTTCAAAACATATAAATCGTGGATACATATGGACTGCTATTGTTATCAATTTATTGATGGTTATGTCGTTTATTCGTATGTCCATGGTTTATTTACAGTTAATTTTACATAAATAACAACAGGATATAATTATGTACAGTTTTATAACTTTGCTTGCTTTGATATTTTGTCTGTGGATTGGACGTTCATTATTTATACCAATATTGTTTGCCGCGTTTGTTTGGTATTTATTGAATGCAATAACATCTTATTACAGAAAAATTATGCCCTGTTATAAAACTGATAATAAGGCATGTCGAATACCATCAAGATTTTATGATTGGTTGTCGAACATATTATCTTTTGCGACTATTGGTGGAATTATATTTCTGTTTGCGACCCAGATAAAACCCATGTTTTGGGAACTTTATAACGCGACCCCCGTGTTACAACAAAAACTGCTAGATTTTAGTAATTATATTTCTGCAAAAATTGGTATAGGGCTGGATTTAAATCTGGTTCCTAACCTGCCCCATATTGCAACTTATATTGCGACATCATTAGCAGGCATAGCAACATCAACTGGTATGGTTGTTATATATTTAATATTTATGTTTATTGAACAAAACTCATTTAGTAAAAAAATTGATTCTTTGCCTGTTCAAAAAAGCAAAGAACAAAAACTGCGCTACATTTTAAACAGTATTGACGAACACATGAAAAAATATTTGTTTACCAAAACATTTATTTCTGCTGCCACTGGGATATGTGCGTATATATCATTAAAAGCAATCGGACTTGAATTTGCCAGTGTTTGGGCATTTATGATTTTCGTATTAAATTATATACCGACATTAGGTTCTATTTTGGCATGTGCAATGCCAATCGCATACGCATTTATCAGCGGTGATACGTGGCATTTACCATTGTTAACAGCAATTGCATTGATTATCATAGAAACAGTTTTTGGCAATATACTTGACCCAAAATTAACTGGCAAAACTTTAAATATCTCAACACTTGCAATCCTTATCAATTTGGTATTCTGGGGCATGATTTGGGGTGTCGCAGGGATGTTCTTTAGTGTACCTATTTTGGCGGGTATCTATATAACAACCGCACAATTTAAATCTACACGTTGGATTGCGGTATTATTATCCGCAGACGGTAATATTCCAGACGAAACCGTACCCGACTAAATTCGCCTTAACATTGAAATTGCATTTTCAAGAATAATTTTGGCAGATACAGAATCTAGTTCTCGTTTCTTTTTAGTCCAAGATTTTAGGCCCATTTCTTGTTCTGCCATTGTGCTGGTCAAGTTCTCTTCTATAAACAAAATTGGCAAATCTGTTTGATTACTTAAATTGTTTGCATACGCCCTAACCTGTGCCGTTGTTTCTGAATCAGAACCGTCCGCATGCAAAGGCAAACCAATTACTATACCAGAAACCCGTTCTTCACAGATTAAACGCAATACAGCATCAATTAATTCATTTTGATTTTTTATGGCAATTTGTGGTCTTTCAAATACAAAATCACGGGTTTCATCAGATACAGCAACACCACATCGTCTGGCACCCCAATCAAGTCCCAATATACGCCCTATCCGCGGAAAATCCTTGTAATTTGATAAAATCATGTTATAATCCTTTGACTGTAAAAATAATAGGATTTCAAATGGCATTTAGCAAGCAACAATTACATAAATTTGCAGATTTAATCAAAATTGATGTATCTGATGAACAATTGGACAAAATGAACATAGATTCTGTTGTTGAATGGATTGATAAATTGCAAAAAATTGATACAACGGGTGTTGAACCAATGCTCAGCCCATGCGAACATAAACTACCTTTGCGCGAAGACGTGGTCACTGAACCAAATATGCGCGAACAAATATTGGCAAATGATCCAGATAATGCTGGTGTATCGCGTGGCTATTTTGCAGTACCAAAGGTTATGGACGGCGATTAAATAAAAGGAAATGACGATGATAGATTTAACGATAAAACAAGCATTGGCAAAATTAAAGGACCGTTCTATTTCAGTTGTTGAATTAACAAAAGCATATTTGGAACGCATTGAAAAATTCGGCCAAGAATTAAATTGCTATATTACTACAACACCTGAACGTGCATTAAGTGATGCAGAAGAATCTGACAAAAGATATGCATCTGGCAAAAACAAAGCATTGGACGGTATGCCAATTGCAATAAAAGATCTATTCGCAACGCGCGGTATTCGCACAACGGCTGCATCACACATATTGGAAAACTTTATTCCACAATATGAATCAACAATTTCACAACACTTTATTGATGCAGGAACAGTATTGCTTGGCAAATCAAATCTTGACGAATTTGCTATGGGAACTTTCAGCAAGACCAGTTTCTTTGGCGCACCTGTAAATCCATGGCAACTAGAAAAACATTTAACTGCCGGTGGATCATCTGGTGGTTCAACCAGTGCAGTTGCGTCTGGTTTAGCGATTGGTGCAACCGGAACAGATACAGGTGGTTCAATTCGTTTTCCGTGTGCCATTACTGGCTTGGTTGGTGTAAAACCAACATACGGTCTGTGTTCACGTTGGGGTTGTGTTGCATTCGCTTCAAGTTTGGACACACCGGGTCCAATTGCCAGAACTGTTGATGATGCTGCATTGTTGCTGTCTGTAATGGCTGGACACGACCCAAAAGATTCAACCAGCGCACCAAACGCAAAATTCGATTTTGATGGTGAATTAAAACCTATTTTGGGTAACGATAAAAAACTTCGTGTTGGTATTATCAAAGAATTTAATTCTGTAAAGATTTCAGACGATATGAAAAAACTGTTTGAAAAGCGCATAAGCGATTTGAAATCTATGGGCGGGGAAATTGTGGAAGTTTCTATTCCAAATATTTTGGATGCTTTGGCGGCTTATTATATAATTGCCCCAGCAGAAGCATCTTCAAATCTTGCACGTTATGACGGTATGCGTTACGGTTTACGTGTTGATGGTACAGACCTTGAAGATACGTATAAAAAGACACGTTCTGCTGGATTTGGCGAAGAAGTCAAGCGCCGTATTTTGATTGGAACTGCCGTTTTATCCAGTCAATCTTATGACGTATATTTTATGCAGGCCGCACGTGTTCGCCGTATGATTGCGGACAGTTTTAACAAAGCATTTGAACAATGTGATTTAATTGTGTGTCCATCAAGCGCGGGTCCGGCATTACCATTGGATTCAGATTTAACCCCACTTGAATATTATGCGTTGGATTTATTTACAGTTGCTATGAATTTGGCTGGCGTTCCCGCATGCAGCGTTCCATGCGGTTTGACACAATCTGGATTACCATTAGGAATACAAGTTGTTGCTCCGCGTTTCCATGATATGGAAATGTTGCAATTGGCAAAACATATTGAAATTGCATCTGCGTTTGATAACCGTCCAACCAAGATAATGGGAAAATAAGGGGTAAAAAAAATGGTGGCTAGAAGTAGAATCGAACTACTGACACAGGGATTTTCAGTCCCTTGCTCTACCAACTGAGCTATCTAGCCAACGGACTGCATAATAAGATATAAAAACATAAAAAGCAAGGAAAAATTAAAATGTTCATAATAAAAGGCAAAACAACAGATTGGGAAGTAGTTATTGGATTAGAAACTCATATAGAGGTTTTATCCAAAAGCAAGATTTTCAGTGGTGCATCTGCTGATTATAATCCGACAGTTGCCCCAAATACCCAGGCATGTATGGTTGATGTCGCAATGCCTGGCATGTTGCCAGTATTAAATAAATACTGTGTTGAACAGGCGATTAAATTCGGTCTTGGCATAAATGCCGAAATCTCTAAACACAGCCGTTTTGCCCGTAAGCAGTATTTTTATCCGGATTTATCCCAAGGATATCAAATCACACAACCAGACGATGAACCACCTGTGGTTGGTCGTGGTTGGCTTGAAATTATCGGTGATGATGGCAATCCAAAAAAGATTTTAATTAGACGTGCACATTTGGAACAAGATGCTGCAAAAAACAAACATGATATGCACCCATCAAAATCTTTCGTTGATTTTAACAGATGTGGTGTCATGTTGCTTGAAATTGTCACTTTCTTGGATACAAAAAATCCAGACAACAAATCATACATCTCCTCACCTGACGAAGCAGAAAGATATCTGCGTCAAATTCGTGAAATCGCGCGCGCACTTGGCGTATCCAAAGCAAACATGGAAGAAGGTTCAATGCGTGCTGATGTTAATGTTTCTGTTCGTCCTGTTGGTTCAAAAACATTTGGAACCAAAACAGAAATCAAAAACATGGTATCTTTTAAATTCATTAAAACAGCTATTGAATACGAAGCAAAACGTCAAGTTGAAATACTTGAAAATGGCGGAAAAGTATCACAAGACACTATGCGGTATCATCAAGATGATGGCACAACAAGTGTAGAAAGAACCAAAGAAAATGCGCTTGATTATCGTTATTTCCCAGACCCTGATTTATTGGAATTAGAAATTACAGATGAAGAAATAGAACGCATTCGCAAAACAATGCCTGAATTACCATCTGCAACTCGCGAACGCTATATCAATGAATTTGGTTTATCTGAATATGACGCAACACGTTTAACAGAAACAGTTGATATTTCACATTGGTATGATGCTGCGGTTGCCGGCAAGAAAGAACGTGCAAAACCGGTTGCAAACTGGTTGATATCTGAATTATTTGCGCATCCTGAAAATATGGATATAACAAATGAAACAACGGAAAACTCTGATCCAGATGCACCACGAATTATCACACCAGAAAACATTGCTGAATTAGTAGATATGATTGCTGCAAACGAAATAAACGGAAAACAAGCAAAAGAAATATTTATCAAAATGTTGGATGGCGAACGTGGTACAATTCATGAAATTGCTGATAAATATGGTATGAAACAAATCACAGACACCGGCGCAATTGAATCCGCTGTTGATGAAGTTATAAAAAACAATCCTGCCCAAGTTGAACAATATAAATCTGGTAAAGTCGGCTTACTCGGATTCTTTGTTGGTAATGTTATGAAAGCAACACATGGTCAGGCAAATCCTGCAATGGTAAGCGATTTATTAAAACAAAAATTGGCATAAAAATAATGACTATACAGCAGAACTTCTTTATTCAAACGTTTGGTTGTCAAATGAATGTTTATGACAGTCAACGAATCGCTGCTATGTTGGAATCTATGAACTGGGTTCAAACAGATAATATTAGTGATGCTGATTTAATCATATTAAACACATGCGCAGTTCGTGCAAAAGCAACTGACAAAGTTTATTCCGCACTTGGCCGAATAAGACGGGTTAAAAAGGAATCTGCCCTGCTTGGTATTGTCGGATGCGTAGCACGTGAATCTGGAAGTGACACTTTCCGCCGTATACCAGAAATCAATTTTGTTTTGGGACCACAAAGTTATCATAAATTACCTGAAATAATAAACAATCCTGAAACAAAATTATTAAATATAGATTTAGGTGGTCTTGAAAAGTTTGATGAATTACCACAAATGACAAAATCGCCAGTTGTGGCATACATACCAATCCAAGAAGGATGCAATCATTGTTGTACATATTGTATTGTTCCGTATACTCGTGGTCGCGAATTGTCACGTCCATTTGATGATGTTATGAACGACACAATAAACGCAGCAAAAACGGGTGCAATTGAAATTTGTTTTCTGGGTCAAAATGTAAACGGATATAAATATACAGATAAAACCGGTAAATTATATCGTCTATCTGATTTAATTCGCGAAACGGCTAAATTGCCCGAAATCCACCGTATACGCTTTACTTCCAGTTATCCAACAGAAATGACAGATGATTTAATTGAAATGTTTGGATGTGAACCAAAATTATTACCATTTTTAAATATGCCTGTGCAAAGCGGTTCGCCACGTATATTAAAAAAGATGAATAGACCTTATGATTTAGATAATTATAAAGACATAGTAAAAAAATTGAAAACTGTTCGTTCAGATATTCAAATATCGTCTGATTTTATCGTTGGTTTTCCAGACGAAACCGATTCGGATTTTGAACAAACTTTAAACATAGCCAAAGAAATAAAATACATAAATTCGTATTCATTTAAATATTCACCGCGTCCGCATACAGCAGCAGCAATTATGCCAAACCAAATTAGCGAACAAATAAAATCCGTTCGCTTACGAAGATTGGATTCACAATTAAACGAAAATCAACGTGAATTTAATATGGCTTGCATTGGTCGTGAAATGATTTGTTTATGCGAAGGCGATGATAAAACCGGACATCATTTGGTATTCAGAACCCCATATATGCAACAATGTATTGTTGATAAACCAAATTACAACATATCACCATTACAAAAAATCAAGATTACAGACGCTAACAAAGCATCTCTGCGTGGTGAATTGTTAAAATAATATTTTACCTTGCAGATTTATTTTGTAATACATATCATCATCATTTTTAATAACATCAAAACCAACAGACAAACCTGCCCCATCTTGGTTAGACATAAAACCAAACTCTGTTTTACCAAATAAATCACCATCCACCGATATTCCAAACAAACCAGAACAATTATATTTAATGTCATCTGTTCCAAAAGAATATTTTATATTACCCCCTGCCCGCCCAGTCACATCTTTATCTGACTTTTTCATAATCCATGATAACGTTGTTACCCCACCGATAAATGGCGCAAAAATTACATCTGGTGACACAGCATAATCATATCCTAAATCCAATGCACCATACCCAGAATATCCAACAGGGTTTTGTTTTATATGATTATTGTAATACATTGTGTCCGTTTTAAAATTAGCCATACGAAATCCAACCATACCATGAAGCCAGAAATCATCTATGTATTTTTTGATTTTAATATTTGCCCCATATGCAAAACCATCAAAATCATTCAAATCATTTTTATAATAAAAACGCCCTAAATTGAATCCGGTACCCACGTACCAATCTTCGTATTTACCGGCAACATTAAAATCTAAGCCAAACGCATTTGTTGTATCTGCAAAAACATAGAAACCAGAAAACCCACCGTATATAGTGTCATAATTATTCAAGAAATCAATCAAACCAAATTGGTTTAATGTGTCGATTGGACGCATTAACACAGACGGATTAAAACGATACGACAATTGCAAAATGCGTTCTATTTCTTGAATGCTATTAGAATTATTTAACAACATTATCAAAGAATTATTATAAACAGAAGCACGCAAATCTGCTAATATACTGTTACGTTCATCATCAAACAATTTAGAAACATCTGTTTCTTTGGTGATATCTATAAACGATACGCCACTTTCATATCTGATTGCTGCTTTGTACAATTTTTCAGAATCTAATAAAACAACTTTGGTGCCATTATCATGAACAAAATTTAACAATTCACCAGAAATAATTGTTTCTGGATTTTGAATATATAATGTATTTGTGCCAGTCAAAGAAACATTCTGATTCCAATTTCGCCAATCTGCAAAATTATTTATTATTATTGAAGAATCATTTATAACAATCGTTTTATCCGCACCAGATACAATGTCTTTTAACTGTGTTAAATCAACTTGATTTAAATTATTAATATTTACAGAAAAATTGTCCCCTATGACATTAATTTTATGTAACGCTTCATTATCAGAAATCTGTTGATTCACATAAGCAGTCCCAGAATTATACACATTATATATTGTATTATAATTTGATATGATTAAATTGTAATCGTTTGTATATATACTATTAATTATACCATGATTTATAATAACTGTGTCATCATACAAATCTATTCTATCATGGGAACCATTTATTAATTCATCAGCAAAAACATCTGTCGCAAAATAATGTGCAACATAAAACAATAATAAACAAACTGTAACACGCCTATTCATAATACAGTTATGCTAGCACATAGGATTTTTTTCAAACAACAAAAAAATCCCGTTTCAACGGGATTTTATACAAGGCCTAAAAATATCGTTCTAGAACATATAACGAATACCGACATCGGCACTAAAATTATGCATTCCAGAAGCAACATCTACATAATTATAACGTGCTGTGACATCCACTGCAAAACAGCCAAATGGCATATCTAGCCCCAATGCCCCCATAGCAGAAAACTTTGTATTATCTTTGCTAGAAGATACACCTGCCACTTCAGCTTCTCTGTCAATAAATGCGAGACCAGCACCTAGACCGGCAAATGGTTGAATATATTTATAATGTCCAATATTCATATATGTATTAGCCATCAATTCAATATTTTTAACAGAAACATTTACATTTGCTACATCGCCGAAATCTTTCGTTTTTTTACCTTTGGTAAAGAAAGAACCTTCTATTTCAAAACGTGCTGCGTCTTCCATTGTTAAACCCAAAGCAGTACGAATTTGATACATATTCATACCCAAATCTTCTTTGACGTTATTAAAAACGTTATTCAAGTTACCGTAAGTAGCACCACCACGCAATGCAATGTATGGTAAAATACTCCAACCCATAAAATCTGTTGGTTGTTGTTCATAAGCATAACCACCTGCTAATGCTGGTGTTGCCAATAATACTGCCATTGATCCGGCAATAAGTTTTTTCATAAGTTTCTCCTTTTGTTGCTGATTAATCTCAACAGTTTGTATTCTATCAAACAAGATACGATATTCATATAGGCATGTATCCATAGGAAAAATCTCTTAATACGACAGAAATAGCCGTATATAACAAAATAATTTATATCAATTTTTTAATAACAAAATCTGCCAAGATTAAACCAAAACTTCCTGTTACAGTTATAACAGAACCAAATTCACGCCCAACATTGTGTTGTGGCGCCGCTGGTTCAGTAGAATATACAACTGGAAAATCAGGCAAACCCAAACCACGTATCAAATGTCTGATTTTAGATGCCAACGGACATACTGTCGTTTTACTGATTTTTGATATCTTGATTTGTGTAATATCTGTTTTACGCGCAGCACCCATACAGGACACAAAAGGCACATTGTTATTTGCACACCATTTATATAATGCAATTTTTGATTGAACTGTATCTATTGCATCTATGACAAAGTCAGGTTTAATATTGAATTTTGTATTTTCATCAAAAAACATATTTAATGCTTCAACCATGATATCAGGATTTATATCAAAAACACGTTTTTTGGCTATTTCAACCTTAGGTTGACCAACGGTAGAATCCATGGCAAATAATTGTCTATTTACGTTTGATTCTTCCACTTTGTCAAAATCAATCAAAATTAACCGACCAATTCCACTGCGTGCCAATGCTTCTATGGCAAAAGAACCAACTGCCCCACACCCACAAACCATAACTGTTGATTGTTTTAATTTATCAACAGATTGTTTACCGAACAACAAAGTAATTCTGTGCAATCTATCCATGTTTTAAAATCCTTTGTGTATTATTAAAAATAATTTCAGCAATATCCGATTCGTTTTTTATTGTCATAATTTTTTGTACAACATCCATTAAACAAACATCCATATTACCATCTGTTTCAACCAATATTTTATCATTTGGAATATTCGCTATACGACAGTTTCTGCTGTATACATTAATTTTAGAAAAAGAAAACATAATATTATTATATATCAATAATTGTTCCAGTATTTTTTGATTTGCATTGAACGCATGCGCAATGATAATCGGTAATTTTGATTTATCATATTGTTTCAAAATATGCAATATTTTATCCCAAGCACCCACACAATGTAAACATACTGTGCGTTTTAATTTAACAGCTAAATTAAATTGTTTGATAAACACATCGATTTGTTTATCCATATTTGGTTTATATTTATCCAATCCAATTTCACCGACCATATAATCCGAATCGCTGTTCAACAATTCTTCTAATCTTGAATCAAACCCATCAGATACCGAATCAATGAACCAAGGATGCACCCCAAAAGCACCGTATATATTTTTATCGTTATGAATTAAATCTATCAATTGTGTCCACTGATTTTCATCATTTGTACAACAAACAGTTCCAACAACATCTGATTGATGTTTATGTGTTAAATAATCAATATGACTGTGAGCATCTATTATCTTCATATACAAAATCTAAGCACAAATATAATTTTTTGCAAATTAAAATCTCTGTTGGAAAGTAAATTCAATCGTTGTTTTTTCGTATGTTCTGCTATGAATATTAGAATCTTTATTTGTATAACTGACCGTCAAAGTCGGTACAAACCCCCATATTTCAAAATTATTATTAGAAATTGACAAAGAATACCTTTGAATAAAATCATGTGCTTTGATAAACAATAAACTTTCGTCTTTAACCGCCATGCGCTTGCCATCATATCGCGCCCAAGCAAAAGAAGGTTCCAGATACGTATGAAAACCCCATGGCAACGCAACACCAAACCCGATACCAACATTATATCGCCAATTCGCATATGCATCCATTTTTGCGGTATCCCTGTCCACACCACCACGTAATACAATATATTTTGTTGCATCCAAAGAATAAGAAAAACGTGGTGCAATCGTATAACTCTGTCCATCAAGAAAATCGCCGTATTCATCATATTTATTATCTGTAACCCGTAACATCAAACCAGAAGATAATTTGCGCGTCCAATCGTAATTAGTATCTATTTTTGCACCATAGCCCCAATTATATTTATTCCAGCCATACCAACGGCGATTAGCAATACCTGCTAACCATACATCACCTTTTTCCCAGACATAACGCGGACCAGTTGATGCAGATAAATACAAATCATCATATTTATGTTTGTCATATATGTTGGTATAAATATTAGCATCATTTTTCCAGCGCCAATGATCAGACAATTTGAATTCATAATTACCACCCAACAGCAAATTATATCCAACGGCCTTTTCAGGTTCTGGATTTTCAGAACATCCATAAAACATGCCGTTCCATAAAATACATTCTTTGCCACCTGTTGCTTGATTCACATTATTATCGGGTGCTGCGCCAAAATTAAACCACACATTCCAATTTTTATTTTTACGTGCGATATAGCGATAATACATCATACGTTGTTTAATCGGTTCAGGAATATCTTTACCCGCCATAGCAAGACGTAAATGATAATCAGCACGATACCACTGTTCTTTGGCCATATAGCACAAAGCCAATTCATATCTGATTTTAACCAAATCAGGTTGATCATCCAAAATCTTGCGATATATTTTAATTGCTGCGTCTATATTTCCTGTTTTCTGTTCGATTTGTGCAATCAGATACCAACGTTCTATTTCCACCGGCAAACTGCGTGTCTGAGGCATCTTGGTTAAAATCTGCATAGCATGTTCATAATCACCAACATCAACCAATTTCCCCGCTAATTGAACTGCTTCCAGCCCAGACATAGTGATTTCAGTTGTTCCATCTTTGTTTTTTTTGATATTTTGTTTTTTGATATTTTTATCAGATTTTGTAATTTGTTTATTAGATTTTGTATCAATGCTTTGTTCAGTATCATTAACATCATTTTTTTTGTCTGTTTTTGTTTCAGCGAAAACAGCATTTACATGCACGCACAAAATCAAGAAAAAAACAACAAATAAACGTTTCAATTTTATTCACCACAATGTTTAAGATTTGTGTCCTATGATAAACAATTTTTTACATTATAACAAGACAAAAAACAGCCCGCAAATGCGGGCTGAAACATACCATAAACGTTTTATTGTTCTTTAAATCCAGCTACAATTTCTACAGTATGATAATTGTCACCTTCTGCTACGTGACCTTTATCCGAAAATGTCGCAGTTGAA
This sequence comes from Alphaproteobacteria bacterium, assembly GCA_017427715.1. Lineage (GTDB taxonomy): Bacteria > Pseudomonadota > Alphaproteobacteria > Rs-D84 > Rs-D84 > Enterousia. The sequence goes on along the minus strand of JAFRSF010000012.1, from coordinate 100,305 downwards.
ACAATTTCAGTAATCACACCATCACCAAATCCCAATGCATCAAACGATTTTACACTGTTATTATAATCTTCCGTTGCAATTCTGAAATCAGAATCTACTTTTTCTTTGTTACGAAATTGTATGAAAACGTTTTTGAAACTTGTATCAGCAGAATCAATTTGAACATCATAGAAATTGCCAGAACCATTTGACCCAAATGGCAAATTCGCAGTAAATGCACCATTTTTATCAAAGTCCAAAGTTGCTTTGTTGGTATTTGTATAGATTCGTGTGGAAGCCAACAAACCATCACCAGAATCAAACTTTTTCGCTAAACCAACAGCTGTTCCTTTGAATTTTAACGCAGGCAAATCATCACCGTTCTTGTAATGAGCCAGCAACTCTTTTTCTGTATATAATTCCTTTGTTTCTCTCAATTTCATATCATATCCACCGGAAAACAATGCATCAGCACCAGCAGCATAAACAAAACCAAAATCGGCGTATCTTAAATTACCTTTGCCAAAAGATTGTATTGCGATATTGCCCCCACCAAAAGTATTCGAATAAACATCTTTATTTTTTGTACTTTTGTCTTTATCCATATCACGATAATAAGTACCAATTTCGTCATCTTTGTCGTTTACAACAGTGACTGATGTTATTACGCTGTCATCGTTTAGATTGAAATGAAAGTTTCCATCGTCTAATTGTGTACCCAAAGCCCCTAAATTAAACTGAACATTTCTTATATCATCGAATTCTGGTTGTGTGTCCGATAAACTATAATAACCCATATCATCCTTTATATTTACTGGTATTCTACTAGTATCAAGCCCTTTGGACTGCATATGATCTATTATGTAATAAATACTATCTTTTTCTTTGCCTTGTTTGTTATACATTTCCGTAAAAGATGATTCATCACCCCCCCACAACAACCAAGCATTTTTCAACTGACTTTTTGTTGGGGTTTTGCCGCCATTATATATGTCTAACAGATTTTGTATTTCAGCAATCGCTTTATCGTATGTTGCATTTTTAAATGCTTCGCTTTGTGCTTCACGAATTGCAGATGCGCGTGAAGAACTTTGACTGCCAGAACCTAAATTGACACCCCTGCCTTCTACCCAAGCAATAACATTACCAGCCGAACTGACCCAGGTTTCCATCTGTGTCACATTTGCGTTTGCCGAACGAATAGCAGCCGGCGTTTCCCACGCAACAGCATTTTCGCCAAAATTAGCGGTTCCTTTGCTGCACGCAGCCAAAGCCAATATAGATGTTAAAATTGCAATTTTTTTCATATTTCCCCCCCTTTGTTTATTTCTTTTTATTCCCATGATTATATCACAAATCTTGCGCCATACCAAGTGCAAAACACTACTAGCAATAAATTATTTGTACAAAAGATAAAGTCAGCAATCTGAAAAAAACAACCCGCAACAATGGCGGGTCATATTAATATTAAACAGCAAATCAATTATTATGGCATTGCTTGCGCTACACCGCCACCAAACGCGCCATAAATGGCAACTTCATCATGTTTAGTGTTGCTATCAGAATGTTTTTCGTTACCAAAACTAAAACGTGCGGTTGCTTCTGTATCATCAGCATTTCTACCGTATACATTCGTTTCCATTGTTCCAGAAAAGCGATAACCGTCATCCCCGTCACCATAATTTTGCACATATTGTTGTTCATGTGCTTTCCAATTGGTATCAGAAAATGTTACCCCTGCCACCGGTACATCAGCTATATTTGGTAAATTATAACCAGTCACATTATTCGTACCAGATATTTTGAATGTTTTATCACCATTTGCCGCTACATCAATCTGAACATCGTACCATTTTTCACCGACCAGTGAATCAGATGTTGTAGCCACTACACGGTCTACGACCAAATTATCCATACGCAAACTTGAACTGTTATCTGTATTTACTGTTAATCTTGCATTATTTTGTTTCAGCAAAACACCTTCTTTAACATCTATACCAGAACCATAACCTTTCTTTTTGTGGTCAAGACCTGCAATTGCGACACCTTCATAAACAGTGGTATCGCCCAATTCTGACGGGTTTACTTTTAAAACTTCATATCCACCAACATATGGAGAATAATTAGATTCTATGATATTAGCATCCGTTTCATCTTTCACCACCAATTCTGCAAAACCCAAATCAGCAAATCTTAAACCATTATTTATTCCTTCTACATTAAGAGTTGCATGTGTTTCTGCTATTATGTTAAAATCTCCAATATCCATGTTATCTACTTGTTCTAAATAATTTGTACGTGCTGTCTCTATCTCTGTATCCATGGAATTATCTGGTTGTGATGCTTTTAATTTATTTAAGTCCTTGTTTATACGTGCCTTTATTTTTTCCCTGATGTTTTCAATTGATAAATCACCGACATCAGCCGTAATCTGTGAATCAACTTGGGTTGATATGATATCAGAAATCCCCGTATTATCTAATTCGTATCCATATACATACAGATTTTTCGTAAATGCGGTATCGCCAGTACGCGTAAATGTTCCTTCTTGACTTGCATCATAAACTGGGTCACCAGTAAAATCGTCAGCCCTATCCATTTTTGTCAAAGCAACTATTTGACCTTTGTCATTCAATTCAAATTTTACCAAAGAATCTTCGCCACCCATTTTAAAATCAACATCGTCTAATCTATATGATTCATACGTTTGTCCACCATAACTTAAACTTGCATGACGCGAAATTGACGGAGTAATTTTTGAACCGTCACCAGCAACCAGAATCTCTGAAGCCATAGATGTAATTTTTTCGTTACTGCTTACCACATCGGCAGTTACTGCAGAACGCCCAACCACAGGATTAACAGCAGGTGCAGCACCAGAGCCACCGTTACCGCCAGAACCACCACCGCATGCAGCCAAAACCAAAACTGATGTTAAAATTGTAATTTTTTTCATGTGTTCCTTCCTTTGATTAAAAACAAAAAACCGCCGTAAAAAATCAGGCGGTCGGGTGGGTTACAAATCAGCGTATTTTGATTCCATTGGCTTTTCAGTAGGCGTGTATTTTATGTGCCAACGGCCCCCCGACCGTATATTGGGTCAAAGGACTTAAATGCGGTGTGAAAACACCGAAACACCAAATTAACGATGCTTTCGCACCGAATACGCCAGGGCTTGCAACAACCCCGAACCCCTATTTTTACTGGATTCATCTTGTATTATACACATTTTTTTTACAAAAAACAAATAAATATTTCGATTTTTGACAAAACAGTGATACATATAAAACGTGGTTATATTTGGTATAATTGCTTGCATTTTGTACAAAATAATATATAATCACGCATTGTTAAAAGTTTTGGATGCATAGCTCAGTTGGTAGAGCAACTGACTCTTAATCAGTGGGTCCAGGGTTCGAGTCCCTGTGCGTCCACCACAAAATAAAACCGCTATCAAAATGGTGGTTTTTTATTTCTGCAGATATTGTGTCGGATTATACGCTTTGGTACCCTTGCGAATTTCAAAGTGTAATTGTGGTTTATCAACTTTGCCAGTCATGCCAACTTTGCCAATAATCTGATTAACTTTGACCACCGTACCACGTTTGACAGACATAGAATCCATATGCGCATAAATCGTCATCCAACCATCGCTGTGCTGAATAATAACCAGATTACCCATACCCTTAACTTCATTACCCGCATATGCAACGACACCGTTTTCTGCCGCCTTGACATCTGTTCCACGAACTGCAGATATATTTATACCATCATTAAATAACCCATTATTTTTTGCACCGTATCCCGACAAAATCTTGCCACGTACAGGCCACGCAAACTTTGATCCAGAACGTGCAGATATTTTAGGCAACTGCTGTTTAGGATTTGACGATATCTTTGTTTGTTGCTGCACTTGCTTTTTCTCTGTCACCGGTGTTTTTTGTGATGTTTGCATTTTTTCTGATTTTTTATCTGCAACCTTTTTATCAGCATTTGTCTTCACTGTTTTAACATCTGTCTTGACCACGGTTGCTGGTAATGTTTTAACCGCATCTAATCTTGGAACTTTGATTTTTTGCCCAACAGATAAAGTAAACGGTGCTGACAATTTATTCATCACAGCCAAATCATTAACCGGTATTTCATATTTACGTGACAAAGAATACAACGTATCGCCCTTGGTCACTGTAATTTCTTGAACATTTACACGTTTTGTTGTGTTTGGTTTTACTGGTTCTGATGTGTCAACTTTGTGTTCTTTATTTTTTTGAACAGTTTCTTCTGAAATCACGTTTGGTATTTTGTTTTGTGATGCAATAACACCTGACCGTTTAGTATATAATTTTTGCCCAATTGACAATGTATACGGTTCTTTTAAATCATTCATTTTTGCAAAATCAGCAACATTTATATTATATCTTCGCGACAAAGAATATAATGTATCACCCTTTGCCACAATAACAATATCTGTTTCTTTTAAATCCGATTTATCAGACAATGCTTTACCAGACACGTCAGAAAATCCGCCGTATACAGGAACAATTATATAATCTTGTTTTATTTCTTGTTCTATCTGTTTTTCTTTTGGTTCAGATACAACCTGTTTATCTTCTGGTACCAACACATAATCATCAACACTGGCATACATAACATAATCATTTATATTATCAGAACCATATAATTCAGGCGATGCATAAACACCATAATCCGTCACAGCAGAATTATATATTTCTGGTTGTGTTTCTGGATCTGCCAACAATGCTGGATATCTGTTTTGGATAAACTCTCCAATGCTGTCCGGAATAGAAGAAATCTTTGGTTGCAAATCACAACCAATCAAGAACGAAATACCTGATAATAAAAATGTAAAAAAAACTTTTAATTTATTCATGCATTGAATTATATCATAATTTTGACATAAATAAAAATACTAAGAATTGTCACGCATAAATAATAAACTGATTTCAAAAAGCATCCACATGGGCAATGCCAATAAAATCTGGGAAACTATATCAGGTGGGGTCAATACAGCCGCCGCAACAAAAATGCAGACAATAACATATCTTCGGCATTTACTGGCCATACTTTTAGATAAAATCCCAATTTTATTCAATATTATCATTACCAAAGGCAATTGAAACGCAACACCAAATACCTGCAATAAATCAATCGCAAAAGATAAATAGCCCCTGGCCACAGGTAATAATACCATGGGTAAATTAGTTGTTTCACTGATTTCCAGAAAAAACCTGAACACAAATGGAAATAACACATAAAATGCAAAGCCAGCCCCCAACACAAACAACAAAGGCGAAAATAAAAATATAGGCACAACAAAATGCTTTTCATTTTTATGTAATCCTGGGGCTATATATGCCCATATGTGCCATAACAACACAGGAACAGTTATAATCAATGCAACCAACATAGACAATGAAAAACGTATCATCAAACCATCTGTCAATTTGGTATATAACAAAGTTGCATCACCCCAAATATCCAACAACGGTTTAATTAAAAAAGATTCTGTATACGGCGCAATATACCACCCCAATCCAAAAGAAACAACAAACACTAACACAGTCCACAATATCCTGTGTCGCAATTCCGCGAAATGTTGCATCAATGTCATTTTCATTTTTTATGACGCTTTTTTAGTTTTAATTTTTTTCTTCTTCTTTATTGTTTTTGATTTTGATTGTATATCACCAAACATTTCATTTGTTGCGCTTTCTAATAAATCATCTATGGGTTTTTCCAAATCTATACGTTGCTGAATCTGTTCAGATACATCTGTCACATGCCAGACAATCTGTCGTATCCATTTAAATACACGACCAAAAAAACGTGCCACATCAGGCCAATTTTTTGCAGGCACAACACAAATTGCCACCAAAATAATTACTAAAAATTCAGTCCAACTGATTCCTAACATACTATACCTTAATCATAAAAATCATCGCCATCATTTGTAGTGACTGTTTTATGACGTGATAATTGAAAATAATTTTTTCCAAAATCTGTTTTTGATTTCAAATTACTGAACATTACATCTGTTTTATTTCCAGTTGCATCAACCACAGACCACGAATTTAATTTAACTGGTTTTTTATCAAAATTCACAACCATATACCCCAGACCTTCTTGGTCACGTAAATTCATTTTCAACGCAAACGTATTTTTGTCATTAAACGTTTCAGATACGTTTATATCAGCATTTTGTAAATCTATTTTTTTCCGCACTAATATACCAGCAGGTGTACTGGTCAAAGGAACCGTTGTTATTTGATCCAAAGATTTGTCATAAAAATATAAATCTTTGCCATCAGAAATCAATTGTATCGGCGCATTTTTATAATCTAATCTAACACGTCCTGGACGCAACATAGAAAACATACCCTGCTCTGTTTTACCATTGGCATACTGAACAAATCCGCCCTGTAAACCGTATATTGAATTCAAATATTTTTCAGCACTTTGAACTAATGTTTTATCTATACCTGCACCAGCGGAAAAACATCCAAACAATCCACAAAATATTATTATAATTTTTTTCATCCTACATCCCCTTGAAAGCATTTATAATTTTCGTTTTGACGTTTATCAAATCATCAATTACCACAGCCCCAGCAGCGCACAAATGTCCACCTCCACCCAATGATTCTGCAATATGATTTATTGGTATATGCTTGCTGCGAATCGAGATACCTATTTGATTTTCTTTTTGTTCTTTTAATAACACAACAAATTCAACACCATGAATCTGGCCTAATAAACTTAGAACCAATTCTCCACGTCCATCCAATTTTTTATAGTCCGGTTGTTTAATCATGGCTATTGCCAATCTACCACGCATAAAAAACTCTGTTTTACTAACAGTTTCTGATTCAACCAACACTGTTTTTTTATCTTTATTATTTAATAAATTAACCAAATGTGGTATATTTGCCCCACGGTCTATCAACTGAGCTGTATCCCGCAAAACATCCCCTTTACGAACAAATTTAAAATTGCCGGTATCAGTAATAATTCCCAAAGTAATTAAATCTATTACATCTTGATTCATGATAAATTGTGCCTGACACGATACATCGTAAATCAGTTGGGTTGCAGATGCTTTATCTGAATCAGAAAAAATTAAATCACCTACAAAATCATTGTTCACGTGATGGTCAAATTCAATCACATAATCTGCATCCATTACATACTTCTCAGCCCCACCCAAATGTATTCTGGTTCCATAATCAACCAAGATATACAAGTCATATTTTGCATCTTCTGGAATATGGGTATGAAAAATTGCTTCTTTGCGCAAAGGTATATAATCCAAATCACGTGGCACATTACCATCATAAATAACCGTTGCAGTTTTATTAAAATTCAATTCTATAATTTTTAACAACGCAAGCGCAGAACACAAAGAATCGCCATCTGGATTTTTGTGTCCAGATATGGCAATTGATTGTGCATTTTGTATCTTATCTATTAAGATTTTTATTTTGTCATTCATATCGTCATGTCTTCCAAAGTAAATTGTACATTTACCCGACCATTATATTCGTTTTCTTTCAATTTACCCAACATTACTATTTTAGTGTTTGTATTTGCTTCGTCCAGTAAAAAATCACCCACAGGCGTTCCAACCAGATTAAACCCAACAAAAAGTAATTGATTACCATTACTTGTTTTGACAGCCCCACGCAAATGCGCGCCGTTGCCCATAACAGTGGCAAATTTCAAAACAGCCCCCCTTAAAACCAAAGTCGGTTCTGGATTACATTGCCCAAATGGTGCCAAATCTGCCAACTTTTCAACCAATGCCATATTTGCACCCGATGCATCTAGTTCTGCATCAACACATATTTCAGGCACAGGGCATACACCATTTAATTGCTCTTTGACAGCATTTTCTAAAAAGTCACAAAAATCTTTTTCTTTATCAGATGATAATGTGAAACCTGCTGCTGCTGCGTGGCCCCCACCTTCTGATAGAATGCCTTTGGCCAAAGCATCATGAATAATCTTTCCCAGGTCAATTTCAGGTATCGATCGACCAGATCCATTTATCACACCATCACAACGAGTTGCAACACAAGTTGGCAAATTATATTTATCTTTTAATCGACCTGCTATAATTCCCATGACACCGCCATGCCAATTATCACCACATACGAACAAACTGCATTGACCGTTTCTACAACAATGTTGCGCTTTGTCTGTTGCATCTATCATAATGGCATTTTGGATATCTATTCTATCTTGATTCATTTTATGTAATTTTTTTGCTAAATCATTTGCAATCAAAGTATTATCTGTTAACAACAATTCCAGCGCTGGCGCCGCCGAATCAAGACGACCTGCCGCATTTAAACGGGGTCCCAGCGCAAAACCAGCCGCATATACCGAAGGATGCTTTATACCTGCTATATTCATCAAAGTTTTCAATCCAAGATTTTGGCGCAACCCCATAACTTTTAGACCAGTAGAAACAAATGCACGATTTAAATCGATTAACGGCATAGTGTCACAAATCGTCCCCAACGCCACCAAATCCATATAATTTAATAAATTGACCTGTTGAATACCTTTATCAAAAAAGTTCCTATTTTTTAATTCCCGATTTAATGATACCAACGTCAAAAAAGCAACCCCTACACCTGCCAAAAAACTTAATCCAGATTCATCATCCTTGCGTTTTGGGTTTACCACAGCATCCGCCAATGGCAATTCAACATCAGGCGAATGATGGTCAGTTATCACGACACGCATTCCCAAATCTTTGGCCAATTTCACTTCTTCTATACCACTGATACCACAATCCACAGTTATCAATAACTGCACACCTGTCTGTGCGATTTTTTGTATTGCATCTGTATTCAAACCATAACCTTCGCCTTCGCGAGTTGGCAAATGCCAAGAAACTTCACAACCCACAGATTGTAAATATTTTACAAAAATTGCTGTTGATGTAATACCATCAACATCATAATCACCATATATCGCTATTTTATCATGTGCGCAAATTGAATCCGCGATAACCGCAGTTGCAACATCCATATCTTTTAATACGGACGGATTAGGCATATATTCTTTGATTGAAGGATGTAAAAATCTTTCAACATTATCATCGCCCACCACACCCCGAGATTTTAAAATATTTTTAACCAGTGTTTGTGTATCATTTGAATTTACGTCCAAATTATAATCATCTGACACTGTCCACACTCTACCCAGCATGGATTTTTCTACTATTTTTCGCACGCTATTACTCTTTTTTTTTATTATTGTCAGTATTATTATAATCTAAAAATATCAAAATAGCAATGGCATGATTCCATCAAGTATTGCGCCAGCTGTTGGCACTGCATTCCATGCCGCCGTTTTCCAACCACCAGATTCTTTTGTTCCCTGTGGTTCATCCAACATAACAACTATGATATATTGTGGTGCAGATACAGGAAATATTCCCGTAAACACAGTGGTATTTTTACCTCTGTCTATAACACCATTGACACGTTTTTCAGCAGTTCCTGTTTTTCCACCTATATCAATTCCTTGCACTCTGGCTTTTTTGGCAGTTGTTTTTTCCGCTATATTAAACATAATTTCACGCAACTTGGCAGATATAGAAGAATCCAAAACACGTTCGCCACGCACAGCACCTATACTGCGTTTTAATAATGTTGGATATATATATATTCCACCATTTGTCATTGCATTAACCGCCAATAATAAATGCATAGGTGTCACAGCAATTCCATGACCAAAAGCAGCAGTTGCACGCTCTGTTTGCCCCCAAACATGATAAGTTAATGCTTTTTCAGTTTTACCAAATTCTAACTGCAACGGTCTGTCAAAATTCAATTTATGAAAAAAATCTTTTTGCGCACCATCAGGCAAATCTAATGCAATACGCACACTGCCAACATTACATGAATATAACATAATATCTGGTGCAGTAAGTTTTCGTAATCCTTTCTTTTTTACAACGTCACGTTTAAAAGACGATACATCATCAATTGGTTTTTTTAATGCGGGACGACCAAATTTATCATAAATCATTATCGGTTCATCAACCTTATATTCTTTGTCTTGTAAATTATTTTCAAAAGCCAATGCTGTATTGAATATTTTAAAAACAGACCCCATTTCAAAATTATCACGCAGCAATTTGAATTTGCGATTACCAACAGGTATCGTATTAATGTTATTCGGATCAAAATCTGGCAATTGAACCATCGCTATCATTTCACCAGTTGTTGAATTCATCAGCATCCCCAAAGCACCTTTGGCACGATATTTATCCATAGCAATCGTCAACTGTTCATGAAATATGTTTTGAACACGTGAATCTATAGACAACTTTAACGGATCTTTGTTTTCACGCAGATATTTATCGTATGTGTATTCTACCCCTTCAAGACCAGCGTCTTTACCAGCAAATCCTACAACATGTGCAAAAATGTTGCCCTGGGGATACCGCCGTTTAAAAAATGGAACAACATCAAAACAATTATATTTCTTATGTGCCTGAAGGACTAATTTAATTTGGTCTTCTGTTGCCTGTTTTTTTATAAATACACCTGATTTGCTGGATTGAATTAAATTCAATGCATCTGCTATGCTGTAATCAGTGGGTGCAATTTCATTAATTACACGTGCTACTTCGTTTACATCTTCTGCTTTGACACGTGGTGGATATAATTTTATACTGCCGTATTTAACACTTTTTGCTAATACCACACCATTTCTATCAACAATATCTGCGCGCCGTTCAAGTTCCGCAATTTGTCCCCTATTTTTACCAATATCATTATTTTGTAATCCTAATTGAATCGTTCTACCAATAAAAACCAAAAAAACGACAACAAAAAACTTACGCAAAAAACGTAACCTACTTAAACATTCGTGATTATACACAGCGCCTTTGTATTCATGCGGCAAAATATCGTGACCTATGTTAAATCGCATCTTATTATTCCATTGGTATATTATCTATATGAACCGTTTTACTAAAAGAAACTGTCGTTGCTTTAGGATTCATGCCAGTAACGGAACTACGTAAATAATCCCCAGACGACAATTTAGAAAACCGCGTTTCTGCAACGGCATATTCATGCCTGGTATTTTCCAGAGAATTACGTACCGCCGCTAGATTTTCATTTTGCACACGATAACAAATCTGTAAAAATATAATCAGGCATATAACAACTAGAACAACCAATAAACCCAGATTAAACATTTTTTCATCGTCTCGCATAAAAATCCTTCCTTGTTTTATTTATGTATTTTATCACAAATTCTTAAAAAAATTAATCATAGATTGAATACCATTTAATCTGCCAGATCCAAAATTAAGATTTAAACTGCTAAATTCGCCCGCCATATCCATATTTTTTATTTCTTCTATGCTTTTTCCATCGACCATAGCCAACATAATAGCAACAATTCCGCGAACCATAGCAGAATCCGCAACACCATAAAAACGGTTATCTTTTCTGCATATTTGTACAAACGAAGCACACCCAACAATTTCTGTGCATACGGCAGAATCTGGGACACTTACAAGATTTTTACCCAATTCCATAACCATATCTAATTTATCTATTGGATCTTGAATCAAAGACAAAGTACGTTTAATTTCTAAATAATTCATTATTTACCAACCTTGTTCTGTTAAATCTAATTCTATACGTGCAGCATCTGACATACGCGACATATCCCATGCCGGTTCCCAAACTAAATTAATATTAACCATTTTACCTTCTGAAACGGATTCAACGTTTGATTTAACCTGGTCTAGAATATCTTCCATCATGGGACAAGTCGGACTGGTGAAAGTCATATCTATACATATTTTATTATCATCAATTATTATATTATATATTAAACCCAAATCCCAAATATTCACAGGTATTTCCGGATCATATACTTTTTTAATTTCTTCAATAATATTTTCTTTGGTCACAGACATTTTATTTCACCATTTTACGAATCGTTTCAACAACATATTTCGCATCATCCATTGTATTCCACGGCCCAACAGATATACGAATGCTGCCATCAACATTCAATTTTTTATGTATCCAACTGGCACACATATTACCAACCCGCAGACAAATATCACGCGCGCCAATCATTACACCAAAATCTAAAACATGCATATCTTGAACAACAAAACTTAATACAGCAGCATCAGGTCTAGTTAATATTTTTATTTTCGGAATATTTGACAGTTCATCATACATAAAATGTATTAAATTGATTTTCTTTTTCTGCCAATCAGACAAACATTTAATAGCACTAGGTAACCCCATAATTTGTGTCAACGGCAATGTACCTGCTTCATATTTATCAGGAGATTGATTCCAAATAAAATCGCCCAACCCCAGAACCCGATTAACCATGCCACCACCGAACTTATCAGGATTAAACCTATCTGGATTACGTATGTACATAATACCAACCCCAGTATCAGCACCAATTTTATGCCCAGAAAAACATAAAAAATCACAACCCATTTTTGCAACATCAACTTTACTGTGTACGACATATTGCGCCGCATCCACAATTGTTATAATATTTGGATTGTGTGTCCGTGCAATTCTAATAATATTTTCAACATCTTGCGCCAACCCTAACACATTAGACATAGCAGTTATCACAAAAATATCACATTTTGGTATTTGATTTATATCAATGTTAAAATCTTTGTCCAAAGGACAAACAGTTATTGAACACATGCCCCGTGATGCCAATGCTTCCCATGGTAACCTTGCACTGTGATGATCTAAATCAGACACAGCCACAACCGGCTTATTTCCCCATGCAAGGGGTGTGTTCTTAATGATGCTAACAATTCTGTTTAATGCATCCGTTGTCCCAAAAGTAAAAACTATATTTGCCGCATTTGTACCGATAAAATCAGCAACAATATTGCGAATATCTGCAATTTTTTTGTCTACCAAAGTCGCCCTTTCACACACACCGCGACCCGAATTAGCATAAGAATTAGCCAGAAAATCAACCTCTGATTCTATCACCGGTTGTTGTTTCAACCAGCTGGCTGCTGCATCCATATAAACGATTTTTTTCATGTGGTTTTTCTCTTGCTTTTTGCTATGATTATAATAGAGTAAATAGAAATATCAACAACAAGAAGGAGAAAAAGATGAGTTTAAAACACGCTGACGATAATACGTTTGATTCTTTGATTTCTGATGGTTTAACATTGGTAGATTTTTGGGCTTCGTGGTGTGGCCCTTGTCAGATGTTTGGTCCAATTTTTGAATCTGTATCCGAAAATGAACCAGATGTACATTTTGTAAAATTTGAAATTGATGAAACTAACAGACGAACACCTGCTAAATTTGGTATTCGCAGTATACCAAGTGTATTAGCATTTAAAAACGGGGAACTGAGAGAGGCACGCACAGGGTTAATGGACCAAGAAACCCTAACATCCTGGATTAAAGAACTAAAGGAGTCCTGATATGGCAACAAAAAACTTCAAAAATATAGTATTGCCTCCAAAGTATGTTCCAAAAAAGACAGAACCGTATATGTGTCCTGAACATTTGGCATACTTTTATAAATTATTAACAGCACGACGGGAAAAATTGGCAAACGAACATAATGAAATATTAAATGATGTACGTATTGCAGAAAAAACCGAAAATGCGGGTGTCGGAGATGACCAAGATCAGGCAACATACGAACAAGAAATTACTATGAATCTGCGCATGTCTGAACGCAATGCAAATCTGTTAAGAAAAATTGATTCTGCTTTGGAACGCATTGAAAACGGAACTTTTGGATACAGCGATATATCTGGTGAAGAAATAGGTTTACAACGTTTAATGGCTCGACCGTTGGCAACAAAAACGATTGAAGAACAAGAAGAAATAGAAAAGAACGAAAAATAAAATTCAATTTAACAAAAAAAACCGCGAAATATTCGCGGTTTTTTATAATCAATTTTTCTTAGATTTTTTCTGGTTGGACTTTCTGCCATGTTCGTCAGATTTTATTTCTTTCTTGAACACTTTGATACCGCTAGCAAGATTTTTCATCATGCCCGGAATCTTGGCACTGCCAAATAAAATAATGACCAACAATACAATTACTATAATTTCCCAAATACCGAATCTCATGTTTACCACCTTTGGTTACTTTGCAACATAACAATCCAATCCATCAGATTTCGCATTACGGCAAAAACCGTTCGCTTCTGACGCTGTATGGAAAGGTACACGCAATCTGTAAATTGTTTGGCCCTTAACTTCAGCCGCCAAAATCACAAACTGCTTTCCATTAAACAAACTTTTATGCGCATTACGAATCTTTTGTTCTGCTGCCTGCGCTAAAGCACGTGTACTATATGAACCAAATTGAACATATATATTACCCGTACTGGCCACCACAGGTGCAGTTGCTTTTTTTGCAACTGTTGGTGCAGTTATCTTTTTCGAACTGGCTGTTTGTTTTGTCACGGGTTTATCAGGATTAAACGTTACTTCCTTCCTGTCTTCAACAACACGCACAGGTGTACCATCTGTTTCAACAGGTTTTGCTTCTACCTGTTTCGATGCAACTTTTGCCGGTTTAGGTTGTTCTTCTGCCTTAGTTGATTTAGCAGGCACATTTAAATCTTCTACTGGCGCAGCCGGAACTTCTACTTTCTCAACAGGTGCATCTAAATCCACATTTACCGAAGAAGAAGAATCGCCACCGATATGTGCAATAACAATCCACGTAGCCAATACGACAATCGCCAGCCCTAATCCCATCAGCAACCAGGGTCTTTTCGGACGCGGTGCTGCAAACGGTGTTGCTTCTGGCAAAGTATCGACTTCATTGTCGTCTTCTAGGTCTAATAAATCTAAGTTTGTGTCTTGGTCGCTCATGATATCCCCCATTACATCATTGATATGAACACATTATATCATAAAAAAACAAAATAACCAAGAACCCTTTGTAAATTATTTTGGCATATTCCCAAAATCAGGTGGTACAATCAATTTATGATTTGCTTCTACGATTGGTTCAGTTTCACACTTATGCGAACAACCCGCCACAATAATCACAGAACATAATGCCAGTAATGCCAGTATCTTTTTCATCTTTCTTTCCTTATATATTGCAGGTGGGGCGAATCGCCCCACCCCGGTTTTATTACAAAGGCAATTTAACTGCTTCACGCATTTCTAAAACAAAAGAATCCAATGATTTAACATCTTGACCTTCTTTGCCCAGATAACGCACCGTCACAGTTTCATCGTTCATTTCTTTTTCACCAACAACCGCAATAATTGGTGTCTTTGACAAAGACAATTCACGAACCTTATAATTCACTTTTTCATCACGCAAATCAGCACGCGCATAAACACCTGCATCACGTAATTTTGCAACTACTTCATTTGCATAATCTTTGTATTTTTCAGATACAGGTGCCACAACCACCGGTTCTGGCGACAACCACAAAGGCAGATTTCCACCAGTTGATTCCAACAACACACCCATAAATCTTTCTATGGAACCCAATATTGCGCGATGCAACATGATTGGACGATGTTTTTCGCCATCTTCGCCAATATAAGACAAATCAAACCTTTCTGGTAAATTCATATCTAATTGAACAGTACCACATTGCCATACACGCCCCATAGAGTCCTTTAGATAATTGTCGATTTTTGGTCCATAGAACGCCGCATCATTTTCTGCAATTTCGTATTCAATTCCATTTTTTTCCAAAGCATTTTTCAAAGCACTTTCTGCTTTGTCCCACACTTCATCAGAACCAATACGAAATTCAGACAATGGACGAGTTGCTAACTTCATAGTTATTTTTTCAAAACCAAATGTATTGTAAATTGATTTTATAAACCGCAAGATTTTTACAACCTCTTTTTCCAATTGTTCTTCTGTACAGAAAATATGCGCATCATCTTGGGTGAATTCGCGGACACGCATTAAACCAGACAAAGCACCCGCTGCTTCATAACGATTAACTTTGCCAAATTCTGCCAAATACAACGGCAAATCTTTATAGGACTTTATCCCCTGATTAAACACTAACATTCCACCAGGACAAGACATCGGTTTTACACAAAAAACTTTACCATCCTGGGTTGTACCAGAATAATTATGTGCACCATATTTAGCCCAATGCCCAGAACGTTCCCATAAACATCTGTCCATTACAGACGGTGTAGAAATTTCAAGATATCCCGCCCTTTCTTGACGGGAACGCATAAAATCAATCATTTTACGATAAATCTTATACCCTTTGTCATGCCAAAATACCGCACCTGGTGCATATTCTGGTTCAAAATGGAACAAATCCATGTCTTTACCCAGTTTACGATTATCGCGGGCTGCGGCTTCTTCCTGCATTTTCAGAAATTCAGCCAATTTGTCAGCATCTTCAAATGCATCAACATAAATACGTTGCAACATCTTATTTTTCGAATCGCCTTTCCAATAAGCACCTGCAACGGTTCTGATTTTAAAACCATCCCGTGGTAAATCTTTGCTGGACGCAACGTGCGGTCCACGACATAAATCTGTAAAATCACGGAAAGTATAAATAGATAACACTTCCCCATTTGCATCATATTCGTTCAACCATTCCATTTTATACGGTTGATTTGCAAAAATCTGTTTTGCTTCATCAAGAGAGATTTCACGTCTGTCAAAACGACCATCACTTTTTATCAAAGATTTCATTTCTTTTTCAATAGCTGCAAAATCTTCTTCGCTGAATCTGTGTTCTGTATCAAAATCGTAATAAAAACCATTTTCAATAGCAGGCCCCCCAGCAAATTTGACATCTGGGTACAATTTCTGAACTGCTGCCGCCATCACATGAGCCAGTGAATGACGCATTGTTTCAATTGGATAAGACATATTTTTTACCTTTTATTTTTAATTTATTAAATTGCTTGTTTATTATAATACGCGCGATTACTTTGCGCAAATAGAAATCTAGACCCCCAAAGGGGTTGTTGTAGTCATGGTCAAAATAAATAATTTATAAAACATGCTGTTATTTTATTACCATAAAATGCAAAAGTCAAAAAAAATCCGCTATCAAAGCGGATTTTGTTATTCTAGATGTTTTTTATTCTTGTTCCAAACTATTTATCAAGTTTTGGATTCTTTCAGAACTTTCATTATCATCTAACGCAACAGCGATTGCAAATGCGGACTCTAAATCATGGCGCGCCGCATCTGTGTTATTCAATTTGAAATTCAGCGCTGCTGATTTTTCAAAATACCCCATAGCATTGCTGGATTGTTTTTCACGTTCATCTTGGTTTGGTGCCGCTTGGATTTGTTCTGAAATTACACGCACTGCAGATGTATAATCGTTTATAGCATTTTCAAAATCGCCCAATGCTGTGAATGCTTCCGCGCGTTCTGCATAAACATCCGGGGTTATTCTGCCTTCTGAACGTGCCAAAGAGTTTGTATAATCAGCAACCGCACCACGCCAATTTTTCAACCACAAATTCAACTGACCACGTTTTGCATATAAATCACGCATTGTTAAAATATCCGCTGGTTTCATGGACTGAGCAGCCAGCGCATTATTAATATCGTTTAATGCCGCATCATAATTTTCCAAACGCGTATTTAACAAAGATCTGTCATAAAAAGCAATTGCATTCAACGCATCCATTTCTATTGCAACATCAAAATCTTCTAGTGCTTTTTGATAATTACCTATTTGCATGTATGCTTCACCACGCAAAGCATAAATATTAGATGTCGCGTTTGATTCAACAGCAGTATCTAATTCAGCAATGGCGTCTTCTATGTTACCAGCAGACAATTTTTCTTTGGCAGAATCAATATAATCTTGTGCTTGCATCAAAACTTCTTCTGTGACGATAACATTTTCCGTTGTTGGATGCAAAAACTCATGACTGCGTCCCAGAATATAAAATGTTGCTGCTATAAAGAACAAAATTATAAACCAATAAACATATATAGTCCACGACCATGGGTTGCTTGCCGAACAAACATTCGTCTGAATCACTTGTTGTTTTGCGGTATTTTTCCCGGTTTTTTTAATCTTTTTCATAAAATCCCCCCTTTCCTTTTAATTTGATTCTAGAGATTTTTTAACATCAGGTCAACCGTTTTCTTGTCTATTTCTAAAATTTTTCCAACCTTCAATTTACCAAGGTTTATTGGACCATACGATATACGATGTAACGCAACAACGGGCGAACCAATATATTTTAACACAATCCTGATTTCATTTTTTTTGCCTTCTGTCACAGTTATACGCAAAGTATTTTTATCTATTTTTTCTATATCCATAGGGCGATATTTTATTCCATCAACACAAACACCTTTGCGCGCTTTGTTCAAGCCATCATCAGTATATTTATTTACTGTTGCAATATAAATTCGCGAAATATTATTTTGTGGCAAAGACATTTTGCGTGCAAAATCCCCACTGTTGGTCAACAATAACAATCCAGTTGTTTTATAATCTAATCGACCGATATATTTCAGATTTTTATATTGTTTATCCAAAACATCATATATGGTTTTTCTTTGTTGGGGATCATATTTCGTAGTCATTGTATTCAACGGTTTATGAAACATGTACAATTTTATTTCCTGAATTGGTCTGATTTCTTTACCACAAACGCAGACCTTTGAATTTTCATCTACAAAAAAAACAGGTGTATCAATAACAACATTATCAACCGACACTTTTCCAGATACAATCAACCTTTCAGCATCACGTCTTGATGCAGTTCCAGAATCAGCTATGAACTTTGCTAAACGTGTTTTCATTTGTTCATAACCTTGGTCACAGCAACTACTGCGGCTACTTCTGCCCGTAGAATAGTTTTCCCCAAAGACAAACTCTTTACCCCCAATCTGTCCATTATATTAAACTCTTGTTGTGAAAAGCCACCTTCTGGTCCAACAAATATTTTTTTACAATTTTTTATATTTGCATCTATTTCTTTACCATGCGCAGCACGTTCATCTGCAACAATCAAATCTGAAAAATCTACATCTTGGAATTGAATCGGTGACAGCAATTTCGGGACACTGTTACGATTCGATTGTTCAGATGCTTCTGTTATAATTTTTACCATTCGATTCCAATTTACATGCCTGGCTATAGTTCTGTCTGTAATTACTGGCTGCAATACCCCAATTCCTAACTGGGTCACCATATTTAACATTTCATCCAGTTTTTTTATTGGTGCAAAATATAAAATTAAATCATTACTAGGGTCTTGATGGTCTGTTTTATCACCTATGACTATATTTTTACCATCATCAGACAACGTGGCATTATATTCATCACCATTATTAAACACTAAACAATCTTTACGTCTCATGACACGACTTAAATAATGAACTATATCTTTATCCACAGAAACAACATTTCCCTGTTGCAGATTTTGATTTATAAAGATTCTTGGTATATTTTGCATTTTTTAATCTTTTAATGTAAAAAAACTTATTTTTATGATATAATACCAACCATGGCTATAAAATTCAACATTTTATCTAGCAGTGGCAAAGGCAAAGGTCTGGGTATTTTTAATACTGATAAATATAAAGAACACGAACAAACTGCTATTGGTCGTTATTTTTGGGCTTTGCGCTGGGACATTGGTATCTGGCTAATATGTGCATTGGCTTTTGCTTTGTCTTTCGCAGTTGAACATATTTGGCGATATGGTTGGTCACCTGCATCACAAAAATGGATTGTTATATATTTGAAAAACTTGCTTTACACCTGTGGATTGTCGGCCATAGCAGAGGTTCCATATTGGTTATCACGAACGCTGTATCATCCTGATTTTGCATGTGTGACACCTGTTTTGCCATTCATAGCATATTATTTCTTGTCAGATACGACTTTGACTGATGAATTTAATCCATACGGCAAAAAAAATTATGATGAAAAATCTTCTCGCAAAGCAACCGTTGAAGATATTAAAAAAATGGGTCGGTTTGACAATAAAGAGGGTTTATTTAACGGATTCATGATGGTATTGGGTTATTTCAAATATAAAAACAAACAGACAGCCCTGATGATGGACGAATGTTTATCTGCTTTGTGTGTGGCGCCTCCGGGAACTGGTAAAACTGCTGGTGTGGTGAAACCAACTATTTTGGAATGTGACACAGTATCAATGATTATTAATGACCCAAAACCAGAATTAAAACAAGAAACATCTGGTTATCGTGCGACAGTGGGACCAGTGTTTATTATGAATTGGGCCGGTCAAGACGAACCAGAACGTGGGATATATTACCCATCATGGAATCCTTTGTCACCCGAACATATACCATATTTGTTAGAACAGCGTGATTTGTACATTGATTCTATGTGCAAGGTTTTAATAGCAGACCCAAAATCTAGCAGTGCAGACCCACACTGGACTAATACTGCACGCGCTGCTTTATCTGGTTTTGTTCATTTTATTGTGTCAAAAGTTGAACGCGCCAAAGCAGACGATTACTTTTACAATCGTGTAAAAGATGGCACAATGACTGATGAAGACCGCGCATTATTAAGCGAATGTTATTTATCTATGATGAATGACCCAAATGCTTATGCGGCAAACGCAATGTTACAAAATGGCGAATTAAACGCGATGAATTATGTTCATGTGGGGACATGGGCAAATCTTCCTGATGCATGGCATGGTCGGGAAGCATCTTTTCCAATGATTCTTGATTGGATTACAGCCAGCCAAAACGCAATTGCCCAAGAAATAGAAGAACGTAGACGTGAAGGCGATTCTATGGCTATGATGGCAGACCCAATGAAAGATTTATTATTACACGCAGTAGAAGAAGCACAGCGTTTTGCCTATACTAATCGTGCAATTGCAGAATTAACACAATTAGCAAATACGCCTGATAAAGAACGTGGTTCTATTTTATCTACTTTAAAAGCAGGATTAAATCCTTTTGTAAATGCTGCTGTGCGCAACAGAACCAGCCATTCTGATTTTCATTTTGAAGATTTACGTGGCTTAAAAGACCCTCGTGATGGCAAAGTTAAACCAGTCAGTGTATATTTATCTGTAAATATGGTTGATGCCCAAGCCGTTAATCCTATTACTGCCATATTTATAGAATTGATGTCTAATTATTTGTTGGCACATAAACCTGATGAAATTGTTGATGGCAAGAAAGTTGGTCCTTACCCAGTATTATTCGTATTGGATGAAATGCCGAAAATGCAAAAATTGGATGCAGTTATTCAAGGACCAGACCTTGGACGCGGACAAAAAGTATCTTATTTGATTATCGGTCAAGATATTCACCAAATCCAAGAAAGATATGGGGCTGATGCTGCCGCAACAATTATATCTACAACCGCTGCAAAAATAGTATTACGTCAAAACGATCCTACATCTGCAAAAACGTTTTCTGAAATGATGGGTATAGAAAAAACAATCAAAAAAGTTGAAGAAAAAGGTCAAGATGGCAAAATTAAAAAAGTAGACAAACCAGAAGAAAAACCATTGTATTCAGAAATGGATATTATGAAAATACCATTTGGAAAACAATTGGTTATATTCCAAGGATACTATCATCGCCCAATTGAAGCAGACATGGCACGGTTTTGGCTTAGAAAAACCGATGCAGAAAAACGTTTATATGAAAAACAACAAATGGGAGAAACGTCCCCATTACCAGAGTTTTTAATACCAAGCCATCATGCAATTATGGGTTATAACGGTACACCCAAAGTGTACAATCCGAATACCAAAGAAGTAAAAATCTTGGAACCTTTGAAATAACAAATAACATATTCAATGCGTAAAATTATTTGTCTTTGTTTATTTGCTCTATACGGCTGTGCATCCAGCACACAAACGCATCTTGATACATTACAAAATAATTTTTCGAATGCTGATTTTGAAAATGCAACCAGCGATTTTTCGTCTGATACAGCACCAGAAAAACAAAATAATTTAGAATTATTGATAAATGGTATTGCCCTGTTCCATGAAAATAAATTCAAAGAAAGCGATTCGGTTTTTGAAGAATTCAACAAAAGAAATCTTTCTTCTACTAATTCGTCTGTTACACGCGAAGCCACTGGATTGTTGCTGGGACAAAGTGTTAATTCTTATAAACCATACATGATGGATTCTTTGTTTGTATCTTATTATCAAATATGGGATTTGTTGGCATTACAGGACTTTGAAAACGCACGTGTCGTTATAAACCAATCGTACAATCGTCAGCAACAAATGTCATTAGAATATAAAAAACTGATAGAAAATCGAAAACAAGAAATTGAACCAAAACTGCAAGAAATAATAGATAAAAACACATCTGATTGGTTGGTATTTAATGATATTATGAATCCTGCATTAATGTATTTGTCTGGTATATATTTTTTAACAAATTGTGATTTTGAAAATGCAGAAACTTATCTAAAACGTGCATCTGGTATGGTGCCAAATAATACTTTTATAAAACAAGATTTGGATTTAGCACAAAAACATCAAAAACCACAAAACATAGTTTGGCAATTTACAGAAACTGGTTTTGCACCACGTTTGCGCGAACAAAATGCAGGAATATTTTTACCAACAATCGGCATGATATATTTTTCATTCAGTGAACCTTATTTCTCACAGATGTCTGTACAACCAAAAAACTCTCAGATGTTGGCAAACGTTGATGCAATGTTTATGACAGAATATAATGAATACAGAACAAATGAAATATTGCGTTCTTATACCAGCGCTGTATCCAAAGCAACATTACAAGCAACCATGTATAATTCACACAGCAGTAATGCCCCATTATTTGGTATATTATCATCAATTTATACAGTATCTTCTTCTAATGCTGATGTACGCACATGGGCGATTTTACCACAATATATATATGTAACACGATTAAATACGACCAAATCAAACTTGAAAGAATTGATTGCAAATGATAATATCGAATCAGAACTTAAACCGAATACAAATAATTTGATATATGTACGTACAGTACCAAATATAATAGATACGAAAATAATAAAACTGAAATAACCAAAGGAGTATAAAAATGAAAAAAATGATACCTTGTGCAATATGCTTGGCGCTTTGTGGATGCGGCGAAACACGTGTCATAGATTTACAAAATGAACGCGAAGTATCATCTATGCAAAATGTTATGGAACTGGAATATCGTGATTGGACGGATACGGCTGAAACAATGACAAAATCAATGCTTGAAAGCAAAGCGTTTACATCACATAAAAATCCTGTTATTGCGATGGGAAATATTGTAAACGACACAGCACAACGTTTTGACACAGATATTTTGACCAAAAAAATTAGAACAACATTATTGAAATCTGGTGTTGCAAAAATAGCAACTAATTTCTCTGGTGAAGACACTGTATCAAACGTCGTTCGTAATGTTCGAGGTAATGATGAATATGACCAATCAACTATCGCAGGCAAAGGAAATCTGATTGCGCCAAATATGTCCTTGTCTGGTAAAATGTTACAAAGAAATCTGAAATTACAATCTGGTTGGTTTTCTTCTACTGATACACGTGTAGAATATTATTTGCAATTAACATTAACTGATTTGAAAACAGGTTTATCAATTTGGGAAGACGAAAAGCCAATTATCAAAGAAGGCGATCATGCCTCAACATGGTAAAGAAAATCAGGTATCAAAAAACCGCCTATACGGCGGTTTTATTGTTGTTTAACGAATTTGACCATTTGTGTAATCTATTTTTTCTTTGCCGACAACTATATATTTACCGTCATATTTTGGCGATTTCTGTTTTTTAATTTTTGTTTTCCAATACACAGAGCCATCCTTAACATCCAGCGCATATAAATTATTATCACCACCAACAACAAATGCAAAATCATCAATTAATATAAAATCAACTGGTACAGATATATTCACACACCAAACTTTGTCACCATTTGTATTTTTCAATTTACAGAAAGCATCCCCCAAACCACCAGCATATACAAAACCATTATCAATACCAACACGCGCGATAACATCAACAATGGAATAACCGCCCGTCAAAGTATTTTCTTTATACACATCAGCCGTCCATACAATCCGATTATTGATTGTGTTCAATTTAATAATTTCACCATTTGATAAACCTGTATAAATGAAATTACCAACACATATTGGTTTTTGATTGCTTTGAACCGAATCGCCTGTGGCAAAACCTTTGAACACTTTTTTGTCCCCGTGCCAAATGGTATTTGTCGCATCTTGGGTAAAATCACATGATTTATCACCATATATTTCTTTTGCTGATTCAGATAACTGTGGTACGGTTTTCCCAGCAACTTTAACATCTGCACCACCGAAAATATCGTGCCGTTCCCCAGGTAATATTGGATCTCGCTTAGAACAACTAATCAATACCAACCCAAATAATAAAAACACAAAAAACTTTCTCACAGCCCTATTTTCCTATTTTAACATTTGTGCAGTTGCAGATACAGAACTTGGTGCATCTTTGTCATTTATAATCATATCTAATACTGGTATCGCTTTGCTTTGATTATTTTCAGATAGATATTTTTCAGCAATCATCAAACGAGATGTATAAAAGAACGGCGATTTTTTTGTATCCATACCTGATAAATATTGTTCCAATTCCGCAGCAGTCATCGCATCACCACGAATCGATGCCAAATGCAATTTAGCCAAATCCTTGAAATCGCGTGTATGTGCATTTTGTGCCAAATCTTCAAGTTTTTTGACATCTTTGTCAATCAAATATGATTGAAACAAAGCCAAATCTGCCGTTGCACCCCTTGCATTCTTGGATAAATTAGCCAATGCCCCAGCATCCATATTTGACAAAGCCATTTCGTGTTGTTGTGCAACCGCAATTTTTGATGA
This sequence comes from Alphaproteobacteria bacterium, assembly GCA_017427715.1. GTDB lineage: Bacteria > Pseudomonadota > Alphaproteobacteria > Rs-D84 > Rs-D84 > Enterousia. Next base: position 75,423 of record JAFRSF010000012.1, on the reverse strand, counting down.
ATAATACATACGCATTCCAATTTGAATACCGCATACCACAATCATAACACCCAACACTGCCCCAATGATATAGCGCCAATATTTCTTTAAAAACTGTTGAGTTTTTTCATTATTCACATCTTCCCAAACTTCGCGATACAGCGCATCTTCTGCGTATTCTTCGCGTGTTTTATTTTGTTTTACATTTTTATTTTTGTTTCTTTCCAGCATATTTGTCATGAATATTCTCCATTCTTGATAATTTCTATTTTCTTGGTATACTATAAAAGTTATGAAAAAGCAAATCAAGACAACTTTGCCATCCAGAACGTCTACCGCCATAATACCTTCTTATGGTGCCGGTGATGATATCAGTTTGACCAAATACATATCTGAAATACAACAATTTCCAATTCTGTCTGCCGAACAAGAATATGAATATGCTACAAAATGGGTCCGTGAACACGACAATATTGCTGCTGAAAAGCTGGTTGCATCACATTTACGCCTGGTTGTATCCGTGGCATATGATTTTAAAAACTATGGTCTGCCAGTATCTGATTTAATTGCCAGTGGGAACATGGGTCTGATGCAGGCGCTACAAAAATTTGACCCAGAACGCGGATTCAGATTTTCTACGTATGCCATGTTTTGGATTAAAGCAGAAATATATGAAACGATATTAAATAATTGGTCTATTGTGAAATTGGGAACTTCTGCAAATCAGAAACGTGTATTTTTTAATTTGTCACGCGCAAAGCGTGCTTTGGGTATAATGGATAGTTCTTTGTCACGCGAACAAACAAAACAAATTGCAGAATATCTGTCCGTCCCAGAATCTGATGTAGAAAATATTTCTACGCGTATGTCTGCACGTGACGTATCTTTGAACGCACCATTAAACACAGATTCTGATTCCAAAGATATTTTATCTAATATGGCTGACACACGTGTAAATATTGAAGACGGGCTTGAACAACTTGAATTTAAACGCCGTGGATATGAATTATTAAAAAAGCACTTATCTGCCTTGCCTGAACGAGATAGAGAAATATTAAAAGCACGTAGATTGTCTGATCCCGTGGCAACATTGGAAACATTATCCCAGCGATATAGTATATCACGCGAACGTGTCAGACAAATAGAAGAACGTGCATTTGAAAAATTGCGTCACGCAATACTTAACGAATCGAATACTAACCCAAAATTAATTTCAAACAAAAAATGAATACATTAAAAACATCTTTTATAGTCCCTGCTTTGCTTTTCGCAAATAACGCAATGGCGATTAATTATAGAACTGATAATTGGACTTTTAAATTAAATGCAGATGGTATGGTCGGTTTTATGCAAGACAAAGATGATAAATCTAATTTTATCAATGATTGGGATGTCAAAGGTCAAATATTCTATCATTTCGATAACAAACAACGATTCGGTGCAATATATTCCATTGATGCCGATTCGGTTGATGACAAAGAATACGTCCATGATGCTTTTATTTTATTTGAAGACCGCACGGTTGGTCGTATAGAATTTGGTTTAACCCATTCAATTGCACGTAAAATGGGGCTGGGGTTACCAGATGTAGGATATTTACGCATAAATGATGATTCTTTACTGCATAAAAAATTGGACTTGAAAAAGGTTTTAATATCAGACACAACCGCTACAACTGGTCACAAAGCATTACATCTTAATGTGGCAACAACATCCACACCATACGGGCAATATGGATTGTCAATATCTGGTTTAACAGACGATTATAATTATGCAATTGATATGGCAATCAAAATTAAACAACCATCAGGCAAATTAAAAACCGCCTATTATGCAGGTATTTCGTATATGGACAAACCTGAAAATTATTTAGAACATTCATTTACACCAAATGTCACGGCTGACTGGCGTAGTCAAATTGCTTTGGGGATAAACATACAATACAACAGTTGGATTATCGGAACATCTGCACGTGTAATTTACGACCATAATCCAATATATATAGCATCCGATGGTTTAATTGCGGGTGCTGGGGTCAGTTATGATTTGTTACAATACAGTATATCTTTGAATTATTTATATTCAGATACAACATTGTGGAAACACGAACAAAACATAATAACACGTGAATATAATGATTATATTCATACAGTTCTGGCATCGTTCAGATATAAATACAGCGAAAACACTCATTTGTTTATGTCTGGTGGAATATCATCCGACACACCGTTTTTTGCAGTAGGTCTTAAAATTGGGTTTTAAAAACATTTTCAACTAAGCAAGTATATTCTCTGTTTTAAATTAGAAATATCCATCAAACCAAAAGGTTATTCAGCAATACTACAACCTCTTACAAAGCAGGATTTTAAAGCCGCCTATACGGCGGTTTTATTACATAACAATATTAAGACAAACATGTCAAAGTAGCATGTATGTTTTTAACAAAAAACCACAATGTTCTATAATCAGACAGATATACCGTTGCCAAAAACACAGCACCAACAATAACAACAAACATTACGCTGATTTTTTTACAATGTAAACAGTACACAGCAATATTATACAACAAAAATAAAATGTATAAATCTGTTGCTATACTGATAACCCAAATAGACGTACAATTAAATGCCAAAGTGTTCATAATCAAAGTTAATGGGTAAACAAAAAATATCGAAGCCAACCCCTTGACCGCGATTTCCCAATCTCTGTCCCCCATCGTTATCTCTGATACCAGCATCATCAAACCCGCAAATACAAACAACAAAACAACCGCCACCACAGGACACACTATTATTGCTTTGAACAATGACAAAAATGTAAATGGATTACCACGAACCAGTTGCATAATCAGAACCAAAACACCACCAATCAATCCCCACAAAAAAGCGCGCAACATGGCATCTTCCATTTTACCGTCAGCAACAATTTTACTAAAGAAATATTTTGGGCGGAAAAAAATATCAGTTAGACGTTTAAACCAATTTCTTTTTCTGGTTTTCATTTTAATGCCCCCTTTGGTTTGATTATTTATATTTTTGCTTTATAATTAGAAAAAATCAATGGAAAAAACATGAAACACATAGTTATTGTTGGTCGTCCTAATACCGGCAAATCAACACTTTTTAACGGATTAACTAACACCAGGGATGCTCTTGTTCACGACAGGCCCGGTGTTACACGCGATATTATTTCTGGGAATATACCGAATCGACCATGGATTGTATTTGATACCGCGGGTCTTGAAAACACTAGAACAGGTATTGGACACGATTCTACTGATATGGCAATTCATGCCATTGAAAGTGCAGATGCAATTTTGTTTGTTGTCGATGGAAAAACTGGTTTGTTGCCTATGGATTTAGAATGGGCAAAATTGGTTCATAAAAAAAGCAAAGCCCCTGCCCTTTTATTAATAAACAAATCAGAATCCACAAAAAGATTATCTGACATACATGATTTTTATAAATTGGGTTTTGGCGAACCCGTGTTAATATCCGCAGAACACAAACGCGGATTTGATGAAATTTACGCTTTCATGGATAAAATTGCAGGTAATGAAATTATAACAACAGAACCAGATAAACAGATTAAAATCGCGATACTTGGACAACCCAATGTCGGTAAATCAACCTTTGTAAATCGTGTATTGGGCGAAAATCGTCAAATTGTAAAGGACGAACCTGGTATCACTAGGGATACAGTAAAAATTCCAACTCGATTTTATGGTCGTGATATAATATTAATGGATACTGCAGGATTGCGCAGAAAATCTGGTGTCACAGACGATGTAGAAACATTATCTGCATTAAAATCTTTAGATGCTATTGATAAAGCAAACATTGTTATTTTAATCGTTGATGCAACAAAAAACATTGAAAACCAGGCATTATCGATTGCAGCACGTGTTTATGACGCCGGCAAAATATTATGCGTTGCATTAAATAAATGGGATTTAGTCGATCCGGTTGAACGAGATGAAAAATTATTAAAATTAAAACATCAGTTTACTAATTCATTTCATCAAATTATCAAACCATTAATTCTTGCTGTATCCGCCCAGACGGGTACCGGTATTCAAAATATGTTTAAACGCATATATGAACAATGGGATATCAGCAATTCTGATACCCCAACCAGTTTATTAAATCGTATAATTGAAAAGTTGGTAGCAGACAGACAACCACCTATGTCACGTTTGAAACGCCCCATGAAAATTAAATTTGCACATCAAACCGGACATCATCCAATGAAGATAACAATTAATGTTGGTGGTGCATCAGATATACCTGAATCTTATACACGCTATTTGCGCCGTGGGATTGCAACCGCATTACATTGCGAACATTTACCGATTGTAATTGAATACAATAAATCAGAAAATCCATTTGATTAAAATTGACGTATATCAAAAAATCCGCCGTATAGCGGATTTTTTATTTACACATTATTTATTTTACAAAATCTATAATTGAACCAAATAACACAGCGAAAAAGAAACACACACTGCCACCGATAACAAACAAATGCCATAATGCATGTGCGAATTTCAATCTGCGCCATAAATAAAATATTACGCCAATTGAATATGACAAACCACCCGCCAAAACAAACCACATACCACGTGCAGATATTGTATCAATCATTGCTGGCAAAATCCATAACAATGCCCAACCCATTATCAAATATAACGCAACCATCCATTTTGGTTGACGGCGTGGATTTTTAATTTTCATAATCGCACCAAATATAACAATCGCCCACAAAAGACCGAACATAGTCCACCCCAAACCTGGATATCCGCCAAGATTCAAATTAACCAACAAAAACGGTGTATATGTTCCCGCTATCAACGCATAAATAGCGATACTATCCCACACTTCAAAAAAACATTCACTTCTGTCGCCAATTGTTGCATGACACATTGTTGAACCAAAATACAATGTAAACATAGTAACACCAAATAACGAACACGCAACAACAGCCCATGGATTATGATAAAGTACAGCAAAGGCAACCAGTAAACACAACCCTGCAATTGCCAGTCCAATACCAATACCATGGGTTAAAATATTTAAAACCTCTTCTGATTTGGTTGCTTTACGTTCCCACCGAAATAGACCTGTCGCTTGTAATACCTTTAATAAACTAAACGCACGTTTATCGTGTTTTACTTCTTTTAATTGTTGTTTAACAATTTTTTTTGTTTTTTTCATAATTCATTATCTCCTTTACTTTCTGCCGTATACACAAAATTATATATGTTGCATTACCCGTTCACGAACACGTTTATCGCCCAACACTTGCATAATAGAATATAAATCAGGCGTATTCGTTCTACCAGTCATCGCAACACGTAAATTCATTGCGGCTTCACCCGGCTTAACACCACATTTGTTAGCCACCTCTACAACTTTATTCCACCAAGTATCTTTATCATCCGATTCGTTCCAAGTTTCCAAGAAACCATTTAATACATCTTGGTTATATTCATATTCTTTATTTGGAACAAACAAGAAATCCCAGAAATAAGCAACCTCTGTCAACGTTTGTTGCCATGTAATAAAATCTTTACGAATTCGTTTTGGATTATCACGTTCAATCGCCAATACAGATGTCAAATAATCAACGTCAGCAATCTGTCTCTTATTGTCTTCACTGCCATATTCATTTGCCCAATCAACAACATGTTTAACCAAAATATCAACCGGCAATGTCGCAATATATTCTTTGGCCCACCATTCCAGTTTTTTCATATCAAACAAAAAACCAGATGCAGGTATTTTCTTTGGACGCAATTCATAATCCCAAAAAGATTTAACTTGCCCCTTGATTTTTGCTTCCTCATAACCGGGTGCCAAAATGTTTCCAAGATACTCAATCACAGCATCTGTCGGCCATCCTTGTTCCAAGAAAAATGCGATGTTTGCTTCTGGGTCATGACGTTTAGATAATTTTCTTTGTTTTCCTGTTTCTTCATCTATTTTATCAAGTGTCGCAGTATGAATATAATTTGGCAAAGGCCAACCCATCATGCGAAACATCTGAATATGTAAAGCAACTGTTCCAAAATATTCTTCACCGCGTACAACATGTGTAATACGCATAAAGTGATCATCAACCAAATGCGCAAAATGATATGTGGGTAATCTATCTGTTGATTTAATCAAAACAATATCTTCGTTATTTTCTGGCAACGATATAGAACCACGCACAAAATCTTTGAAATATATTCTTGTTTCTGGATTTCCATTTGAATACAAACGAATCGTTGGTATTTCCCCATTATCAAGATGCTTGATTATGTCTTCTTCGCTGATATCTCTATCCCTGGCATATTCACCATAAATACCCGTAGCTAAACCCGCTAGTTTTTGTTTTTCACGAATTTCATCCATTTCTGTTTGTGTTAAAAAACATGGATAAGCCAAACCCTTTTCAAGCAAGTATGCTGCAATAGAATGATAAATATCTTTGCGCATGGATTGATAATATGGCCCATATTGTTCATCATTACTATATTTAATACCAAAATCAGCCAACGCATTTAACACAACATTTACTGCTGATTTAATTTCACGTTTGGTGTCTGTGTCTTCTATGCGCAACAAAAACAAACCATCCGATTGTTGTGCTAATTTATAATCTATCAAAGCACTGTAAAAATTGCCCAAATGCATATAACCCGTTGGACTGGGCGCAAAACGCGTCACAAAAGCACCATCTGGCAATTGACGTGGTGGAAATTTTGCCTCTAATTCATCCAAAGTATATTTTGGTGCGCCCCCAAGCACACGTGCTATTAAATCTTTTGATAATCCGTTACGCATTTTTATTTCACCCTTGTTTTTATAACAAAGTGATTTTATACTAAATATATGGAAAAACAAGAATTAAAACATTTTGAAACCAGCGAACTGCGAACTTTTGGTCGGCGACATGGTAAAAAATTATCAAACCGCAAACTGTGGCTGATGGATAATTTATTGCCAAAAATCGCACCAAAACCTGGTGAACTGGCACAGATTCTGGAAATTGGCTTTGGAAACGGTGAACATTTACGTGATTTAGCAATCAATAACCCTGATGCCATTGTTATTGGCGCAGAACCATTTGCTAATGGTGTTGCTGCCCTGCTTTCTGCGATAACAAACGAATCGGACAATATATTACTAAATAAATATAAAAACATTCGTGTCCACCCCGATGATGTTCGTATTTTACTACACAACCCAGATTTTGAATCTATTAAATTTTTGCAAATTTGGATTTTACATCCAGACCCTTGGCCAAAGGCAAGGCATGAAAAACGCAGATTATTAAATGCCGATTTTCTAAACTTATTATCAAAACATTTGTCACAAAATGGCCAGATAATAATTGGTACAGACCATTGGGAATATTACGATTGGATAATTGAACAATTAAAACAGACAGAACTTAAAATCAAATCTACTTCGTTGGAAACCATAAAAACAAGATACCAAATAAAAAACAAAGCCGGTACAACGAAGCCAAAATACTTAATTTTAACGAACAATTAATAATCCAAGAAAAATCGTATCCGATTCGACAATTCTGGTTTTTCAGATTCAATTAAACGAATCACTTGATCCATACGATCATAATCATTACCCAGCATAAAATGAATTTCACCATCAAAATCCCATTTTTGCAACATACCATATACACGCCCAACAAAATCAGAGCGATTTCCCATATCTTCATTTAACGTTAAACACAGCGATTTTGCCCGTATAGCGCGTAATTTATCAAACAAATTGTCCCAATCAGATATACTTATTTCACTAATATCTATACCTATGCACAAATCATGCTGAAAAAATAAATCATTACACACAAACATAAAAGTACCAACAAAACGTTCTAAATCTTTTAACCTTAAAAATAATTGAACACCATCTGCACCCTGCTTCCAAATACTGGTTATATTTTCAGATAAATCACTGACATATTTGTCTATATTCTTTTGATACGGTGTAAAATTATATCTAGTGAATATTTTAACATCCGTTTTTTCTAAACACGTCCAAATAAAAGAAACCTTGTCCGGAGATACAGATATCAAATTAATTTTATTTTCCAGTATATTATTCGCCAAATTAGCAAAATCATTAGTATCCCCCACCCCATCGCACCATAAAGCAATTCTTGGGTCAAAATCTAAAAAAATTTCATTTGATTCAATCATGTGTTTAAGTTTATCATAAAATATGATACAATGAAAACGAAATGAAAAATTATTTTGAAAAATTGCTGACCGCTATATTACTGGGTACATCTGTGCTGCTGGGGTTATCTTTCTGGCTTAGCATTCGATTCAATTTTAATATTTTTTCTGCACGCCATTGGAATAAATTGTCTGCATTGCAGGCATCACACATGCCTGTCCATATTGGATTTTATATATCAATTGGTATTGCTTTGTTAGTTTTTATATCGGGATTATACATGATATATAAACCAAGATTACGCAAAATATCTGTAAATAAAAACGTGCAACAAACACCTGTTATCGAACAATCAATTTCAGAAACAAACCCAGAATCTGTTGCCTATATTCCAAAAACAAATCCTGTTGTTTCACAGCCACCAATGTTACATTTACCAAAAAATACGATACTAACACCAAAAGAACCCCTATCATCAAAAACACCACAAAAAACATCTGCTCCAACACCAGGTCGAGTGACCGTTTATGATGCGCAGTTATCACAAATATTTTCTGATAATAAATATCTGGTTAAACCAAATATCAAAATCTCTGGTTTTACATCCAACTTGTTTGCAATCGGCAATGACGAAATTGTGTGGATTGGTGCCGTTGATTGTGACATAAATGTTTTTAAAGATGCATTGGATAAATTACAATCTGTTTTTACAGATACTTTGGAAGACATACCAATAACCATATACCCATTTATTCTGGACACCAGACATATTTATGATTCTGATGAACAATTGGTGGTATTTCATGATATGGAAGATTTAAAAAATGCTATATCACAACACCCAAATGCAGATGTTTCAGAAACAGACCAAGCAAACTTTGATGCGTATTCTGAATACATAGACACCATTATTCAGTATACAAAAAAACTATAAAGGATTGACTGTATGCAACTGACCCGCGATTCGGCATTGGAAAAATTAGCAAAATTTGGTATGGATGATATGCCAGTAATTGAATACATACCGAATCGTTGTGTGATTGATAAAGATTGGTTTCAAAAATATTCCATGTTGCGGCGCGAATTTCTTGCTTCACTGACCGATTCTTTTGATGAAATTGCATTTATGAATCTGTCCCAGGAAGAATTCATGAATTTAATGATGGGCAAAAAAATGCCAGAAAACACATCTTTGCGATTCAGAATACCATTGATATGGGGCGGAAAATTAAACATAGACAATATGTTCATGTGTTTAACCTTTCCGCACAGTCATAACCTTGACAGGTTTATTATTGAACAAAGTGATGCAAAAACTGTGTTTTTGCCGGATCCTGCAAAAAAAATATATATTTCAACATCTTCATCAACCAGCAGTGCCAGCGGAAATGCGACATCAGACCGTATAACACAATCGGCTGCATATTTTGCATCAGGAAGGGGGAATGAATAAAATGACTATGGCTGATTTTATATCTTTGATACAATCCAAAGGTGCATTGATTATGCCGCCCAGCAATTCAAATACTATTAATGTAACAAACACTTATTTGAAAGAAACGGGCCTAACAATGTTACCTAGTTTTTTGATTGATTTATATTATTCTTGTTCTGGTATTACTTTGGGGTCTGCATGTATTTTTGGTCCAACAGAAAATGATAGAGGAATCAAATATCCATTACCTTCAATAATCAGTATAAATCAAGAAATTAAAAACATCACCAAATTATCTGGTCGAATTGTATTTGGTCGCAATGATTTATTTTGGTTTGCCACAGATGCATTGGGAAATTGTGTAATGCTGGATAACTTAACATTATCCGTGTTACGCAATTACGATGATGTTTATCGTGCTATGATGGATTGCTTAATTGTCGGAAAAATATAAAATGCATAAAATATCTATATCTTTATCAGGTCATCAAACCAGCATATCTCTAGAACAAGAGTTTTTTGATGTATTAAAAACACTTGCTGAACAACAAAAGACCTCTGTTGCTGCTATTATTAAACAAATTGATGATAAACGAAAACCAGAATCTAATCTTTCTTCTGAAATACGGATATGGATATTGAAACAATTGCTGAAAACACCAAAATAATCAACATCCACATATTACGTCCAATTGTTCTATACGGCGTATTATGTGCGCCCCAGACAAAACCATCCAGATTCCCATTTTGTCCAACAGGTAACAAAGATTCCACATTTCCATCTGGTGCAACAAATGCACTGATGCCAGAATAATTTGCACGAATTACGGGCAAACCAGATTCAATAGCATATCGTCTAACCATATCCAAATGTTGATATACCCCCGGGGTAAAACCAAACCAAGTATCATTTGTTATATTGATTATTGCATCTGGATTTGTATTTTTGGGTACCAAAGAATCTGTAAATATAATTTCATAACATATCGCAGGAACAATTACAAAATCACCTTTGCTTGTTTTTATATTGATTATTTCTTTACCATTACCAGGTGTTAATTGTCCGGGTGTTGGTATAATATCACCAAATGGTCTGTATTCCCCAAATGGCACCAAATGTGATTTACTGTATAAATGTGTTACTATTCCATTTTTGTCTGCAAATATCATAGAATTATACATTTTACCATTACTAAAACTATTAGTTCCCATAACAACATTTGTATTCAATATATGTGACAAAGGAAATCTATTATCAACCATCACATATGGATATGCTGTTTCAGGATAAACGATTATGTCGGGACTATTCACATTATCAGACCGCGCCCAGGTAATTAAATCTTCAACCTTTTGTTCTGCTATATCTTGTGCTTCTTGTCTAGATTTTGGCATTTTGTATACGGCAGATTCTGCGGGTTGCACAATTCTGATTAATGGTGCATTATCGATATTATTCGGCATACCAGATTGTTTCATATTAAAATATCCGTATGAACACCCGCCTAAAAATAAAATCATATACATAACAAACACAAATAAACAAGATTTACATTTCTTATTACGCAATAATTCTATAAAACTGGCAACCAACCCAATAATCACACAAGACAATCCCAATGCCCCCCACAAAGCCATAGAGTTTATTACCATAGGCAACGTTATCGTAATATTAGATATCGGGTTCCATGGAAAACCTGTTAAAAACCATTCACGAAGCCACAATACAAACGTCCAAATCGTTGCAAACCAAATCGCTCTATACGGTGGTTTTATTGATATATAGCGAATAACAGCAAATGGAATAGACAATATAATTCCACAAATCAAACCAATACCTATTAAACCAGGTATTGTCCAAATTGCAAACTGTTTTGCCAGTTCCGGCACAACATAAATAGAATGCAACACCCACCAAAACATAGCAATTCCGTAAAATGCACCGAACGGAAAAGCAATTATCCAAGATTTAAAAACGCCGACCTTGTTATTTTGTTTAATCGTTAAATAATACATCCCACCAATACCAATCAAAGACAGCATCCACAAATGAAACGGTGCAAAACCAAAAGAACATATAATACCAAACAGCGCACTTAAAATATATTGCCATACACTGTTTTCTCTAACTTTGATATTGATTATCTTATGAAAAAATGTACAACACGGTTTTCCATTTTCACAGTTACATACTACATTATCTTCCGTATACGGATTGTTATAACCCAATTTTTTTAATATTTGAATTTCACGTTTTTCCATTATTGCGGCTTCCTGGTCGCATAAATGGTCATACCCTTGTAAATGCAACATACCATGAACAATCATATGCGCAGTATGTTCTTCAACAGAAATGTGTGCCGCACGTGCTTCTTTGACAACCGTATCCAACGAAATAAAAATATCACCCAACAACACATTATCCCCCAACTCAAAAGATAAAACATTTGTTGGTTTATCTATGCCACGATATTGTCTATTTAATGTGTGTATATGTTTATCATCAACCAGTGTAATAGAAACCTCTGATTTTTTATATTCAGCAGAAACCGCTGCTTCTGCAATTTTTTCAAAATCTATATTATATCTTTTCCATTTTTTATTATCGTAATTTACATACACTTGCATGACAAACCTGCCCTTGTTATTTAGGTATTTTCTGCCTTGATAAACACCGAATTATTTAATAAGATTATTATACCATAAACAAACAATAAATGAAATAAAATGACACGACCACTTGCAGATTTAATGCGACCCAAAATAATTAACGACATTGTTGGGCAAACCGATTTACTGGGCGAAAACGGCATTATTCATCGTATGGTGGAAAGTGGCAATTTATCTAATCTGTTGTTATGGGGACCACCTGGATGTGGAAAAACGACAATCGCACGTGCTTTGGCTAATTCTATAGATATGGATTTTGTTCCGATGTCTGCTGTGTTTTCCGGAACTGCTGATATAAAAAAAGCAATGGATGCAGCACGCATGAATCGCGAAATTGGTCGCAATACTTTATTATTCATAGACGAAATACATCGTTTCAATAAAACACAACAAGATACATTATTACCATATTTGGAAGATGGTACAGTAACCTTTGTTGGTGCAACCACAGAAAACCCAAGTTTTAATTTAAATAACGCATTACTTTCACGGTGTCATGTATGCGTATTAAAACCGCTGTCTACGACAGATTTATTGACTTTGATTGATCGGGCAGAAACATTTCTTAACAAAAAATTACCTTTGACCCAAGATGCCAAAATACACTTGGCACAAATGGCTGACGGTGATGCACGATTTTTATTAAATACGATTGAATATATATCTGGTGCCAAATTTAAAAAAGATTTAACCCCCGAAACATTAAATGAAATAATTCAAAAACGCGCACCAATGTCTGATAAATCCGGGGATGAACATTATAATTTGATATCTGCCGTTCATAAATCTTTACGCGCATCTGATACAGATGCAGCATTATATTGGGTTGCACGTATGATTACATCAGGTCAAGACCCAAGATATATTCTTCGCCGTTTAACCCGTTTTGCAATGGAAGATATTGGTTTAGCAGATCCAAATGCTATGCAGATTGCTTTATCCGCATGGCAAATTTATGAACGTATGGGTTCACCCGAAGGTGACATCGCATTAACCGAATTGGTAATTTATCTTGCTACGGCACCAAAAAGTATTTCTGCATACAAAGCACAAATGGCATCATATAAAATTGCACATGACACTGGCAGTTTAATGCCACCTAAAAATATTTTAAATGCACCAACAAAAATGATGAAAGATTTGGGATACAGCGATGGTTATATATATGACCCAGAAACACAAAGTGGTTGCAGCGGACAAAATTGTTTTCCTGATGGCATGAAACGTGTAAGTTTATATAAACCAGTAGAACGCGGATTTGAACGTGAAATCAAAAAACGATTTGAATATTGGAACAGTTTTAGAAAAAATTAAAATAATATTTTTATATTTAATCCAATCTGTATTTCTTCCGATTCAAATTCATAATCGAAACGCCCGATCCACTGAGTGTTGCCATATTGACGTAATAATTTTATATTCATCCACTCTTGGTTTGATAACAAATGTCTATTAGTTGATTTTCTTAAATCAAAGCCCAAACCAAAACGCCAATCATATTTTAAACGAAAATAAGTTTCTGGTATAAAATCAATATAAGACAAACCACGATTATCATCAAATACCCACGTTGATTTCACGGTTCCAGCCAACGACAAACCGGCAAACTGCCGACCAAAACGCAATCCAGCATAATAAGAAGAATCGGCATATTCAGGTGTTCTTACGTGTGAAGATCCCCACAATTTTAATCCAAATAATGCATCTGATATTATACGTGAATCACCATTTCCATGATTCATACGATACGTTCCACCAAACTCTGTACTTGAAAAACCATTTTCATTATTTCTGGTAAAATCGATTTGATAAAGCATATTTGCATGAATGACAAAATTATTGTTTATTCCGTAACCGATATATTGACCTATGCGTAATTTACTGTCCATATAATTTGCAAACGTATCAAACATAAAATGATTATCTTGAATCAAAAACAATGGATCAGATAAATCACTAGATAAAATATTTTTAAATGCTGGCTTGATTTGCTGTGCAATTACAGAATTATTTGCTGTTTTATCAGAATATGAATTTGTTGTCTGAGACGCAACAAATGGTTCTTCTGTTATATCATTTGTAGTTAACGTCACATCTTCATCTGACGCATACGTATCAGACAGTACTACATCCTCTGCAATTGCACTGTTCACAATCGCCAGACCACATAAAACCAATAAATACTTTTTCATTGTTATTGCACCAAATCACAAACTAGAAATACAATATTGCCTGAAGACCGATTTTCCATTCGTTATAACTTTTGATTTTATAATCGCCAGTTGTATAAACCAATTTACTTTGATCGCTTATAATGACCGGTCCACCTTCAGGTAATCCACCAGGTTGAATATCAGGATTCACATCATATTGCATATATCGTCTAACCTTATTTTTTGCAGAATCATACAAGGACGCTGATGCATAAAAACTTAATGCAAAAGAATCATTTGGTTGAAAACCAATTGTACCTTTGATGTTTAACTGATTGTGCCAATCATAATGTCCATAAATTAATTCGCCACCCAAATATGTATATTTATTCAACACAGAAAATAAACCTGCCCCACCTTCAATATAAAACACATCTTTGGCATCACTGTTATAAGATAACATCAACCAATCACCAGATGCATCATCCCAGAAAGCGCCATAAATATCATCTTCTATTAAATTAGAATATCCCAACCGTGCCAATCCATATACTGTCGTTTTGTTGATTTTATAACCACCTTTGATATCAAACAATAATGTGTTTGCTGTATCTTTTTGATGTTGGAAAAAGCCAGAAAACATAGCAATCCATTCATCATTATCAACAAAACGATTTTGCAATCCGATACCAAAAATATTCAAACCAGAATGACTAACTTCGTTGTTGCTTAAATCATCTGGGCTTGGGTTATTAGTTGAATAATCCCCGATTTTTACTTTGGTTTTGTCATATTGTGCCGTCAAAATTAAAGACAAAGTATCAGACAAACCAAAACTAACATCTTCCTTAATCAACAATTGATTTATTTTTGCCTTACCGCTTAATGAATATAACAAAGGTTGATTTGGGTATACATTACCATATGTTGGCGATGGTGTAAAATTATCCAAATCCAATATTCCAGCATTTAATATATCAAATTTAAAACCGCTTTGTGAATACGACAAATCTGTCACAGAGCCAAATTTGCCCTTTAACGGTTGAAAGAATGGATGTGCCAAGAAATATTTGCGCATCTGTGAGGAATATTCTGTTTTTGTTTGTTCTGTATATTGTTTTTTTACAACTGGTTGTTCGTTATCGTAATCGCGATACATCTGACTGCGTTTTGAAGCAGATGCTTGTTGCACTGGCTGACCATAATAAAAATTATTATTTATTGTGTTATTATAACCACCAGATCTACGAATTGTACGCACTTTTTTATAGTTTTGTGTAGTGGTATATTGACCATCCACATCTTGATATTCGTACCCGCCCGCGTAATGAACAGGTAACAAACCCAACAACACAAAAATAAACATACACTTTTTCATACAAAAACTCCTTTCACTCACGCTGACATTATAACATAAAAACAATCTATAAAAAAGCCAAAAATAAAGATTTTTGTAATTCATAAATATTTTACAAAATATGTCGTTTGCCAGACGCATCAGGACTGCTGATTATACCTTCTGTTTCCATACGTTCAATCAAAGTAGCCGCTTTGTTATAACCAATACCTAAACGTCGTTGAATATACGAAATGGTCGGCTTTTTATCCCGCAGTACAATTTCTTTGGCTTGTTCATATAAATCATTTGATTTTGCTTCCTTGGACATCGGTATTCCAGGCATAACATCCCCACCAGATGTATCTTCTGCTGTAATACCTTCTGTGTATTCTGGACTTCCTTGTTCGCGCAAGAAATCTGCAACACGATAAACTTCATCATTATCTATCAAAGCACCATGTATACGAACTGGGGGACGCCCTGCTTCGCTGAATAACATATCACCACATGGTAATAATTGTTCTGCACCCTTTTCTCCCAACGTTGTCATAGAATCAATATTACTGCGCGCTTGGAAAGAAATACGTGTCGGGAAATTGGCCTTGATAACACCGGTAATAACATCCGCAGATGGCCGCTGGGTGGCCATAACAAGGTGAATTCCAGCAGCACGCGCCTTTTGTGCCAAACGTTGCACACACAATTCAACATCTTTACGTGCTATGGTCATCAAATCTGCAACCTCGTCTATGATAATGACTAAATAAGGCATATCTGATAAATCTATTTCTTTGGTTTCAAATTCAAATTCGCCAGTTTCTTCATCGGTTCCAACAACAACTTGTTCAGTTAAAACCTGACCTGAATCACGTAAAGATGCAACTTTTTCATTATATTCGCCTATGTTACGCACACCCAATTTCTTTAACATTTTATATCTTTCTTCCATGTCGCGTACAGACCATTTCAAAGCATTCACTGATTCTGTTGGATCTGTCACAACGGGTGTAATTAAATGCGGAATATCATCCCATGCTGCAAAATCAACCGCTTTGGGATCAATAATCATCAATTTGCATTTATCTGGTGTAAAGTGATATACAATAGATGTAATAATAGATTGTACAAATACAGATTTACCTGAACCTGTTCGACCAGCAATCATCATATGTGGCATTTTTGCCAAATCATAATACATCGCATCACCACTGATATTTACCCCCAGCGCAAGTGGTATTGCATATTTAGAATTGATAAACATTGGATTAGACATCAAAGTTTGATAGCGGACTTTCTTTCTGTCCAGGTTAACCATTTCTATACCAATATATTGTGTCCCAGGAATTGGTGTAATACGGATTTTTTCTGTAGCCATAGCGCGTGTCATATCACTGGCTGTTTCTGTAACTTTAGCAATACGCGTTCCAGGTTCTGGTTCAAATTCATACTGTGTCACAATTGGTCCAGGTTTTATACCAACAACTTTGCCTCGAATGCCGAATTCTTCAAAATGGTCCTGTAATAATTGTGCGGTCTGTTTAAACTCGGGTGTAATAACATTCTTGCCAAACACAGATTTTTCAAGCAATTCAGGGTCTGGTAATTCATATTCATGCTCGTATTCTGTTTCTTCTTCAACCAAAACTTTGCTTTTACGTGTGGCGCGTTTACGTTTTGGCTTTGTCTGTTCCTCTTCTTCTTCTTCGTCTTCCACTTCTTCTTCTATTTCTTCTTCGGATTCATCTATTTCAGTCGGAGCTATTAAATGGAAAGCTGATAATACAGTTCTTATTAACCGCACAGTCGTATACCAAGCACCCACAACATGATGCCATTTAACATGTAATAAAACACAGGACATCACAACAAACAAAGAAAACAACACACAGCCCACTGGCATCGCCGCACCAGATAAAATCGGACCAACATCCGCAGCAACAATTGCCCCCATCAAACCACCATAAGTATTAGATACGGAAATCAATCCCAATCCGGCCGTTCCGACACACAGATTTACAAAACCGCGCAATAAATTATATTCTGGCGCCCTTTCTTGTTCCCAGCCAACCAACAACCCTAAACCAAAACGTCCCAAACACAAAAATAAAAACAATGCTGGCAAGAATCCTAATACATATTTAATAAAACCAACAATATTTCCGATTACACCGTGATTACCAAAAGAACTTACCACACCAACCCCAGACAAATACGGATTAAAAAATATCAACGCAAAAACCAACCACAAAGATATTAAACACAATAAAACACCAACACCCCGTAATAACAAATTACGCAACATAGCAGAAATACTTGCTGGCAAAAATTTCGATTTTTTCTCCATATCGGGTATTTTATCACAAATTGAAACAAAGTGCAAAAATCATTTAGAATTGATTTTCTTTAACGCATACTTAACAAAATCAGCACAAATCATACCAACAAAAGCCCCAAATATAACATCGCTGGGCCAATGCGCCCCAACATAAATACGTGATATTGCAATTATAATTCCCAAAGACCATGTTAACCATTTTATACGGGGAAATAACATGCCTATCATTACTAAACCTGCAAAACTGACCGCAGTGTGTCCAGACGGCATAGAATTAAAATTATATCCAAATGTCCATGGTTCAAAATAAGTACGCCCCAACGCATCAAATAATATTGGTCTTGATCTGCCGATTAAAATCTTTACAAAACCAGTTGCAACATATGCCAATACAACGGAACAAAACACATAAAAAACATAACTGTTTTTAATTTTTACAAACGCATATCTGAAATCAAATTCATTACGAATTGCTTTGTATACAAAGAAGAACAACACAGAAAATAATGATGCAAACAACCATACTTTGGTACTAAATATTTTACCAATAATGATTGCAGAATAACACAACCAACCTTCACTTAATGTCCATATATTACAATCTGGTCTATGAATCGCTGGATATAATATTTTATCAAACCAAAATATACCACCAATCACACAAGCCAATGTAATCACTGCGCCCAGCAAAACACGTTTCCAAATTATCGTATTATCTTTTCTTATAAACATCATAAATCCATTAATTCTTTGTATATTTTTTTATCTGTTAAGATTTTTACACTAACAGCCCTAGAAACATTGTCTTCATCTAGTCCACTTGTAATTTTGGGGCATGCTTTGCGTAATGCTTTGACATTTACTGTTGTATCTTGATTGTAATCGTGTGCATTAAAATCACCATTTAATACATTCAAGAAAAATACTTCCTGCTGAGATTCATTCCTGATATTAGATAAACAAACCAAAGGAAAAACCCCACGTCCATCCAGCACTTTTCCCAAACCAGATTTTACAGATTTATTAAATAATTCCAACACACCGCCATTTTTTAAATCTATGTTGCTTGCAATTCTTGAACGACCAGCACTGGGTGTACCAATTAAAACACCACGTTTGTTTTCATAAAAAGCACTTGCAACTGCTTCTGCGGTGCCACGTGTGGTATCAGATATCAAAACAACCACAGGCACTTCCGTCACGGCATCACCACCAGGAACAATTTCTAATTCATCAACAGATGTTTCAACAACTCGCATAACTGGTTTCTGTCCCAAAAACAACCCAGCCATTTTAGCAGCGGCCTTTTCATTATCACCAACACTGGCTCGCAAATCTAATATTATACCTTCCACATCAGGATATTTCGCCAATGCTTCATTTACGATATCAACCGCACCATCTGACATTTCATGAATAATTATCTCTAATAAACCTTTGTTTGTACCCTGACCATCCCTATATATTATATCAGCATCAGCCAAAACAACTGTCGCACGTCGTAAAGTAATATTTTTGTTTCCCATCGGAGTTAAAACTTTTAACTTAGACGTTCCTGAATTATACCCTGTTAATACAGCAGAAATATCACCATCAGTCATTTTAGATACACGATTTCCATTTATTTCAGAAATAATATCACCTGTGTGTAATCCCGCTGTATCTGCCGGCGAATCTTTAAATACACCCGTAATTCTAAAATTGCCACGTTCATCACGCCCGCCATCCAGACCAATGCTGGTCAATATTTTTGTGTCATCATCACGCAATGCATCTTTGGAATATATATAACTGCCATTTTCATCTATACCTGATAACAAAGCATTAACAACAACTTCGTACAACTGTGTATCAGACAAAGAACGCAATTGTTCATCTTGATCTTGCATACGCATAATTAACGCAGTTGTAATCTTGCCATATTCTTGCCAATCTTTATCCTGTGGGTATGGATAATTAGCAACCAATTCATCACCCCAAACCAATACAATTCGTTCACCTGTGGCAGCAATATGTGCTTTTGGGTTCAAAGATTCTAAACTTTCTATGGCAACACGTACATTTTTACCGGCCCAATTTACACCGTCTAGTTTTTCATAAACATCAGCAAAAACAGACGACATATTGGTGTCTTCTTGCCCCTGTTGAATTGTATCTTTAACAGGCATACCATCAGCAAAGGACATAACACACGGATAAAAACAAACACTAAGCCATAAAAAAATATGCCTTAAAATCATCGCTTGTTTCTCCTTTCTATTTCAATCCAGTTTTTCTAATATTCTGTTTCTCTTAAATTAAAATGATACAAAATCACATTAGAAATATAAATACTGGTCAACGTTCCCATAACGATTGAAAATGTCATAGCAACCGCAAATTCACGTAACATTTGTCCGCCAAAAATATAAATACCAACCATCGCCAAAATAGTAGACACACTGGTCATCACAGTTCTGTATAACATTTCATTAACAGATAAATCAATTAAATCATCTGTTTTCATTTTGTGGTATTTTTTCAAGTTTTCATCAATTCTATCGTAATTTACAACTTTATCATTAATAGAATATCCAACCCCCATCAAAATAACCGCAATAGCCGTCTGATTGAATTCCAATCCCATTATAGAAAAGAATCCGAACATCAAAATCAAATCCAGCACCAAAGATACAAATGATCCCACTGCATATCCACCACGATATTGAATCCAGATATACACAGCCATTAATACAAACGATACCAATATAGCCAAAACACCACCGCGTATCAATTCGCCACCAATTTTTGGCCCAACAACTTGAATCTGTGAATATTCTACACGATTACCCAAAATATTTTTAATTTCTGCAACCCTAACATTTTGTTGTTCATCGGTGGAACCTTTTGGTAACCCGACACGCAACAATACAGAACCGCCATCAATAGATTGCAATTCTGGTTTAAATGCTTCTAAATCATGACGCATTTTATCAACTGTATAATCGGCATTTACCGGGGTTATTTCCATCGCGATACCACCAGAAAAATCAATGCCATAATTAAAACCTTTGAATATAATTGACAATACAGATAACAAAACACAAATACCTGAAATCCAATAAGACAATTTACGATATTTCATAAAATGCAGTTTCATAAATAACTCCTTCGCATTTTTATTTATTTCTTATAAAACCAATTCTTTTGTTTTTGCCGTTCATGTAATAATCAACAAATACACGTGTCAGCATTAAACAAGTAAACAATGTAGTCATCACACCAATAGACAACGTGACGGCAAAACCACGAATCGGACCTGCACCAAATTGGAATAAAATCAAAGCACAAATTAAATTCGTCAATTCACCATCCATCACTGTCTTGGTTGAACGATGAAAACCATAATCAACAGCTCGTAATGTTGGCACACCAGAACGAACTTCGTCCCTAATTCTTTCAAACGGCAGAATATTAGCATCCACTGCCATACCCAAGGTTAAAACGATACCCGCTATACCCGGCAAAGTCAATGTTGCACCAAACAATGCCGACACACCGACAATCATCAACAAATTGACAATCAAAACAACATCAGCAATAAAACCAAATATTCCATACAACATTAACATGAATACTAAAATAAATATCACACCAACAACAGAACCAATTTTACCGGTAGCAATTGTATCAGCACCTAAACCAGCACCAACTGTTCTTTCTTCTATAACAGACAAAGGCGCAGGCAATGCACCAGAACGCAATAATACCGCTAAATCTTTGGCTGTTTGCAGCGTAAAGCCACCAGAAATCTGCCCACGTCCACCCGGAATTGGTTCCCGAATCGTTGGTGCAGATAAAACTTTGTCATCCAACACAATTGCAAATCTTTCATTAACATGTTCTGTTGTTAACTTTGCAAATCTACGCGTTCCAGATGCATCAAATTCAGTAGTCACAACTGGCATATTATTTTGGTCAAATGATGCTTCTGAATTTTTCAAACTGTCACCAGAAACCTCAATTCTGCTGTATACAGCAATTTTTCTGTCTGGATTATCTATATCAGATAAAAATAACGTTCCTGATGGCGCACGATTAGACGCCAATTGTTCTGGTGTAATATTTTCATTAACCAAATGGAAAGATAATTTTGCTGTCTGTCCAATCAAATTTTTGATATGTTCAGGTTCACTGACCCCCGGCAATTGAACCAAAATATATTTACCACCTTGTGATTGAATAGACGGTTCCTTGGTACCCAGCGCATCAATACGGCGCCGAACAATTTCTATACTACGCGACATAGCATCTGTAATCATTTCGTCTCGCGCTTTGCTGGTATAAGACACTGTCAGATTTTTACCACTAGAAGAAATATCAACATTATTGCCCAATATTTTTTTCAAACGCCCTTTGGCTTTGGACACATCATTACTGTCTTTGATAATTAAACTGATACCATTTCCAGTATTACGCAAATCAGAGAAACGAATTACACCTTTATCCCTGTCAATCATTGCAGAACGCACTTCATCATAAAGTTGTGCAGATTTTTCTTTCAACATAACACCTGTATCAACTTCTAGTAATAATTGCGCCCCACCCTTTAAATCTAACCCCAAAGGAATCGGTCTAATCCAAGAAGGAAAATGCGGTGCCAAAGATGGCACCAAAGTTGGCACTGCTAATAACACACCAAACAATGCCACAAATATAACAGCCAGTTTTTTAAACATACCATACCCCCGCTATTGTTCTATACCCGCAACAGCATTTTTATTTACTTCAATAACAACACCTTTTGCGATTTCCATTTCTATTGTTTTTTCATTTACTTTTTTGACTTTGCCATAAATACCAGTGGCCAATACCCGGTTACCAACCTGGATACTGTCTAACATTTTCTGGTATTCTGCCATACGTTTTCTATTTGGTCGTATCATAAAAAGATACAATATTCCAAAAATAACCAAACAATAAACAATCATACCCATAATACTTCCCTGTTCAGCAACAACGGGGGCATTTTGTCCTATTTGATTTGCAACATCTGCTGTTTGATTCATGAATGTTCTCCTTTTTTATACGATAACGATAGTAAAAAAACAAAGACATGTAAAGTAAAAAAGCCCATCATATCCGTTCAAACATGGCATCTAATTCAGATATTCTAATTACCTTATAAACTGGACGTCCATGATTACATTCTGTTCCGCGTTCTGTACGTTCTATATCTCGTAATAAAGCATCCATTTGTTCGTAATTTAATTTTTGACCAGCCCTAACAGAATGATGACACGCATAATTTGCCAATTTTAAATGCAATTTTTCCTGCAACCTGGCAGAATGACCGTATGCACGTACTTCGTCTGCGATTTCATGCAAACATTTTTCCCAGTCAATTTCCCAATCCGCCGGCTTTTCAAACACAGCAATTGCATCATCACCAAATGCATCTAAATGCAAACCACATTGTTTTAATTCTTCGTTGATGGTCAGCACAGCCACAACATCTTCTTCGCGCAAACGCACGACAATCGGTGTCAACAACGGCTGTGTTTTTATGTTATGTAATCTTAATTTTTCATATGTTATTCGTTCATGCGCAGCATGTTGGTCAACAATCACTAAGCCGTCTTGATTTTGTGCCAAAATATATTTGTTATCCAATTGACCAATTACACGTCCCAAAGGCAAATCAAAATCCGATACATCTGATACAGAAACATTTTGTTGTTTTGTATCTATATTATTTTGTTGTATATGGCTGTTTTTGTCGTATACATCTGGTTGTGCAACAAAACCTTTTGCAATTGATGTAAAATTATTAGTATTGAAAAATGTTTGAACATTTGGCATTTCAAAGTTATCTTTGAAATCATCTTTGGGTTGCGATTCTTGTAATGATTGATTTAACGTCTGTGACAACGCAGCCCGCAAAGTTTTAATGATAAACGCACGTACATGTGTTGGTTCTAGAAAGTGTACTTCTGTTTTTGCAGGCGACACATTAACATCAACATATTCAGACGGTAAATCTAGATACAATGCACACAGTGGAAATTCACGTGCATGCATAACATCCATATAAGCGGCACGTAATGCAGCAACCAGAACTTTGTCTTTAACTGGGCGACCATTTACAAATAAAAACTGATCAACAGACGAAGCACGCCGCAAAGTTGGATGAGAAACAAATCCATGTAAATGCATATCAGAAGAAGACGATGTTGCATCTATGGTCAACATTTTTCCACGCACATCTTCACCCATCACCGCGATTATACGTTCTAATAAATCTTGTTGCTTTGGAAAAAACCATTTATTATTCAAAACAAATCCAACATCACATCGCCCCATGGCCAAACGTTTTACTGTTTCTATGATACCCAACATTTCTGCTTTGTCTGTTCGTAAAAACTTTAATCTTGCAGGGGTATTTGAAAACAAATTAGCAACCCTTATACGCGTACCATTTTCCCAATCAGATGGCTTTATTTCACCAGTTCCTGCATCCAGACACCAACCGTTTTCATCCATCCTATTATATGTATCTATTGTCATATCAGATACCGATGCAATTGACGGCAATGCTTCCCCACGAAAACCCATAAAATTAATGTTTAACAAATTGTTATCTGGCAATTTAGATGTAGCATGACGCAAAATACAATTTGCCAAATCATCCTGCCCCATTCCTTTGCCATCATCAATCACAGAAATCAAGGTTCGACCACCATCAACGACATCTATAATTATCTGGTCCGCCCCGGCATCCAGCGCATTTTCAACCAATTCTTTGACAACACTTGCAGGTCTTTCAACAACTTCTCCTGCCGCAATTTGATTTATCAAAAAATCTGGCAAAACACGTATCGACATTTTAATCCTTGAATTTTACATTTATAATTTCAAATTCACGTTCGCCGTTGGGTAATTTAACAACACAAGTATCCCCAACACAATGCCCGATTAACGCGCGCCCCACAGGCGAAGTACATGATATAACTTGGCGGCCATCCGCTTCTACATCAGACAAAATACGACATTCCATTCTATTTCCATCTTCGTCTTCAGTTAAAACTTTTGCACCAAAAACAACACGATTACCTGATAAACTGTCCACATCAATAATCTGTGCATCTTGGATAATAGATTCTATAAATTGAATCCTTTTGTCTATTTGTCGCTGTTTTTCTTTGGCAGCACTGTAATCTGCGTTTTCAGATAAATCACCCAGTGACCGCGCCCATTCTATAACCTTTAATATTTCCGGGCGTTTGTTTTCTTGTAAATCTTTTAATTCTGCACGCAAGTTTTCAAATCCTTGACGTGAAATTGGTTTTTTTTCCATATCAAATCCTTAATTTTACCTTTAAAGATATACTATTAATTTTAATTTTGCAATTATTGTTTGAAACTATTATACTATAAATTATGCATAGATTATTACCTAAAGTTTTGACAAGATTCCTGATGCGCCGTTTTTTTGGCAGTTTTTTTCTTGTCATGTTAACCGTGTGCGGAATTATATTTGCTGTCACATTTGTAGAAAGATTATCTTCTAACCCAGATGCGTTATCTACTTTGATTGATGCTTGGACCAGATTATTGGAATATATACCTATGTTTTTACCTTTGGCTGTGTTTATGGGAACATTGGTTGTGTCTTACAATTTAACAAAATCTTCAGAATTAATTATTATATCCGGTGCCGGTTTGTCCCCATATCAAATTGCACGTCCGTTTTTAATTGGTGCTGTGATAATCGGTATATTTGCTTCTACTGTGGTAAATCCATACTCTGTAAATCTGACTACACGCAATTTAACAGAACATCAATTGAAGTTAATAGACGATTCTATTTGGCTACGTGAAACATCAGACGATGGCTTTCTTACCATACGTGCAACAAATATGCATATTGCCAGCGACAAAAACATTGTGTTCAATGACGTAAATATATTTTTACAAAACAAAACATTTCAACTGTACAAACGTATTTCTACACCGGTCGCTGTACTATCTTATGATGGTATTTATACAGACAATGCGACCACTGTTGATTCTGACGGTGTTATAACCAAGGGTCAAAAACACTTAAACACCAAATTAAATCCGCGCACTGTGTTGGACAGATATTTGAAACCAGACCAAATATCTTTCTGGAAATTACCATCTTTTATTAAAAAAATGAATTCTATTGGTGTAATAACACGTGGTCATCTGGTTCAATTTTGGACATTGCTGTTTCTACCACTAACAATGATGGCGATGGTTACATTAGGGATTGCTTTTTCTCAGACCAAACAACGCAGAAATTATAGTTTCGGATTAAAATTCAGTTTGGGTATATTAACATGCTTTGCACTGTATTTTATTGTAAATCTGTTTAATGCATTGGGAACAACAGGTGCATTACCACCACTGCTTGCGATTGTTGCCCCACAAATTATAATTATTGCAGGAGCATGTATGTTTATAACAAGTTTTGACACAATCTAGAGGATATATAATGTCATTTTACAAGAAAAAAAATACTAACAAAAAATACGTTATTTGGGCAATTGTGATTGTGTTATTGGTGCTGATGGTTATATCTTTTGCACCAAACACAGAAATTGTAGAAACGGTGTTATTTTAATGAATTACATAGATATATTTTTGGAAGCATTATCAGCAGAAAAAGGTTGTAGTCAAAAAACTCTGCTGGCCTATTCTTCTGATTTGATCGCTGCACAAAATGCAATTGGTAATTTATTACAAGCAACAAACACA
Organism: Alphaproteobacteria bacterium; assembly: GCA_017427715.1. Lineage (GTDB taxonomy): Bacteria > Pseudomonadota > Alphaproteobacteria > Rs-D84 > Rs-D84 > Enterousia. The sequence goes on along the minus strand of JAFRSF010000012.1, from coordinate 48,563 downwards.
GATATCCAAAACTATTTATCTAATCTTGATGAAAAACCATCTTCTATTGCCAGAAAATCGAGTGCTTTACGTTCTTTTTACAGGTTTTTAATGCTGGAAAAAATTATATCTACAAATCCGACAACTAATCTTGAATTACCAAAGCGCGCACGTCCTTTGCCGAAATATTTATCAATCGAAGAAATCGAATTATTGATATCTTCTGCCGGAGACACAAAAAATTCAATTCGCCTGCATTGTATGATAGAGTTATTATACGCATCTGGTTTGCGTGTTTCTGAATTATGTGAATTACCGATGTCTGCAAATCTGGGCGATAAATTATTGATTCACGGCAAAGGTGCCAAAGAACGATTAATACCAATGCATGAATCCGCACAAACGGCATTACATAGATGGCTAGAATATCGTGGTGATGATAAATCTAAATATGTATTTCCGTCCAATTCAACAACTGGCCATATAACCAGAGACGGCTTTTTTAAAATATTAAAAAAATGTGCTATATTGGCTGGGATAGACCCAAAACGTGTCAGCCCACATGTATTACGCCATTCGTTTGCTTCTCATTTGTTGGCCGGTGGTGCAAATCTTCGCGTTATACAAACAATGTTGGGACACGAAGATATTTCAACAACACAAATCTATACCCATGTTTTACCTCAACAATTACGCGATACAGTTGAATCTGCGCATCCATTGGCACATAATAAAATCAAGGACATATAAATTATGATACAAAAATGTAATCATCCCGGTTGTACCAAAGCAGGAACATGTCGCGCGCCAAAAACGCGTGACTTACGTGAATATTGGTGGTTCTGCAAAGAACACGCCGCTGAATACAATAAAAATTGGAACTATTACGCAAATATGAGTCCCGATGAAATAGATGCAGAATGGGAACGTGAAACATTTGGCATCGCAGACAAAGACAGAGATAAAGTAAATAAAAATGAAGACGAATATGTAAAATTTCTGAACGATTTTCTAACTGGTCGCGCAAAATTTGATAAAATTCCACCAAAGAAAACCGTTCCTGTACAAATAACAACTGCATTACAGATATTTGGATTACCAATAACGGCATCTTGGCGGGAAATTGGGATTAAATATCGCTCGCTGGCTAAGAAATATCACCCAGATACGGCACAAGATAAAAAATCTGCCACGACAGAATTCACACATATAACCGCTGCGTATGAAACATTAAAGAAATATTTTAACAAATAATAATCACATCTATTTTGTGTTTGCAAGATATGGTTTTTATGTTATGATTCCAACAAACTAAACATAGGAAAAGATATGTATGATGTAATTATTTTAGGTTCTGGACCTGCTGGATGGACTGCTGCGATATACTGTGGTCGCGCTAATAAAAATACTTTGGTTGTAACGGGCGCATCTCTTGGCGGGCAAACTGGTGAAATCGCAAAATTGGAAAATTATCCGGGATGGGCTGGTTCAGGTATGGAATTAATTTTGTTTATGAAAAAGCAGGCAGAATCTTTTGGTGCAAAATCGGAATCTGCATCTGCGACAGATATCAAATTTAATGCAGACGGCACATACAGTATTATTTGTGATAATGGAAAAACATTTGATTCTAAAACTGTAATACTAGCAACGGGTGCTTCCGCGCGTAGATTGGAAATAGACGGCGCAAAAGAATTGTTTGGTCATGGTGTTTCATATTGCGCAACATGTGACGGATTCTTTTATTCTGGTCGTGATGTGTTGGTTATTGGTGGTGGAAATACAGCTTTGAATGATGCTTTGTATTTGGCAGACATAGCAAAATCTGTAAAAATAGTATACAGAAAATCTGAATTTTTCCGTGCAGAAGCGGTTTTACGTGACAGAGTTACTGCAAAAGAAAATATAGAATGTGTATATAATACAGAATTAAAATCTGTTGCCCAAAAAACTGGTTCAGATAAACTTATTGCAACAACAACTGATAACAAAGAAATTGAATGTGACGGAATATTTGTTGCAATTGGTCATGAAGCAAACACAGATTATTTAACAGAGAGTATTAAACGTGATGAAATTGGCCGTATAGCATCCGAATCATTGCCATCCGGCATGTTTGTTGCCGGTGATGTAAAAAGTAATATCAAAATGCAAGTTGCCACTGCGGTTGGCACGGGTTGCAGTGCCGCAATGGATGCAATACAATACTTAAATGCGAAAAAATAAAAAATATACAAAGGTATAAAAATGTTAGATATAAAGTTTATTCGTGAAAATCCAGCCATTGTAAAAAATGCATGTCAGGTAAAAAATTTTCCGGACGTTGTTGATGATATTTTGAATCTGGATAAACGTGTTCGTGAATTAAAAACAATTACACAAACAAAAACAGCCGAAAAAAATAAAATTTCCAAAGAAATTCCAACTGCATCTGATAAAGCAACACTGATTGCTAAATCAAAAGCAATCAGCGAAGAAATCGCAAATGAAATGGCTGAATTGGCAGATAAAGAAAATGTATTAAATGATTTACTTCATCGTGTTCCACAAATACCCGCAAAAGACGCACCAATTGGTGATGATGAATCTGCAAACGTTGAAATCCGCCGTATTGGCACACCACGCACATTTGATTTTACACCACGCGCGCAATGGGATTTGTTGGATATGAATGATTGGTGGATGCCGGAAAGAATTGCAAAAACGTGTGGTACACGCCTTTATGCATTGTGTGGTGAATTGGCAGAATTGGAATTGGCTGTTCAGAACTTTGTTATTCAAAAGATGATAAAAAAGGGTTTTAAATTTGTTGCATGCCCATCTATTACAAAACCACAAATAATTTTCAACGCTGGTCATTTTATGGGTTCTGATATGTCTGTTATGAACGATGATGTATTTATGCTTGAAGGTACAGATCGCTGTTTGGCTGGCACATCTGAAATAATTATGAATTCTTTATACAGTGATGAAATATTAAACGAAAATGAATTACCTATAAAATTTGTTGGTTTTTCACCATGTTTTCGCAAAGAAGCGGGTTCCGCCGGTCGTGATACCCGCGGTTTAATTCGTGTTCATCAGTTTAACAAAGTTGAACAATTCATTTTCTGTAAACCAGAAGACAGCGAAAAAATGCACGAAATGTTATTAAATGATTTATGTGAAACGATGGAAGATTTAGAATTGCCATATCGTGTAATTGCCAATTCTACTGGTGACATGGGATTCAATAAAGTTAAAATGAATGACGTGGAAGCATGGGTACCAAGTGAAAACGCATATCGAGAATTGGGTTCGTGTTCAACAATCGGACAATTCCAAGCACGCAGAACAAATACCAGATATCGTAAAAATGCATCTGGCGAAGTTGATTTTGTCGCAACATTAAATAACACAGGTATTGCTGCAGGTCGTGCTTTGGTACCATTGATGGAAAATCATCAAAATGCAGATGGTTCGGTCAACATACCGAAAAAATTACAACCATTGATGGGTGGCAGAACTAAGATTGGCGGCAAACACCAGTAAAACCACTGTATAGAACAAAAAAATGCCCGTTTGGGCATTTTGTATTATTGTCCTATTTGTTTACTAAACAAACTTTTTACTCGGTTAAAAAAATTACCACGTTTGTTTGAAACTTCACTTAAATAAGCCAAACTGTTTTCTACACATTCTCTACGATGTTTTTCCTGTACCAATGCTCTTTCACATGCTTTTTCTGGTTCATCAAAAACATCACCACACTTTTGGTATAATTTAAAACCATCCTCAAAATTTAAACCAGCATATTTTTCATCATAATAATAACAACCCGTATAAAACCCATTACTTGGCCTTATATACAAATAATCATCATGAACCCTAAAAGAACGAACCCCACCATCAAACTTCACAGTATAGTAATAAGGTTCTTTGCTACCATTTCTTTCTATACAAGTATCATTTCTAAATAAAATATCAAAACAATATTGTATAACCGGATTACTAGACCAAACAACATTATCGTTATTTTTTGTCATTTCACACCCCTTTGATTTTACCAATTTCGAAAACAATATATACTAAAATACACAATTGTCAATATTTTAATATAATTTGTTGAATTTTAGAAAATATAGTATAATATACCCACTTGTCGAAAAACATAAGGTACAAAGATGAAAATTCGTAATATTGCGATTATTGCACACGTTGACCATGGTAAAACCACATTGGTTGATAATATGTTGAAACAGGCAGGAACATTTCGTGAAAATGAACATGTTGAAGACCGTGTAATGGACAGCGGTGATATTGAACGCGAACGCGGAATTACCATTTCTGCAAAACCAACTTCTATTCAATGGGGCGAATATAAAATTAATATTGTAGATACACCGGGGCATGCTGATTTTGGTGGCGAAGTTGAACGTATTTTATCAATGGTTGATGGTGTTGTTTTATTGGTGGACAGCGCCGAAGGCCCATTACCACAAACCAAGTTTGTGTTGTCCAAGGCATTAAAATTAAATCTGCGGCCTATTGTTTGTATAAATAAAATTGACCGTTCTGATGCCAGACCAGAAGAAGTTTTAACTGAAACTTTTGATTTATTTGATAAATTGGGTGCCACAGATTCTCAACTGGATTTTCCTTATCTTTATGCATGTGGTCGTGATGGATGGGCAATTCGTGATTTAAAAGATATTGATAATCCAAACAAAGATTTAACACCATTATTTCAACTGATTGTAGATCACGTCCCTGCCCCAGATTGCAATGGAACAAGATGCCAAATTGACGCACCTTTTAAGATGCTAGCAACGACACTAGAAGCAGACCCATATGTTGGTCGTATTTTGACCGGTAAAATTGAATCTGGATCTGTCAAAGTCGGTCAAACCGTAAAAGCAATAAATATGAAGGGCGAATTTATTGAAAACGCAAAAATTACAAAAATTATTGAACATCAAGGTATTAACAAAGTATCTCGTGATTCTGCATCGGCCGGTGACATCGTGGTTATTGCTGGTTTTTCAAAAGCGACTGTGGCGGACACATTATGTGACCCATCTGTAAATGAACCGATTCCTGCTATGCCAATTGACCCACCAACATTAACAATGACATTCTTTGTAAATACTTCACCTTTGGCTGGCAAATCCGGCAAGAAATTAACATCACGTATGATTGGTGAAAGATTGTTCAAAGAAGCCGAAACAAACATTGCCTTGCGTGTTTCACAAAGTGAAAATAACGAGGCATTTGAAGTATCTGGTCGTGGCGAATTACAATTGGGTATTTTAATTGAAACAATGCGCCGCGAAGGTTTTGAATTATCTGTATCTCGTCCACGTGTTGTTATGCAGACCAATGAAAACGGCGAAAAACTGGAACCAATTGAAGAAGTAGTTATTGATGTAGATGATGAATTCAGCGGTGTTGTTATTGAAAAAATGACAAAACGTAAAGCAACTATTACCGAAATGAAACCATCTGGTATCGGAAAGACGCGTATTGTGTTTTCTGCCCCATCACGCGGTTTGATTGGATATTTATCTGAATTCAGAACAGATACACGTGGTACAGGTATCATGAATCGTGTATTTGATAAATATGATTTATACCGTGGCCCAATCACCCAGTATCGTCCAGGTGTATTGGTATCTATGGAAGCAGGATCTACAACAACATATGCCCTGCACAATCTTGAACCACGTGGCGTATTATTTGTCGGCCCACAAACAGAGGTTTACAGTGGTATGATTGTCGGCGAACACAGCAAAGAAAATGATATTGAAGTTAACCCTGTACGTGGTAAGCAATTAACAAACGTACGCAGTGTGACTGCTGATGAAAAATTGTTCTTGGCACCACCAAGAAAAATGTCTTTGGAAGAAGCACTGGCATATATCCAAGACGATGAATTGGTAGAAGTTACCCCAGCAACAATTCGTTTGCGCAAGAAAGAATTGGACAGCGGTAAACGTAAGAAAGCATATCGTTTCACAGAAACAGATTAAACACAAAAATGTTATAACACTTAAAAACCGTCATATTGACGGTTTTTTTATAAATATACTATAAGACATTATCTGGATTTTTTTTCATAATAACAGTATACGCGCCTATGTATGCCTTTTCATAAGACAATTCAAACATATTGTCTGTATCTAATTTTAACATTGCTTGAAATATTGCCTGTTCTGTAGAAACCAAACCTTTTTCTTTCATGAACAAACGAACTTCTTCATATCTCTTATAAAAATCATGTACTTTGTCCTTTGGCATCATGAAACAACACCCAGGAACATCATAATCTGCGTTTATCATCGCAATGTTTACCAATTTTTGTCGCTTTAACGTCTTTCTTGTCGCAAATGGTATTTTTCTAAGACGAAAATATAAAACGTAAATAAATCTGGGTATAAAATGTGGTCGCGTTTTCCATACTGTTTTATGAATAGATAACCTGACCCTGTCTGGTTTTGCCTGGATAGACCCATCCCAATTTTCCCAGCAATATGAATATTCTGGGTTCAATGCACCAACATCCATCCACATAAAATATTTTGACTTGAACTTGTCTGTTCTGGCCGCCCAATCCAGCAATGCTGGTTTTGCATTTATCAAAATTAAATAATCAATCCACCTTTCTGGTGTTTTATGATGCAACAGAAAACCGACATATCTTTTCATTTTATTCAAAATATTTAACCAATCATTTTTTTCACGATAATGTGGCAAATCTTCAAAACGCATTACACGCATGTTAATATATTTATCCAGATGGTTTTCTTTTATGAAATCAGCGGTATATTCATCACACCACAAAGCAACCTGTTTAAAAGTTTGTATTAACTGTTTTAAATACTGTAAATAATAATCATCAAAATTACGGCGCGCTTTTTTCAATAATTCTAGATTTTGATGGTTTGGTATTTGAAATAACATTGTACAAAATGTTATATCTTTTCTTTTATCATCATAAACCGCTGTCATATTTTTTCCTTTGTTGCAAAAATGCGATAAAAAATATATAATATTCGTGTATTATAGACAACCAAGGAATATATGTCTATGAAAAAACAGAACATAAAAACACACAAATTAAAACGCATAGCCGCAATTACTATGGCACGCGATGATGATTTTTTCCTGACGCGTTGGGTTGCTTATTATGGAAAAAATTTCGGTACTGAAAACCTGTATATATTATTAGATGGTACAGACCAAAATGCACCAAAAAATGCTGGTAATGCACATATAACAAAATTACCACACATACCAATGTCACGAAGCAGCGGTGATAAATACAGAATACAAAAATTGACACAACTGGCACATAAATTATTACAAAATTATGATATTATCATTGGTTGTGATTCAGATGAATTTTTGATTGTTGATCCAAAAATAAAACAAACATTATCAGAATATTTATCAAATAAAAAAATAAATAATACATTATCTGGATTGGGATTAGATGTTGGTCAACACCTAAGCCAAGAAAATGAATTGGACAAAGATGCCCCTTTGTTGGAACAACGTGAATATGCCCTGCTTTCAACTAGATATACAAAGCCAGTTGTCATAAACAAACCCGTTATTTGGGGTAGCGGATTCCACAGCATAAAACATCACAATTTTCACATAGATAAAAATCTTTATCTATTGCATTTTGGCGCAGTTGATATGAAAATCTTGGAAGACAAAGCAAAAAAACGTGGCACAGATTGGCTGAATCATTTACAAAGACGTGGAAACGGAACCATAAATGCAGTAACAAATATTGAACCAAGTTCTGAAAAATGGCTAAAAATTGCACGCATTTTACAAACTTGCGTTCGTCCAATATATGCACTGCGAAAACCTGCTATGTTCGGTATTAAACGTGTTATAAAAATCCCAGCCAGATTCAAAAAATCTGGCGTATAGAAAATCTCTAATGTGGATTTATTGTATAAACTGACATATTTTTTCTTTTAATTTACACCACTGTTTTGGTACGTTATCCAGAACACCATGTTCATTTAATTTAATAAAACCATTTTTCGCAATTTTTAAATCTTTATCAGATTTTAAATACTTAATTTTATTATATGCACGTGCTATGAAAAACCACAAAAAGTTTTCAGTCCATTTTTTCATCTGATAATCATTTGCATATTTTTTATATTTTGCATAAATATCTTCCAATCCTACAAACAACGAAGTCATTATCAATGCCTGTTTGGCTGATAATACGATACCCTTGAAATTAGGACGATAAAAATATAATGGCAGATTCATAATTGTTGTACGTGGATTTTTTAATAAAACTTCACTCCACCAAGGAAAATCTTCGAATAAAATACCTTCAATAAACTTTATATCTTTAATCAAATCACGTCGATACATATTTTTCCAAACATGGCAATGTTTTATCAACCATTTACGATGTAAATTGAACGGATTATGCGAACGTTCAGTCGCATATTTAAATACATCATCAGTTTTACGTGTTGTTATTTTTGATATTTTATATTTTTTGTTAAACGCATACGGAACAACATCTTCTGTATCCAGTCCCAATAAATGCCGCACCATTAAATATGGTCTGTATGCCCTGTCATATGTAAAAGCAACCATATCAGAATTATCACGCATTGCTAAATACAGATTTATTTCCATGGTCTGGGGGTGAATAAAATCATCACTATCTAAACACATAATATATTCACCTGTCGCATGTTTCAAAGCAAGATTACGCGCCCCAGATGGACCATCATGTGTTTTCTTCAAAATCATAAAACGTTTATCGTGCGCTGCATATTCTTCTAAAATCTGACCACATTTATCAGTACAACCATCATTTACGCAAATTGCCTGCCAATCTGTAAATGTCTGATTTATAACGCTGTCTAAACAACGACGTAAATATTTTTCTACATTATATACAGGTATAATTATTGATATCTTTGGCATATTTTATTCCTTGATAAAATTATAAATTAATGTTTGATATTTTTTTGATTGTTTGTCTGTTGGGTTATCAAAAACACCCTTATTTGATAAATCAATCAGATACATTTTCATTTCTTTAATATCTTGTGGTTCTGTGACATATTTTAGCTTTCTTGCAATTTGATATATAATCACAGGCCACATAAAATGTTCACACCATTTTTTCATTTCATAATCAGTTGCAGATTTTTTATACAATTCAAAAGACCATTTCAAACCAATCAACCAATTACGAATCTTTCTTGTTAATCCAGAACCTTTGTCTATGGAATTTAAATTTGGATAGTAATAATACAATGGCAATTTTGTTATTGTTACTGTCGGTTTTTTCAGCATAACTGCAGACCACCAAGGAAAATCTTCAAACAAAATACCTTTGATAAAATCAACATCGCGAATTAAATCAGTTTTAAATAGATGACGCCAAACATAACAATGTTTGATTGGCCATTTAATTTTTGATTTAGATATTTCTGTTGCATGCTCAAAAATATTGTTCGTCACAAAATATTTAATTTTATCAATATTAAAATGTTTATTTATTCCAACTGGTTTGACCGCATCTATATCAAAGCCCAATTTTTTGCATAAAGATAATTGTGGTCTATACAAAGTATTTTTATACCAAGATACAATATCTGTTTTATTTTTCTGTATTAAAAAATACGCGATTTCCATGGTCTGGGGATGAATAAAATCGTCACTGTCTACATACATGACATATTCACCATCAACATATTTCATACCAGCGTTTCTAGCATCTGACAAACCACCATTTTCTTTGTGAACAACAACAAATCGTTTATCAATCGCTGCATACTCTTCTGCGATTTTACCAGAATTATCTGGTGTACCATCATCAACACAAATGGCCTGCCAATCTTTAAAAGTTTGATTTTTTATAGAATCCAAACATCTGCGTAAATATTTTTCTACATTATATATTGGTATAATAACTGATATTTTCGGATGCATATTTTTATCCTTTATAATTTATTGACCATCACATCTGCAAAAGACCCAGGCACCAAATTGTCAGACCCACGATAAGTTAATTTCTGAAAACATGCGCCTCTTGCAATTTCATCAAATTGTTTTTGATTAAATTGTTTGTCACGATATTCAGCCCACAATACATGTGTTGGATCTTGAGATACATGTGGCATAGCATCAAAATATTTTCTAGCCCTTTTATCATATGTCACCAAAGTTTTAAATAACAATTGATGCATAAAATAATCAAATTCACGATTTTCTTTAATCCAGTAATTCAATATCATTGCGCGCCATGCTGCTAACAAATAAGAACCTTTCCTTGCACGAATAAAACAGTTTTGAGCAAATGAATATGGACTGCCATATTTCGTTCCTGTCAAAAACATAAAGAAATCTTGTTGTTCTATCCAATCTGGCATTGGTGTCATCATAAAATCTGTAGAATCTAACCAATAACCGCCATGCTCATAGAGTAATTCAACACGACAAATATCAGCAAAATGCGCACGATGTATTTTGCCTTCTTTATATTTTTGAACGATAATATCTGGCAAAGTAATATAATCAAAAACAGATTTTTCATCCAGAACTATTAATTCTTGTTTGCAATTTTTACGAATACTTCTGTAACATGCTTTGACTAATTCAGGTGCATTTTCTTCACCTTGCAACCAAATAGAAAAAATCTTTTCATTTTTATCATTATTTATAATTTCTTGTTCCTGAATATCATTTGTTTTTGGTAAATATCTTTTAAAATATTTTGTTATAGCAGATACCAAAACATCCACCCTTCTCTTGTGACGCGCTGCACGTGGCCACCACAAAGGATTGAGAACATGCCCACGAATTACTATATTCATCAACACAGGAAATCTATTTACATTCATATTATCACCCTTATTTCATTTTTATAATTACATCAGCAAACGAGCTAGGAATTATATTATCTAAGCCCTTATACGTTGTTTTTTGAAAAAACGCATCTTTGATAATCTTTTTAAACAAAGTTTCATCAAAAGGTTTATCTTTGTATTTATCCCACAGAGCATAGATTCCATCTTGTAATGTACGTGGCATCTTGGTAAAATACTCTTTAGAATTATTATCATACATTACTAAGATTTTAAACAATATACCATGCATCCAATAATCAAAATCACGATTTTCATGAATCCAATAATTAAATATCATTGCACGCCAAGCTGCTAACAGATAAGTTCCTTTTCTTGCACTAATAAAACAATTTTGCACAAAACTATATCCAACATCCCAATCTGGATTTACCAAAAACATAAAAAAATCAGAATTTACTATGTATTGAGGTACAGGTTGTGTTACAAAAGCTGTTGCATCAAGCCAATAACCACCATATCTATATAATAATTCTACACGACAAATATCTGCAAAATGTGCTGCTTTAATAATCCCTTGCCTATATTTTTTTAATATTTCTTCGGGCAATTTAATATAATCAAACAAAGTTTTTTCATCTAAAACAATTAACTCTTGTTTGCAATGTTTGCGAATACTTCTAAAACAAGACTTTATAATATCTGGTGCATTTTCTTCACCCTGCAACCAAATAGAAAATATTTTGTCATTTTTGTCATCATTTATTACCTCTTGTTCTAGAATTTCACCGGGCTTTGGCAAATATTTTCTAAAATATTTTGTAATCGCTTGCACTAAAGCAATTTCTGGTTTTTTTCCCATAATAGCTATATCATATAACACAGGAAATCTATTTACATTCATCATATTCACCTTATTTCATTTTTATTATTTCATCGGCAAACGAACCAGGAATGACATTATCCAAATTCCTGAATGTTGTTTTTTGAAAGAAAGCATTTTTTGTAATTTCATTAAACAGTTGCTTTTCAAACGGTTTGTCTTTATACCCCCACCACAAAGCATGTGTTCCATCTTGCAAAACATGTGGTATTTCTTCAAAATATTTTTTTGCCCGATCATCATGTATTACCAACGTTTTAAACAACAACTGATGCATAAAATAATCCAGTTCACGATTTTCATGCACCCAGTAATCCAATATCATTGCGCGCCATGCTGCCAACAAATAAGAACCTTTTCTTGCACGAATGAAACAATTTTGAATAAAACTGTAACCAAATCCCCAATCTGGATTAACCAAGAACATAAAAAAATCAGAATCAACTATGAACTTTGGTATTGGTTCAGTGACAAAATCTGTCGCATCTAACCAAAACCCCCCATATTGATATAATAATTCCACACGACAAATATCGGCAAAATGTGCGTTTTTAATCAGTCCTTGCTTGCGTTTTGCCATTATTTCATCTGGTAATTTAATATACTCAAATAATGTCTTTTCATCCAAGACAACCAATTCTTGTTTACAATGTTTGCGAATACTTCTGTAACATGCCTTGACTAATTCAGGTGCATTTTCTTCGCCTTGCAACCAAACAGAAAAAATCTTTTCATTTTTATCATCTTGGATAACCTTTGTTTCTTTAATATTCGCAACAACCGGCAAATATTTTTGAAAATATCTATCAGCGGTTTTCATCAAATAATTTGTTCTAATTTTCCGCCTTTTTTCACGCGAATACCATAATGGATTTAAGATATGACAAAACAAAACCAATTTTAACTTAGTAAATGCTCCACGAAATCCCATCTTAGCAACCTTTTGTTTATATATAAAGTGTGCGAACAAAACGTTCGCACAAAATATAATTTATTCTTCGCTTTCAACAACCACGGTATCTTCTTCAGACGGACCCGTTGTCATTTCTTCTGCAATACCATTTGCCCTGGCCATAATTTTATCAAGTAATTCTTTTTGCACATCTTCATGATCTTTTAACCATTGACGCGCATTCGCTTCACCTTGACCGATGCGTTCATTATTATATGAATAAAAAGACCCGGCTTTTTCAATAAAATTATATTTTACACCCATATCCAAGATTTCACTAATTCTTGAAATACCTTCGCCATACATAATTTTGAAATCTACAGTTCTAAATGGTGGCGCAACTTTGTTTTTAACAACTTTGACACGTGTTTCATTACCAATAACATTTTCTTTATCTTTTATTGCACCAGTTCTGCGAATATCCAGACGAACAGATGCATAAAACTTTAACGCATTACCACCAGATGTTGTTTCAGGACTGCCGAACATAACACCAATTTTCATACGGATTTGATTAATAAAAATCAGCAAAGTATTACTGCGTGAAACACTGCCCGCTAATTTTTTCAACGACTGGGACATCAATCGTGCAGTAGTCCCCATATAAGTATCACCGATATTACCCTCTAATTCTGCCTTTGGTACCAGTGCCGCCACAGAATCAACAACAACAACATCAACTGCACCAGATTTTATCAATGTATCTGCTATTTCTAATGCCTGTTCCCCAGAATCAGGTTGTGAAATAATTAAATTCGCAACATCAACACCCAATTTTCTAGCATAAGATGGATCCAAAGCATTTTCGGCATCAATATATGCACACGTACCACCCTTTTTCTGTGCTTCTGCCACAGCATGTAATGCCAAAGTTGTTTTACCTGAAGATTCAGGACCGTATATTTCAACAATTCGACCACGTGGATAACCACCAACACCCAACGCGATATCCAATCCAAGTGAACCAGATGAAATCGCTTCTATATTTTGTTGTGAACCGTCACCCATTTTCATGATGGCTTCTTTACCAAATTGTTTTTGAATTTGTGCCAGTGCAGATTCCAATGCAGGATTTTTTGCAACTGGTGCTTCTTTTATACCTTCTTTTTTTGCCATATATAAACCCCTTTCTTGTAAGGAAATAATACAAAGAAACCCAACCAAATGCAAGGTGTATTTATATTACTTTCTAGACCACAAAACTATTGTTGATAAAAAACCTGCAACCGCAGTTATCAGCCACACAGCCGATGTAGATCCAAACATTGTGATACACAAAGTCCCTAAAATCGGTGCAATTACACTTGGGAAATTAACACTTGTTCTGAAAACACCGTAATATCTGGCTTGTTCGTTTTTCTTCATACCATTAAAGAATAACAAATCATGTGCTGCTTCCATAAACGCACCAGATATTTGCCACAGCACAAAAATAGTTAACAAAGCATGCCCTGTTATAAATGTGGCAAGCAATGAAAATATGGCAAACGACACAAAACCCAAACTTAACCAAAATCTTACACCATATTTTTTTATTAATTTTCCAATAAAGGATTCTATAATTATATACGGCAATATTCCTAAAGACAAAACAATACCCAATGTTTCATTAGAAAAACCATTTTCAATAACAACAATTGGAACATATAATAAACGCATCGACCGCAATGCATAAAAACCAAAGTTTACGACATATGCACGCAACATACCTGATTTTCTAAAAAAAGATAAAGCATTTATTTTCAACGCACGCCATGTTTTGCGCATATTCACTTTCTTTAAAACTCTATCTTGTTGAACTATACCAAAATGTCTAAAGAATAATAACCCAGAAAAATAAATCATCCCTGCTGCCAAAAAAGGTATACGGTAATTGCCATTGAACCAACCAACAATACTCATCGCGAATACAGGCGCAATCAAAGCTCCAACATTTCCCCACAAATGTAATCTGGCATTTAATTTTTCCATTCCGACATCTTTTGAAAAATCAGAAATAAACAGTGGTAATAAAACGTTCACCAATGTCAAAGCCGCCTGGGCCACATAATCCAAAGTAATAAATGTTTCAGGTTTAACAGAAAAACTCATCATGCAATAACATGCTCCAAGCGTAGCCATCGTGATGTACAATAATTTTGTTTTTGTAAACCAGCGTAAAACCTCTGCTGAAAACAAACCTATGACACACGCAAACAATGCATAAATTGCTGCATATACACCAACTGCGGCAGATGCAATATTTTCATTAAAAAATACTTTGAAAATCCCCAGAATAGTCAAAGAATAAACCGCATTAACAATACTGCTGGCAAAACCAGTAAAAAGACCCAGATTTGCAAATGAAAATCCAGTCACATTTTTTTTCATAGAAATATATTTTTCTCTGCCCATTTATATCCCTTGCAAAAAAATATACCACAAATACCTATGAAATAAAATCACTTTTTACATCATTAATTTTGATGTATTTGCATGTGTCAAAGCAATCGCAATCGCGTCACTTTCATCTGCTGTTTTTGGATGCGCATTCGGTAATAAAATTGACAACATTTTGTAAATCTGCTCTTTATCGGCATGCCCCATTGATGTCAAAGCTTTTTTTACTTTGTTTGGTTCATATTCAAACACAGGTATATTTTGTACTGCAACCGCCGTTATCGCTGCCGCACGCGCATGTCCCAACAACAAAGTTGTTTTCCCATTTTTATTTACAAAAATAACTTCTATGCTGCATTCATCAGGATGAAATGTGTCACACAATTCAGATACATTGTTAAAAATGAAAGCCAATCTGTCTGCCAAATTAATTTTTGTTGGGGGTAATATAACACCACTAGCGACATATTTAATTTCACTGCCATTAACATCTATAATTGCCCAACCAGTATGTAATAATCCAGGATCTATACCCAAAACACGTTTCATTTTATTTCCTGATTGTTATTTTTGACACGGCATTTCTGCCATAATATTTATTTAGTTTTTTAATACATTCATCAACTTTATACGACAATTCCAATGCAAATGCGGGCGACACTGGTCGCAACACAACATTGAATGTTTTGTCACGCGCTATTTTAATTGCGACAACATTTGCAATTTTTGCAATATCATCTCCAACGATATTCTGCCAATTTTCTGCTAAATCTGAATCAGATGCACGAATTCCCAAAGTTTCAAACAATCCACCAAAAGACGCCGCCAGTGTTTGCGGTCTTGCTTTACGAATTTCAATTTTTTTATCTTGGTTTGACATAACTATACTCTTTTGGCATTAAAATAAACATTTGTCCTTGTGCGTGCTGACCATGTGCAACCTTGTATGCTTCATCCCCAGAACCAAAGAATATGTCTGCACGAATCCATCCTTTGATTGCACCACCTGTATCTTGGGCTATCATTAACCGATTAAAAGAACGACCATCAGACAATGATGTATTAATATATACCGGCAAACCCAACGTATACAACGAATCATCCATTGCTACACTACGTATTTTCGATAATGGTGTTCCCAGTTTACCAACAACATTTTTCTGATCAGATTCATAAAAATATACATATCTTGGATTGTTGTAAATAACCTCTTTGGCCAAGCTTGGGTTTTGCTTTAAGTGACTCCATACAGCATCAGCAGAATAGCCCCCTGCTGGTTTAATACCCTTTGCCTGCAATTGCGCACCAATAGATTTAAATGGCATATCATTAACCGCTGCAAAATTCAATTTAACCATTTTGCCGTCTTCCAATTTTAGCATTCCGCTACCCTGAATTTGAAGATTCTGTACATCAACAATATTTGCCCAATACAACACACGTCCTATTTTTTTATTTACAATATCACGTTTTGAAACACCTTTATATGACGAACCGTCAATCGGCACACCCATAATAGGTTCATTGCATTTGGCACTACGCACACGACACCCTGGTATCACAGGCGAATAATACCCAGTATAAGTTCCTGTTTTTCCGCCATTTTCATTATAAACCTGATATGGTTGAAAATTAGATTCAAACCATGCACGCACTGTTGCAACATCGGCAGACGAACTTGGCAGCATATTACATTTCTCACGCAACAAATCAGCATCAGGTATCACAGAACCTTTGTACTGAATCTTCGCTTTGCACGTATTACGAAATGCCTGCAAGGCATATCTTACATCGTCACTCCGCCATCCAGGCAAAGCAGAATATGACACCGCACGCAAATTTGACGGTATTTTAGATTCATCCCCCACATGAGTTGGTGAAGATAAATCACAGCCCGCAACAAGCCCGAACAACAGGCACAAAAATAAATACCGCACCATTTTATTAAATATAATCATTTTATTTAATCCCCCCACTTGTAAAAATAATTTCTTAATGCTATATTATCATAAAACCGAGGATAAAAAAAGGAGCAATACATGCCAAAGTTTAATATTATTTCACAATTCTTAAAAGATATATCATTTGAAAGCCCAAATGTACCAGAATTATTCTTTAAACAAGACAATGGTCAGGCAAAAATTGAAATCAATATCGATATCAATATCAAAGGCGCTGAAAATAATTTATTTATGGTTGATTTAATTACCAAGGTTCATTCTAAATTGGAAAAAGACGACAAAACAATATTTTTGATTGAATCTACATACACAGGTATGGTTCAATACGAAGAAAAAGACGAAGAAACCAAAAAGAAAACATTATTAATAGACGTTCCAACATTGTTGTTCCCATCTGTTCGCGCTTTGGTGACAAGATTGACGGCAGAATCTGGGTTCCCAGCATTTACAATGCAACCGGTTGATTTCGCAGCATTATACGAACAAAGACAAGGTGCTGCAGCAGCAACTCAATCAGCGAACAATAAATAAAAAACAAACAAAAACCGGCAAATGCCGGTTTTTTTTTATAACAAACACAACAACTATGCTGCTGCTGTAAATACTTTCTGCACATCATCATTGTCATCCAACGCATCAACCAGTTTTTCCAGTTTCGCATATGCTTCATCATCCAAATCCACGGGCATATTTGGAACCCAAGTCAATTCAGCATTTTCTGGTTCACCCAGTTTATCTGATAATGCTTTCTGAATATTCATAAAATTGTCTGGTTTTGTTGTGATGATAAAACCTTCTTCACTGGTTTCCAAGTTATCTGCATCTACTTCCATAACTATTTCCATCATTTCGTCTTCACTTTTGCCAATAGATGCAGGATACATAATTTGCCCGACATGTGAAAACATAAATACCACAGAACCTTCTTCCCCCATGTTACCACCATTTTTAGCAAATATATTGCGTATTTCTGGCACTGTCCTACGCGGGTTGTCTGTTAATGCCTCTACAATCACAGGAACTGCATTTGGTCCATAACCTTCGTATCTTACTGCTACAAAATTATCTGTATTGCTACCAGATGCTTTTTCAATTGCACGTTTAATGTTATCATTCGGCATAGAGTTCTTACGTGCCTGCAAAATTGCCAAACGCAATCTTGGGTTATTATCTGGGTTTTTATCGCCCATTTTTGCTGCCATAGTTATTTCACGTGCCAATTTTGTAAACAAACCGCTGCGTGCTGCATCAACCAATCCTTTTTTGTGTTGGATGTTGTGCCATTTACTGTGTCCACTCATATTTGACCTTTTAATTAAATTAGATTAAAATTACCCTAAAAGGATAACAAATGATTGGAAAATTGCAAGGTATAATTGATTATATTGGTGATGGCTATGTCATTTTGATGACAAATGGTGTTGGATACAAAGTATACACCCCAGAATACCTGACACAAAAATCGACAGTGTCTTTGTGGATAGAAACTATTGTTCGCGAAGATTCAATAAGATTGTTTGGATTTTCATCTCTGGCTGGTCAAAATCTGTTTAACCAATTGACAACGGTCTCTGGTGTTGGACCAAAGGTTGCGTTGGCTATTATGGGAACTATAAAAACAGAAACATTGATGTCCGCGATTGCAACTGGGGATGCAAAAACAATCGCAACAGCCCCTGGCGTTGGTAAAAAAGTTGCCGAGAAAATCATTGTTGAATTAAAAAATAAAATGGGCGGTGGCAGTTTTGATTTCAGTTCCGATTCTGGTGTATTACCAGATTTATTGGCAGCACTTGAATCATTGGGATATCGCCGTATGGATATTATAGATATGGCACAAAAATTGGTATCAAATAATCCCGATCTTGATGTTGCAAAATTGGTTCCAATCGCATTAAAAGAAATAAGTGGTAAATAAAAATGAATAATTGTGAAAATATTTTTGCTTTGTCTTCTGGTCATGGCAAAGCCGGCGTTGCGGTCATAAGAATCAGTGGAAATGATTTAGCATCTCTGTTTGAATGTATTATAAACAAAAAAGAACACATTGCACGTCATGCTTATTATACAAACTTCCAAGATGATAACGGTGATTTAATAGACCAATGTATTGCAATTTATTTTAATGCACCCTATTCTTTTACTGGCGAAGATGTGATTGAAATACATTCACATGGCGCACCAGCTGTTATAAATAAAATATTTGATTTCTTGCGCGATCACAATTGCAGAATTGCAGAACGTGGTGAATTTTCGAAACGCGCATTTTATAACAATAAAATGGATTTGACTGATGCGGATGGTTTAATTGCTTTGCTAGATGCACAAACAGATAAACAACGCCAATCTGCATTGCGTTCTATGACCGGATCCGATTCAAAAATATACACAAATTGGCGTAATCAAATGGTTGAAATATCTGCGTATGCGGCGGCTATATTGGATTATAGTGAAGATGATTTACCAAAAAATATTGATGTAAAAATCAAAAATAAAACACAAGATTTATTAAATGAATTACAAAAAGCAATATCAGGATATCATGGAACACGTGCTTTGCGTAACGGTTTTAATATTGTCTTGATTGGTGAAACAAATGTTGGCAAATCATCTATTTTTAATAAATTGGTCGGTTTTAATCGCGCCATAGTTTCTGATATTGCAGGCACAACACGTGATGTAGTATCCCAACAAATTGAAATTGATGGTTATCTGGTCAATCTGTCAGATACAGCAGGAATACGGAACGCAACTGATACGATTGAAAAAATCGGCATTGAACGCACATATAATGAAATCAACAACGCAGATTTAATAATTCATGTCTATGATAACAAACCAACAAATATTAATCCAGATGAAATCACTGTTATAAATAAATCTGATTTAATACAAGATAAAAAATTAAAAAATGTTATTTATACATCCACTAAATCAGGTGAAGGTTTTGATATTTTGATGAAAATCATCACAACTAAAATGAATAATTTAATGGGTAATAGTGAATCCAAAGTTGCTATAAACGAAAGAACGTACGAATTGTTATCTATCGCAATTGACGAATTAAACAATGCACTTATTAAATCAGATGATAATTACGATATATTTGCAGAACATGTTCGTCGTGCATCTGATGCAATTGGAAAAATATTGGGTGTTATAACGACTGCAGAAATCGCCGATGCTACATTTTCACGATTGTGTTTGGGAAAATAAAACCGGCAATTGCCGGTTTTTTTTACTCTTTTCTGTCCGGATATTGACCATCTATCAGATTTTGACGAACGATATGATGTTTGACCTTTTGCGTACTGGTTATTGGTAAATCTTCCGTTGTCATAGCAAAATGTGTCACCCATTTATAAGATGCAACTTTTTTATTTGCTTCCGCCACAGCTGCTGATAACTTTTCCATTGTCATTTCCGGTGTGACCTGAAATACTGCATATGTAACTGTCTTGTCTTTTACTTTGTGTTCAAAGACCGCAACATTTTTTACACCAGGAATATTCATATACAATGCTTCCAATTCATCTGGATAAACGTTTTTGCCAGAATCTAAAACGATTACTTGTTTCTTGCGTCCTGCAAAATGCAATTCACCGTTTTTATCCATAGAAACCAAATCACCAGTATTAAAAAATCCTTTGTCGTCAAAGACCTCTGCATTTATTTCTGGATTATTTAAATAACCCCCAAACACTTGATGCCCACGAAGCCATAACACTCCCACGCCATTTTCATCTTTGTCACGAATTTCACATTCATTATTTGATGTTGGCGCCCCCACAGAATATGCCAACCTTTTGTTTGTTGGCTTTGAAATACAAATTGGTCCAACTGTTTCTGTTAAACCATATCCTTGAATAAAAGCCAATCCCAGTGATTCATAAAAATTTTCAACTTCCGGTTTTGTTGCCGCCCCACCAGCAATCAATAACCTTGCACGACCACCGAATACTTCCAACAAAGGTTCTTGAACTTTGCGTACAAAGAACGATAATCCCATATCTTGCAAAGTTTTTTGATTTTTCAAAATAAACGATGCAACACGCCATTTATTTTGCGCTTTCATATTATCTATGATTTTATTACGGAACAATTCCCAGATACGCGGCACAGCAGGTATCACATGAGGTTTAAATGTTTTAAAATCATCCAATATATATTTTGGGTTAATTGTTGGCTGTAAAACCAAGCCACCCCCAAAATGAATTGTTGCCAAAATACCAATTGCAAAACCAAAAATATGATACAAAGGCAAAAATCCATACATTATATCACCAGAATGGTAATATTCTGACATATCTTCCAAAGAATTAGCACATTCAATCAAATTAAAATGTGTCAACGGCACAACTTTTGGTGTACCAGTCGAACCAGATGTAAACGACATTAACGCAACATCTGTAGATTCTGACGGATGCGCACGTAAATCATAATCTATATCACCATCTTTCTTGGTTATATCAAAGAAGGTAAATTTGTCTGTTTTATAAAAAAACGAAGGTTCAGCACAAACGAATTTGCATCCCGCTATTTGTGTCATTTTGTCGTATTCAAATGGTGTTAAATTAGTATCTAACATTAAAACAATTCCACCTAAATACCATACCGCAAACAATGTCAAAGGAAACTGTGGCAAATTGTGAGATAACACCCCAACTATATCTCCTGCTTTGACCCCGGCATCTCTCAAAGTGGCCGCCCTGGCGCGCACTTGACCAATAAATTGAGAATAAGTTATACCTTCACGTACCAGAAAAAGATTTTCTGGCCATTGATTTGCTGCATTTTCCAATGTTTGATACATATTCATTTGTGCCATTCCTTCGGTTTGTTTTATATTATTCGTGTCTGTTTGTATATTTACCATCAATTAACCATTGACGAACTACGTGATGTTTAATTTTCTGTGTACTGGTCAATGGTAAATCATCTGTTGTCATTGCAAAATGAGTAACCCACTTATATGATGCAACTTTTTTATTTTTATCTGCCACAGCCGCAGCCAATTTATCCATCGTCATACCTTCTTCAACAGAAAACACACCGTATGCAACTGTTTTGCCTTTGACTTCATACTCAAATACAGCGACATTTTTTACACCAGGTATTTCAATAAACAAACCTTCTAGTTCATCTGGATAAACATTTTTACCAGAATCTAAAACAATCACTTGTTTTTTACGACCAGCAAAATGGTATTCCCCGTTTTTATCAATGGATACTAAATCACCTGTGCAGAAGAAACCATTTTTATCAAAACATTCTTTGTTTGCTGTTTCATTATTCAAATAACCACCAAACACTTGGTCGCCACGCACCCATAACATACCAATACCATTTTCATCTGCATTACGGATTTCACAGCAACTGTTACCTAATGGCGCACCAAACGCAAACGGAACACGTTTTTTGACTGGCTTTGAACAACAGATCGGTCCTACTGTTTCAGTCATACCATAACCCTGAACAAATGCTATACCAAGATTGTTATAGAAATTTTCAACTTCTGGCTTTGTCGCTGCACCACCCGCAACCATACAACGCACACGACCACCGAACACAGAACGAATTTGGTTCAACACTTTATCAACCAACTTACCCAATCCAATCGCACGTAACACTTTTTGATGTTTCATAATAAACGATACCAAGCCCCATTTCTTTTTGGCTTTGATACCATCAATAATTTTCTTACGGAAAATTTCGAACAATTTCGGCACAGCAGGAATAACCTGTGGTTTATATGTTGCAAAGTCCTGTAAAATTGCATTTGGATTAATTGTCGATTGTAACAAAATGCTCATTCCAAAATGCATAGGCGCCAAGAACCCAACAGCAAAACCAAACACATGATATAAAGGCAAGAAAGCATACATAGTTTCACCATGATGCAAGAATATATTCAAACTTTCCAAACCTTCTGAACAAGAAACCAAGTTTTTATGTGTCAAAGGAACAATCTTGGGTGTTCCAGTTGAACCAGATGTAAACGACAAAGTTGCAATATCATCATCTTTTAATTTATGTTGTTTAACAACTATGCCTTCTTTGTCTTGTGTTTCAATATCAAAAAATTTGAAATCTTTTGCTTTATAAAAGAAAGATTTTTCAGCAACAACTAATTTGCAATCCGTCAGTTTTGTCATGTTATCGTATTCTTCTGGTGTCAGATTTGTATCCAACAACAAAACCTTTGCTCCCAAATACCATATTGCAAACAAACTGTAAATAAATTGTGGCAGATTATGCGACAACACACCAACTGTATCACCCGCCTTGACCCCAACATCAGCCAACGATGCAGCACGTGCAGTTATGTATTTTGGTAAATCACCAAAAGTTATATTTTCACGCACCAAGAAAAGCAAATCGCCATTTTCTTTGATATTTTTTTCTAATAAATCGTACATTGTCATTTTATTTTGTCCTTATGTTATTTATAATTATGAACATTATTCATGTCTATCTGGATATTTTCCATCAATCAGATTTTGACGAACAACATGATGTTTTACCTTTTGTGTACTGGTCATAGGTAAATCGTCACATGTCATAGCAAAATGTGTCACCCATTTATAAGATGCAACTTTTTTGTTTTTATCTGCTATGGCAACAGACAATTTTTCCATCGTCATTTCTGGTTCAACCGAAAATACCGCATAAGTCACAGTTTTATCTTTGACTTTGTGTTCAAATACAGCGACATTTTTAACACCGTCTATGTCCATAAACAACGCTTCCAATTCATCTGGATAAACATTTTTGCCAGAATCTAAAACAATCACTTGTTTTTTACGTCCTGCAAAATGATACTGATTGTTTTTATCCAAATATACCAAATCCCCAGTATTAAACCAACCGTCTTTGTCAAAAGATTCGGTATTCGCACCATTGTTATTTAAATATCCTTTGAATATATTTGGACCACGAACCCACAGTGTACCAACCCCAGATTCATCCATTTCACGAATTGTACATTCAGAGCAACCAATTGGAACCCCAAATGCAAACGGAACACGATGTTTCACAGGTCTGGAACAACAAAACGGTCCGACTGTTTCCGTCATACCATATCCTTGAATGAAAGTTAAACCCAACGCTTCGTAGAACTTTTCAACTTCTGGTTTTGTCGCAGCACCACCAGCAATTAACAAATTCGCACGACCACCAAAAACTTCAAGTAACGGTTTTTGAACCTTTTTGACTAGAACATTTAACCCGAATCTTTTTAACAGTTTTTGGTGTTTTAACACAAAAGATACCAACCACCATTTATGTTGTGCTTTGATACCATCGATGATTTTGTTTCTGAAAACTTCCCATACGCGTGGCACCGCAGGTATAACATGTGGTTTGTATACTTTGAAATCTTCCAAAATATTTTTTGGATTGACAGTTGGTTGCAGCAAAATCCCCATATGAAAATGTAATGGTGCCAAAATACCAGCAGCAAACCCAAAAATATGATACAAAGGCAAAAAACCATACATAATTTCATTCTTATGTATCCATTGCCCCATATCTTCATAATAATCAGAAGAACATTTCAAATTTCCGTGTGTCAAAGGAACAACTTTGGGATTACCTGTTGACCCAGACGTAAAAGACAAAGTAGCAATATCATCTGCCGTCAATTTTGCCGGCTTTAATCTTGCATCTTGTTTTGTATCTGGTGTTTCAATATCAAAAAATTTGAACCTTTTGGTATCAAAGAAAAAGTTTTTTTCCGCACAAACCAATTTGCAACCGACCGTTTTAGTCATATTATCATATTCAAACGGGGTTAAATTAGTGTCCAGCAATAAAACTTTGGCGCCCAAATACCATATTGCGAAAAGAGTCAAAGGAAACTGTGCAATATTATGAGATAAAATCCCAACAACATCACCGCTTTTAACACCTGTGTTATGCAAAGTTGTCGCCCTGGCATGAATCAGGGGTAAAGCATCTTTGAAAGTTATTTTTTCGCGTACCAAAAACAAAGCATTTGGGGATTTAGATACCACCTGCTCCAAAAATTGATACATGTTCATAACATAAAATCCTTGTTGTTTTTATATTGGACAGGGTATATTATAGTATTACAAAACAAAGATTGCAAATATGAAAATACTAACATTAAATATCAATTCAATTCGCGCCCATATAGAAAGTTTTATGGACATATTAAAAAGTGGCGAATACGACACTGTTTTATGCCAAGAATTAAAGGTCGAAAATGCTAATTTTCCGCATAATTTATTAGACGATTTTGGCTATAATATCAAAGTATTCGGACAAAAATCTTGGAATGGGGTTGCAACCTTTTCTAAATATTCCATAGAAGATCCCATTATGGGTATGCCAAATTATCCCGATGTAAATGCCAGATTTCTAGAATGTGTCATTGATGGTCGCATCAGGTTGATAAATGTATATATGCCAAACGGTGATTGTATTGAATCACCAAAGTTTCCTTATAAACTAGATTGGATGCGTGCTTTCACCCAATACATATCCCAGTATATTGATTCCGAAGAACCTGTTATCATTGGTGGCGATTATAATGTTGCAATAACAGATAATGATATATGGAACACAAGAAACTATATTGGTTCTTCTATTTCTGCACCAGATGCACGCAATATAATGCACCAGTGGCTAAATTCGGGCTGGGTTGATGCATGGCGGTATTTACATCCAAATGACATAGATTACACTTGGTATGGTTATCGTGGTCGTGATACTGTTGGCAACAAGCAAGGACTAAGATTGGATTATTTTTTATGCAACAAAACAGCAACCAAAATGATTAAAAATTGTGAAATAGATATAAACCCACGTTTATCAGACAAACCTACAGATCATTGTGGTTTATGGATTGAAATCAAAGATTAATCGTCTATACGTGCCAAATCATCCCAGTCGTGATATTTATCACCAACACTGTTTCTGTATTCGTATTCGGCAAGATTTTTACCACTGTACCTACCGAATAATTCTTTTACTTTTTGCACAGTATTATCAATCATTTGTTGGGCAATTTCATCTTTGTATTCAAAAAGTTGCAAATCGCCATTTTTTAATTGTAAAAACTGCAATACTGGTGTCACAGATATATCTTTCATCTTAATCGGAAACCCGCCAGATTGCATCATATAACCTTCTAGGGGTAATTGCGGCATTGTTCCATCTAGTAATTGCTTTTTGCTGGGTGCAGCGCCTGTTTTTATATCTAACACAGTGCCATCCCAAATCATATCCGCCCTGGCCCGTACATTACGACCAGCAATCATCACAGAACCAGCAATTTCTTTATGCCCACCAGTTTTCAAATACTGTTCAATAAATGGCGCAATTTCACAAAATCTTTTATGCCAAAAATAAAACAATATAGAATCTTTACTTAAAACCTGTTTTGCCCGTGCATCCATTTCCATGATTAATTTATCAGCACTAAAATCCTTTGCATTTTCTATGGTTTCATGAACCAAATTACCAAAATTACGCGCATCAGGTAAAACCCAATAATCATCCATTGGACGCAATCGTAAAATATGTTTAGCATAAAAAGCATACGGATTATGTATCAACAATTCTATTTCAGTCACATAAACATCTGTTTTATCTATTGGTGGAATTGGTGGTGCATAATCCAAAGGATTATATAAAACATCGTCTTTGGCACGTACGGATTTCAAAATATCATCATCTGTTTGCAAATCACCAATTGCAACACGTACACGCGATAAAAATCTGGATTCAGTAGTTAACACACCACCAGATTGCTTGCTGCGTAACCAATATACGTTTTTATTACAAGATAGATTCATAAAATCCAAAGACATCAAAGAAACCTTGCGATTTGGTGACGGCAAGCCAATTTTTTCTGATATTAAACGCGGCAACCAGGCATTTTCATAACCTGTAGATGGAAACATACCTTCGTTTAAACCCGTTAAAACAACAACATCTGCATTTTGCATACGCGATTCAATTGTCCCCAATACACAAATATGACAATCTTTTGAAACATTTGGTCTGATAGAAACATTGCTGATTGCATCATTTACAAAAGCACGCGCATCATTCACATTTAAAATTATACCGTTTCTATGCAAAATATCTGACATATTTTTGATACTTTCCCAAATCGGGATATTTGTTTCATCTGTTATATCAAAACTTGGTTGGAAAACACTTTTATCATTTGTATCAACAAAACGCACCAACATATCAAAAATATTATAATTCGCAGCCACGTATAATTGTTCAAAATCAGATTGGTTATTTTCAATCCAAAAATCAAACAGGTTTAAAATTGCACGCCCTATATTTGTCATTGTACCAGATGTACCAGATGAAAAATCTGCATCTATCCCGGCACGCATCATTTCTGATTTTATTCTTTGATTACCAGCCGCATCTGGTGTAATTATTAAAACTGATTTATTTTCAGATATTGCCCTGAACGCTATTTCTGTTGCAACAGATGCTTCTTCGCTTTCGCGATTACATTCTATTAATACACAATTATTTAATTTATTATCTGTGTGCATTCCACTGTTACCAAAAGCGGTATTCATAACATCCATACAATCACCACAACCCACATCTATGGTTTGAATATCATCAGCATTTAAACCTAGTTTTTTCAAAAACTTATATTCTGCATTGTATGGATTTGTATCTAAAATAAAATCTTCGTCTTTGCCAGATATTTTACCAGACAAAATAATTTTACCATTATCGCGTTGTGCTATGGCTGCCATTAAATCTGCCGTAGACGGAACTGACGCAGTCGAACCACACACAATCACCAAATCATATTTATCAAGATTTTTAATCCACGAACGAATATCTTGGTTACGTTTCGCTGTTTGCGTAATTTTATCGTTTGGTAATTTTTTTAATATATCCAATATTTTAGCTTTATTTTGAAAATGAATCGCGTATTTATCATCTATTAATGACGACCAATTTATATTTTGAATATCAACACCTTCGTTTTCAAGATAATCTTGCATACGAATAAAATCGCGTGCTATGGGTAACGCAGTTGATATGTTTTTTACACATGCATCCCCAGATAATAATTTTGATAAAATGATTATACGTTCTTGATTTGATATAGTATCTGATAATAAATCCGTTTCTTCGCCGTCTTCAAGTCCTGTTCCCAATGGCACCAAATTAGGTAAAATTACAGCATGTCCAATTTTATCAACAATCATCTTTTCAACACTGCGAACTGCACGCCTGCTGGGTAAAAAAATCAGAACACGTGAAAAATCATCACTATATTGTGAAATAAAACCCCACAAAGCATTTAGAATAAATGCTGGATTTGAAACATTAAACACATTGTTATTTGATACCAATTATATTCCTTAAATCTTCAAGTCCTGTTTTCTTTTCAGCAGACGTTTCTAATATTTGTTCCACCATTGCAGGATGATTTTTATGTGACAAAAGACACTGATTTTTATCACGTATACGTTTGTCTTTCTTGGTATAAACAATCTGATAACAAATACCGTTTTTATCACAAAAATCCATCAAATCTAAATCGGAATCCTTTGCACCAATTCTTGAATCAATCAAAATAAATAATCTGCGTAATTGAGAACGGTTGATTAAATACTTTTCTAAGCGCTGTAACCACCGCAATGCTTCTATCTTAGATACGCGCGCATATCCATATCCAGGCAAATCTACAATCATAATTTTATCTTGGATATTAAACAAATTTAAACTTTGTGTCCGGCCTGGGGTATTAGATGTTCTTGCTATATCTTGTGCAACGATTGCGTTTATCAAAGATGATTTTCCAACATTACTGCGTCCAACAAATGCATATTCTGCAAATGCTGTATTTGGCAAAGATTCCACTGTTTCAAAAGAACCAACAAATTTTATCATTATTTATTCACCAATTTTTTATATGCTTCTTTTTTTGATATTCCAGTACGTGCAGCCAAATCTGCCGCTGCAGATTTTGTTGAAGATGATACAATATCATTAACAATTTCGCTAATTTCTTCATCAGACATTTTTTTATCTGGCGCAGGCGCAACAACTATGACTATTTCACCACGTGGTGGTTCAATATTTACCAAATCCGATGGGTAACCGATAATAGTTTCTTCATACATTTTTGTAATTTCACGAACAATCGCAATCTGACGTTCCGGCATAACTGATGCCAAAGTTTTAATTGTATCTATAATGCGATTTGGACTTTCATAATAAATGATAGTATGCCTAATTTTGTTATCTTCACGAACTTTTTTTTCATCAAAAAATCCACAGAAAGTAAACCTGTCTGTTGGAAAACCAGACAACACCAGCGCAGATACAGCGGCTGTTGGTCCAGGAACAACAAACACAGGTAATTGTGCTTTGCGTGCCGCACGAATCAAACGAAAACCAGGATCACTGATACCAGGCATACCAGCATCACTGACCGTTGCAATTGCCAACCCACTTTGAATTTTTTGTACCAAAGAATCCACTATTTCACGTTCATTATGTTCATGACATGAAATAACTTTGGTTTTAATATTAAAATGTCGCGCTAATTTTCCAAAAACCCTTGTATCTTCTGCGGCAATTAAATCAACATTTTGCAAAACATCCACCGCACGTGACGACATATCAGCCAAATTTCCAATTGGTGTTCCAACAATATAAAGCCCTGATTGCATTTTTAATCCTTTTATAGTAGAATATTACCATATTAAAAATGGGTTTTTCAATGTATATGAATAAATTTTTACTTTTTTTGGGTCTTTTGACCATATTATCTGGTTGCAGTGGTAATAAATCCGGCAACTGGTATGATGCATACGAAGAAACAGCAACGACTACCCCCCAAGATGTTCAAGATACATACTTATATTCCACCGCGCTTTATGGTTCTGATGATGGTGGACGCGTTGCAAATATCGCGGTGTTATTGCCAATGAATGGTCCAACAAAAAATGTTGGGAACAGTATTAAAACATCCATAGAAACTGCTTTGTTGCGCAAAACAAAACCAAATATAAAAATGTCTTTTTATGATTTGTCTGGCGACAAAACGACACGTAACAACATCATACAAACCGTGATAAACGAAAATCCAAATATTATTATTGGCCCATTATTTGCCGAAGATGCGAAAACAATTCGCGATATCAAAAATGATGAATTACCTGTTTTATCTTTCACATCTGATATTGGTGCATTAGGTAATGGGGTTATGACCGTTAATTTACTACCTGTACAAAGCATTGAGACCGTTATAAACCAGATGCAAAATGATGGCGCAAAGGATTTTGTTATTTTGGCACCAAATGATAAATCTGGCCAATTGATGGCATCTGTTGCTAATCAGGCCGCAGATTTATACAATTTATCTGTAAAGGGTTTATTTTATTACATACCGAGCAATTCAGATTCAATCAAAGATGTGGCTATGCACGCATCGTTATATAACGCACGAAATGCATCAAATACACGCGCACGCGAAATATTATCTGACATTTTAACCAAAGAATCTTTATCTACAGAAACAAGAAATAATTTAAATAAACAACTTGAAAAAATATCAAGGTCTGAAACCACAGGAAACTTGCCGTACGATGCGATTTTATTATTAGGTAACGGCGAAGATTCCAAAGCATTGATGTCATTTTTACGTTATTATGGTGTAAGCAACCGCGAAGTCGCTTTCTATGGTACAACATTATGGCAAGATGCAGATATCGCTTCTGATTTTTCAATGAGTGGTGCTAAATATGCCGCGATGCCGGAAATATCAGAAAATTTTAAAAATCTATATAGCATGGTCGCCGGAACAGATCCAGATTACTTGGCAGCATTTGGTTACGATGCAGCAAATCTGGCACTAGGCATGTTATTTTCACCAAAATCTGAACCTGCATATTTATTTGATCCAAATGGATACATTGGTTCATCTGGCATATTTCGTTTGCAACCATCGGGTGTATCTGAACGCGCTTTGCGTATAATGACATTAAACGGTTCTGGAACACCAGTTGAATTAAAAGCATCACAAACAAATTTCTTAAAACCGTTATATAATATACATACAATGAACTTAAGTTCTATACCAGAAAAGCAAATATCTTCGCGCGGTATAAATCCTGGTGATTATATAACAATACCGGAACATTTACGTAAAAAATCGGCCTATAAAACAAAACCTATTGGTGCAAATTATATAACAGAAAGCACAGAAAACGTAACAAATGCAGAACCAATTCAGATTTATGCTGATTCAGACAACGAAACTATAACTAATCCAGATTATCAACCTGTGAAACTAGAAAGTGTTTCCCGCAAATACATAGACAGTGTAGAAATAACAGAATAAATACTTGCGTTTATAAAAAAATAAGATATAATCACAGGGCCTGAAAAACAAAGGCGAGCATAGTTCAAGGGCTAGAATGCAAGCCTTCCAAGCTTGAAATGCGGGTTCGATTCCCGCTGCTCGCACCAGAAATTGAGTTTTGGGCGTGCGCCGGAGTTGGAGAGCCGGGGCAGACTGTAAATCTGTTGTCTTACGACTGAGGTGGTTCGAATCCACCCACTCCCACCAAAAGATACACCGCACGTAAAAAGTGCGGTTTTTCTTTGGATTTTAAATGCTTCTGTAAGTTCGATAAACATGTTTCTTAAAACAGGCAATTTTTATTGATTATCGCATAACACCGAATTTACTCAAGTTTATAGTGATAGCTATTAATCTACAAATATTATTTCTGGTTCTAATTCAAAACCTGTTTTATCAAACACTTTGCTCTTAATTTTTTGAATCAACTGTTTAACATCTTTTGCCGAAGCATTACCTGTATTAATAATAAAATTTCCATGCCACGGAGCGATTTGGGCATCCCCTATTTTTATGCCTCGCAACCCAACTTCATCTATAATTTGTCCTGATGGTTTTCCAAAATTATGATTGTTTTTAAATACACTACCCGCTGATGGAAAATTAAAATGCCCTTTGTTCTCTCTATCCTTAATATATTTTGCACACATTAAATCAATCATATTTTTATTACCACGGCGCAAACGTAAGATGACTTTCGTAATAGCAAAACATTCTCTATTTTTTATCATTTGTTGGAATGGGGATTTTTTATAATCCCAATCTTTCGCATTAAAAATATATTTGTGTTCCTGATAATCGCTACCTATATAGAAAACACCATTTAAATTTTCACTAAAAGAAACCCCATAACAGCGCGCATTCATATAACAAGCGCCACCACATGTTCCTGGTAGGCCTGCAAATTCTTCCACACCAGAAACGGAATTGTTAATACAAAAAGAAACTAACTGTCCAATCGTTACCCCAGCATCACAACATACAAACACTTCATCTTTATTAACAGGTTCTTGCAACAAACAAATATTTTTTAATTTCTTTAACCCAACAACAACAGCATTTAATCCATTATCATTTATTACAACATTTGAACCGCCACCCAGGATAAAAAAAGGCCAAGAATTTTTATGAATTATTGCAATTAATTGACAAAGTTGACTAACAGAATTCGGTTCTGTAAAAACCGCAGCATTCCCACCAATCTTAAATGTTGTTTTTGGGGCAAGCGGAACGTTAAAAGAAATAATGTTTTCCAAAGGATAGAATTCTTTTTTATCAAATTTAAAAAAATTGCTTATATATTTTACCATGGTTAAAATATACAAAAAAATCTTATAAAAGTCGATATTTATATTCAATTTTCACCCATCGGTGAAATTAACCATTTCTCTCTAAACTCTTTCACCCTTTGCATTAAATCAGCAAACTGTTGTTTGTTTTCTGCTCGAATGGCGCAAACAGTGCCACATATGTCAGTGTGATTTTATCTCTGACGAACAATTGTATGTTTAAACCACTGTTCTTGAAATTTGGTTTTTTCTTCTATTTCTTTATCAGTTGGATTTTGCCCATCTGGTGCAACAATCAATTTATCATCATCGTCATCAGTTCTGTGAATTATCGCATAACAACGACCTGTGAATGTATCAAGTGGTTCGTTTGGTCCAATAACATACGCATCTAATTCTTCCCCGTCACCTGATATAGTATTCGGAATAAATCCATAATTTACAGGATACACAAAACCATATTTTGGATGTTTTGTTCCCAAAGGTCTATCCATTTTTATCGTAACAATTTTGCCAAGAAAATCGGTTGCAGAAACTTTTGTTATCATACAAAATCCTTTTGCTTGCAAGTAATTTTAGCATAGTAATATTGATTTTCAACGTTTATCTTTAAACTCTTTTACCTGTTGCACAAGTTTTAAAAAATATTATTTTTGCATTATCTTAGAATTCATGGTATAATTTTCGACAGTTGGAAATAATAATAATGAAAAGGTTGATTGTTGTTGTATTTATTTCTCTTATGTGTTTGATAAATACTATTGCATCAGCAGGTACAGTTATTTCACCAAAAGAAACTCAAATGATAAACGAATTTAACTTACCTATACCAAATGAAAACAGAAATATTCGTTTACGTTTTAGTCAACCGCAAAAAACATCTAAAAAACCACCTCAATTGGTTATTATCGCAACTGGTTTATATTCTTATATGGACAAAGAAAGCCAAAAATTATTAGCAAAATCATATCAAAAAGCAGGATTTGCCACACTGCAATTCAATTTCATGGCACATGGCAAAGACAAAAACAAAAGTGACGGCGATATGCAAAATGTCACTGTGTCTTCTGGTATAAAAGATTTAAAGGCAGTTTGGGATTATGCAAAACAGAACTTGTCACACAAAGTAAACACAGATGATATTATTATTGCCGCCAACAGTTATGGCGCCATCGTTTCTTTGATAGCATTGGAACAAAAAATCATTTCCCCTGAATCTATGATATTGGTGGCACCGTTTTCTTTAAGACAATTAAAATCTTGGTGTTTACCATTTAAACTGTTTGCGATGTTAATGCCAAATCTGGTTGTGAAAATGCTAAAAATCCCTGTACACCCTGCTTTGATAAGGGATTTATTAAGATATCATCGTAATGCGATAAGCACGAAAAACTTACTTGGTCGCACCGCGATTCATTTTTTTGTTGGTGCAGACGATAAAATTGCGTCTGGCACAGAGATAAAAAAATGGTGTGAACAATTTAATTCACAACAACCAGATAATATACCCTTTGTTGATAATGTTCAGGCACACTATAAAATATATAAAGATGTTCCACATTTTAATATCCCTGTCATTGTGGACAAAGATATTCGCAAACGTTCAATAGATTTTATAAAGAAAACGCATGATATAAGATCCTGATAATTGTATATACTATATATTTTATCAATATCATGTTATAATAAGTAAGAATACCAAGGGCATATAAAATGCAAAAACCTTTGTCAGAAATATTTAAACAAGCAACAATGAAAATTATTAGTGCTGGTGCAGCATCTGTCGTATACA
The DNA here is from genome assembly GCA_017427715.1 of Alphaproteobacteria bacterium. GTDB lineage: Bacteria > Pseudomonadota > Alphaproteobacteria > Rs-D84 > Rs-D84 > Enterousia. The sequence goes on along the minus strand of JAFRSF010000012.1, from coordinate 14,098 downwards.
ACAATCCAGACAATCAAAATCTGGTAATAAAAAAAGCACGCGACAACATACGTAATGCCAAAGGGCGATACATTTCCCGTCAAAAAAGGGGATTTGATATCATAGATAAAATACGTGAATCTGGTCAAGATTGTGGTGTTAATTTACCTGAATTTATTAGCAGTGTTAAATCTTTTGACATTGATACAAATGAAACACCATACCAATCAGTTACTGAAACAAAACTGACTGGTATTGAATTAACAAATACAAAATATTTTGCATTAAGTGATAAAACGAAAAATAAATTGGCTTCTCAATTGGCAAAGTTTATGTACACTTTGCATAATATGGAAAAACCGCGCATTGCTACATTAGAAGATAGAAAGCAAGATACTTTGTACAGATTTCCGAATATATCAAAAGAAAATCTGAACAAATTTATACAGCAGTTTAAAAATAAAAATCTAAAACAAATATTAACCAATGCTGCAACTGTATTATGGCAAGAAATTGGTGACGATGAAATAATTGTAATGACACATGGGGATTTGCGTTGGCCAAATATTGTGTATGATAAACCAAACGAAAAATTGGGGGTTATAGATTTCGAAGATGCTGCACCCAGTCATATTTACAGGGATTTTATATCCAGTCCAATATCATTCAATTGGGATTTTGTTCAACGTATTATAAAGAAATACAACAATCTTAGAAAGATAAATAACAATCCAATTTACATAAACGCGAATAAAATTAAAAAACTGATTATTTGCAGTGTGGTTAATAAAATTGTTCGTGATACCATAGATTCTGAATCTGAAAAAGATATAGATAACACAGAAAAATATAGAAACAATCTGATAGACCAAATCGAACAAGATTTAATACATAAATTAAAAACATTGGGTTTGATGGATGTAACCAATAATATTTTGTATAAATATATAACACACGAATAAAGTAAAAAACACCGGCTTTTGCCGGTGTTTTCTATATTTTTCTATTTTATCGGTGGAAAACAATTATCACCCCCATCCGGGCAACAAACCATCCAGCCACCACCAGCATCAGTATACACTTCTCCGTTACAACAACCATGTTTATCTGGTTTACTGCCATTTGGGCAACATAGTTCCGGATTGCTTTCGTTTGGACAACTAACAAATAAACTGTGCCAATTTACAATCAAATAATGTGTTATATACCCAACAGCACATCCCATCACAAAAGCAAAAATAATCCACAAAACAGTTCTGGACTTTGATTGATTTTTATTCATATTCTTTATTTTCTTCATACTATACACCCTATTCTTCTATGATTTTTTCCAATTGAATTATAAAATCAATTGCAGGATTAGTTAATTTCTTGGCTTTTTCAATCATTTTTGTTGCTTCTGCCTGCATTTGCAAACGTTTATATGTTTCAACCATTTCAGTTGCTTCACGTCTGTCATCTAAACTGTCGTTATTCAATGCACGTGCAATTTCTAAATCTTTTTTTGCCAATTCTTTATATATTTCTATATTTTCTGGACAACCTCTGTCTGCTAGATTAGCATAAATCTTGGCACGATTGATATAAAATTGCGCATTGTCATCATGGATTAATTCATAATCTTGCATTTCTTCCAATTTATCTAACCAAACCCTTTCCACACGAATACACACATTTTCCTTTGGTTTTACAATTTTAGTTGTCGGTTTAACATGTTTTATAAATCTTCTGTTGTTACAATTTTCAGAAAATATTTCATTTAATTGTTGCAACAATTCTGGATTATTATTATTTGCAGCATTCACAATTCTGGTTGATAAATCTTGACATTGTTTTTCAGTCATCATTGATGAAGTATTTATTCTTGATGCACCGTTAATAACATACCCAATTAAACAACCCATTAAAAACAATAAAAACATGCCTATTACACCGTACAGCACATTATGGGATTTTGGTATTTGTGTATTTTTTTTCATTTTTTCTCTCCTTTGTTTTAATTATTTAACTATACCATCTTTGATAGTAATAATTCTATCTGCACGTTTTGCCAAATTCATGTCATGTGTCACAAACAACAAAGACATATTATTCTTACGAACCAATGATAACAACAAATCAAACACATTAACAGCATTTTCTGGATCCAAACTGCCCGTTGGTTCGTCCGCCAACAATATTTCAGGGTTATTTGCCAAAGCACGCGCCAAAGATGTCCTTTGTTGTTCTCCGCCAGACATTTCACCGGGAAAATGGCATGCACGATGTGCCACATTTGCCGCACGCAGTAATTTTGTCGCACGTAAACAAGCAACTTCAGTATCAACACCATTTGCCAACATTGGTAATTCTACATTTTCAAGCGCTGTGAAATCAGATAACAAATTATGTTTTTGATAAACAAAACCTATTTTTTGACGCCGCAACATAGTACGCGTATCTTCGTTCATTTTATCTATGGGCAAACCATTTATAAATATGTCACCTGATGTTGGCTTATCAAGCAACCCGACACATTGCAACAATGTTGATTTACCAGACCCACTCTGCCCAACCAGCGCAACAATTTCACCACGATATAAATCAAACCCCCCGCCACGCAAAACCTTTAATGGCTGACCACCTTCTATAAATGTTTTTTTAATATCTCGTACAGATAACACAACATCTTTTTTAGATATTTTAGATAAAGAATTTAATATACTTGCCATATTTATTCCTATTCATTTCTAAGTGTTTCTACGGGGTCTGTATTCGCTGCTTTCCACGCAGGATACAATGTCGCCAAAAAAGCCAATGCTATTGCTATCATTGCGATACTGATAACTGTTGAAGGAACCAATTTTGATGGTAATTCAGACAACGAATATAATTCAGCAGGAAACAAATCACGCCCTGTTATAAATTGGAAAAACTTTCTTATTGGTTCAATATAAATTGCCATAATTACACCCAAAATCGTACCCAAAGTCGCCCCAATTAAACCAATACAGGTACCAGATAAAATAAATATTTTCATCATAGATTTTCTGGATACACCAACCGTACGCAATACCGCGATATCTTTGTTTTTATCTTTGACCAACATAACCAACGAAGAAATTATATTAAACGCAGCAACAATTACTATCAATAATAAAATCAAAAACATAACACTGGTTTCAACCTGCAAAGCACCAACAAACCCGCGATTTAAATCACGCCAATCACGAACGATAAAACCATCTGGCAACAACGTATTCAACGCAGAAACAACTTTGCCACTTTGTTCAGCATCAGTTAAAAACAAATCTATATGTGTTACACTGTTATTAATATTTAAATATTTTTGTGCGGTTTCTAGTGGCATAAAAATATATCCAGAATCATATTCATACATACCCATAAAAAACGATGAAACAACCGGATATGCCATTATCCGTGGCATTGTACCAAATGGTGTCGCAGTTCCAGAATTAGCAGAAATCAAAGAAACTTTATCGCCTTTGTTTATATGCAATGTCCGTGATAAAGATGCCCCGATAATCAATTCGCCATCTTTGACATTGTCCAAAGATTTTCCATAAACACGTGTTCCGGTTTTTGTTTTTGCATCTAAATCCGACATTCTGATACCACGTACCATTGCCCCGGAATTATTACCATTTGCGGATGCCATAATTTGCCCTTCTGCAATAGGCACCATAGACGTAGTATATTTAGCGACCACTTTGTTTTGACGCATTTTATCCATTAAAAAATCATAATCAGAAATTGTTCCACCATTATGATAAACAACAACATGACCATTCATACCGATAATTCTGGATAACAATGTTTCATGAAAACCACCCATCACAGACATAACAACAATCAAAGTTGCAACACCCAACATTATACCCAACAAAGAAACCCAAGAAACAACAGAACCAAATCCGTGTTTTTTTGCAGCCATATATCTAAAAGCAACTTTTTTTTCCAGTTTCGAAAACAACATATTTTATCCTATTTATTTAAAAAACTCCGTAATTCATCACCTGATAACGGGGTCATTTTTTGTATCCCATTACCTGCATCTATGATGGAAATCAAACGCGGAGACATAAATACAACCAATTCTGCAAAAGGACTGATTAATGTTTCCGGTGTTGTAACAAAAGAATGTGTTGGAATACCGACAATCACATAATTATCACCTATATTTGTCGGTATCTTGAACGAAGACAATTCACCATTACTGGTACTTAATACTATTTTCGCATCGATTTTATTAGAACCACCATAATTACCGTATACACCTGTTGCACCAACAATTAAATCTGTTTCCAAACGATCTTCTTTGCTGCATTGACCAATATCAAATCTTGATTGCCACCCATTTGGTATAGCAAAAGTTCCCTGAGACACCAAAACAACATTTGCCTGTTGCGCCATAAACTCTTGTAAAGTTTTTGTGTTGATTTCTGGACTAACAACCAAAGCACGCCCAACAACCCCAGGTATAGACATGCGAATATTTTTATCACCAAATGCAGGCAACATATTCATCCAAATCATTGGGTTATCTGTCTTCGGATAAACACGATATACATCTATATCCCACGCCAACACATATTTTTTAGAAGAAACATCAGATACAATTTTTGTAACTTCGCGTTCTGTTTGATAATCGCCTTCAAAAACAACTGTTTTCTCTTGCCAGTTTACCAACAGATTTCTTATATCTGCACCGCGCATAGCATCAAGCAATGCCATTATAATCGTTTCATCCTTTGGCATTTTTATCATCCATTTACCATGACTGGTTAAATGGATTTCACCAAATTCTGAATTAAATGAATAATACTGACGTCCTAACTTAGTCATTAATTCCACAGCATCTGCCAATGAACCTGCCTGGATTCCGCCACTGATTTTTTCAAAATTAGTATTATCTTCCATCACTGAAATATCTGTACCTTCTAGTAATGTTTCCAACGCATCTTTGACATGAACTTTTTTGAAATCATAATCAGAAACCTGTAAATCCGGCAACGCATCACCTGTATCCAAACGTACAATTTCTATTTTTTCTTCTGGAACCACAGAAACAACACTTTGATTATTCCAATCTACCGTACATCTTTTTGGTAAATCCAAAGCGAACCTTTGTGCTGTATCGGTTGTCAAAGCCGCTTTCTTTGGAAAAATCGGAACAGAACGTTCATCAACCACAAGATTTTCTACAACATTTACCGTGTCATATTGCAAATTATTATTTCGGTTTGCACACCCAGCAAACAGCGCTGATGCAATACCGATATACAATAACACATTTATTTTTATCTTGTTTTGTGCCATTTTTTTATCCTTTTTATTCCTTTCATCTACATTTATACTAAATATTCATAATTTTTTCAAACTCTTCAAGTGTCATTTCATATATAGGTTTTTGATTTGGTGTAACCAAACTTTTTACATTCTCAAATTGTTTTTCAAATAAATTCATCACGTCTGCCACATTATCAGGAATCTTGGTTCCAGATTTTTTTAATCTATTTCCATATTCAACAATGTATTCTAACACATCGGCAGCAAAAAAACGGCCAACATAATTTTCCATTGCAATTCCGCCCTTTTCCACACAAATAGCAGACAAAACACGCGCCATTTCGTTATAAAAACCGGCTATTTTCATATAATTTTCAATTGATATTGCCATGATAAATCCCCTATCCTGTTTTTTACATTATAAAAACTATTGCCACCCAAACGCAATTAAATTATAATAGATATTAATGAGAATGAAATATTTATTTTTATTACTGGGATTAACTGCCTGTGCATCTGCGAATCGTGGGTCGATTGATGATGCTACTATATTAAATTGGGAAAACGATGCTGTAACCACAGAACAATTTGTTCGTGACCACAAATCTTGTCTCGGAATTAAAAGCAAAGATTACACCCCAAAATCTAGATTGGCAAAACTGTTAACACCAAACCAACACGACCAAATGCCTGATTGGGATGGTCTGTGGGTGACTTTTCAATCAAACGAATATCGTGATGTGGGACAACGGGCATTGTTATCCGTTCCACCAAACACAGCATCAAAAACAACCGGTTATTATCGTAAATGTATGTTAAGACGTGGTTATTTGTTACGTGGAAAATAATTATTTTGTCATTTGGCTATTATCTAAAAATATGATATAATCCATTGCATGAAGAAAACTGTTTTCTTTTGGTTGTATTTTATCGTGTCAATTATTTTGGCAACTTATTTTGCCAGTCGTGTTATTACTAGCAATATGGGACGTGGTCCGATATCAGAAATAAAACGTATTCGCATAATAAACAATGCCAAAGATTTTGATATAGAACCAATAAGAATGGCCATAGGAATCCAAGAAAAAACAAAAATCAAATCTGTTGATCTACACTTAATAAACAACAGAATCATGGATATTCCTGGGATTAAAGGGGCTGCAACCAGACGATTACCAAATGGTAATTTAATCATTAAAACTCAAAAATATGATGTGGTTGCGATGTGGTCAGATGGTGTTTATTATTATCCTTTGTCTGCAGATGGAACAAAAATTGAAAAACCTTCATCAGAAAGAACTGAAAACACTCTGGTCTTTCAAGGAAATGACCCAAATGACCTTAAAAAGATTGATTTAAAACAAATTATAGATGGTGTATCTGTTTTATCTTCATACATAGATTATTTAACAATAGTTGAATCACGCCGTTGGAACATACACACAAAAAATGGTATTACAATATATTTACCTGAAAATAACCCTATTGATGCAATAAATAAAATAAATATATTAAATCAAACACATAATTTGTTATCTCGTCAAATTGATGTCTTAGATATGCGTGATAACGCGAGGATTTTGGTTAAAACAACAAAATGAATTTGATAAATTCATCTTTTTTATGTCTGGATATTGGAACATATGGTGTTCGCGGTTTTGCACATTGTATTCGCAACGCAAAAATAATTCAATCTGCCACACATTTTGTAAAGAATACAAATACTATATACGCATTAAAATGTGTCATAGACGAACTAGAACAACAATTACAAACACATTTTACATCAGCATTTGTAACTGGTAATTTTGGCGATGCAGAATTCAGTACAATTTCAGATACAATTTATTGGCACGATGAACATAAAATCACAGAACACGATTTACGTTCCCAGATTGCCAAAATTATACCACCATCAGATTTTTACGCATTGCACATCATACCAGTGTTTTATGGTACACCCACAATTAAAAATATCAGCAACACACCAATTGATCATATTGATACAGAATTAAAATCTATATTCAGTGTAATTTTTTATGAACAAAACAGAACAAAATATATTTCTGATATTATGCGCCGTTCTCATATACATGCGGCTGGTTTTTTTGACCCAACTTTTTTGCATAATGCTGTTTATAGAAAACAAAAAGAAAAAGTTTTGTTTTTAGATTTAGGTGCAGAATATACAACCGTATCTATTTGTACAGAACGTGGACCTTTGTATTTTAATAAAATAAAATTCGGTCAAAATGATATTACAAATACTATTGCTTCTGAACTTGGAATCAGTAATACAGATGCTGACACATTGAAAATATCTGTTGCAAATGCGTTGCCAAATGAAATGGACAGATTCACCCCAGCAGATTCTTCTGAAAGATTTGCACGATTTTCACGTGCAGATATAAATGAAATATTTATCCCACAATTAACAGAATTAATAAATAATGTATATACCGAATCAAAAAAATATATACAACAATACAAACCAACTAAAATTATTTTGACTGGTGGCGGTACAGCAATTGAAAATATAAATATTTTTCTTGAACGTGTTTTTCAAATACCCATAGATAATCAAACCGAAAGTGCGACTATAAATGCACTGTCTGAATATATTTGGGCATCTAAATTACCAGAACGCAATGCTTATATACAAAAGCAAATGAAATTACAAAATACACTATCTAAAATCGCCACATTTTTTCATAGAAAAAAAGTTGTTAAACAGAAAAAGTTTATTCCTATTATGCCAAGTACTTTGTGTTTTGATATGAACGACAAATCAACATATTCTTTGTTTGCATCTGGTGGAATATCAATGATACACGTTGATATAATGGATGGATTTTATGTTGATAGGATTGCTGGCGGAATTGCAGAACTAGCAACAATACGCACAAATACAAACGCACATTTACATGTCCATTTAATGACAGAAAGTCCTTCTGTTTGGGCGCGCGATGCAATAAACGCAGGCGCAGACACTGTTATAATATCAACAAATACATCTGGGGTTCGGGACGCCATAAATGTAATAAAATCGGCTGGTAAACGATGTGGTATTGCATTAAATCCAGAATCAAATATTGAAATTATCGTGCCAATATTAAAAAATATAGACGAAATTATGATAATGGGTGTAAGGCCTGGGGCTGCTGGACAAACATTTGATGAAAATGTTTTGCAAAAAATAAAAAAACTAAATTACACCAGAAAAAAGCACGGTCTAAAATACTTAATCAGTGTTGATGGCGGTATAAATCCACAAACCGCAAAATTATGCTGGGATGCAGGCGCAGATTTATTGGTCAGTGGTTCATATCTTGCGAATGCCCCTGATTTTCCATTGGCTGTACAAAGTTTATTGCAACACTAATTTTCTGCCATCGCCATTTTGGGTAATATAAATATGTATCGTATTATCTGGTAAAATATCTTTTGCAATATCAGGCCATTCAATCAAAGTAATATCATTATCTATGGCATACGGTAAACCAATTTCTTCCAATTCAGAAACATCACCTATTCTGTATAAATCAAAATGGGAAATACCGTCATAATTTTGAACCAAAGTAAAAGTCGGACTGGGTACAACCGTATCTTCACCACGCAAAGTTTTAATAATTGTTCTAGCAATTTCAGATTTTCCCATTCCTAAATCCCCATGTAACGCAACAGTCACAGGTGCTTTCAAAGTTTTTGCAAAATCTTTTGCAAAATTACGAGTTTCTTCTAACGAATTCAAAATAAAAGTTTTTTTATCCATTTTATTCCACCATTAATAAATCATCTTCCATTTTATGAATTGCATCACGTAATTGTGCTGCCTTTTCAAATTCAAGATTTTCTGCATGTTTGTGCATTTGTTGTGTCAAAGATTTTATTTCTTTACGCAAAGATGCAGCATCCCAAACACCACTTTTATTATAAACAAACTTTTTAGTTTTGTCTGTTTTTTCTTGATTTTCTTTTACTTCATCAAACACAGATTTAGAAACCGTTTGTGGTATTATACCATGTTCCGTGTTATATTTTTCTTGCTTTTCACGCCGGCGCGCTGTTTCAGACAATGCTTCATTCATAGAATCTGTTATTTTATCAGCATATAAAATAACCCGACCATTTGCATTTCTTGCCGCCCGACCAATTGTTTGAATCAACGAACGCGTAGAGCGCAAAAAACCCTCTTTATCAGCATCCATGATTGCAACCAATTCACATTCTGGAACATCCAATCCTTCTCTTAACAGATTAATCCCCACTAGAACATCATATTTGCCCAAACGCAAATCACGTAATAAATCTATTCTTTCTAGTGTTTCAATATCAGAATGTAAATATCTTGCCTTGACACCATTTTCTACAAAATAATCAGTCAATTGTTCAGCCATCTTTTTGGTCAAAGTTGTCACAATAACACGACCCTTGGTTTGTTTGACCGTATCCAACAAATCATCAACCTGGTGTTCTGTGGGACGTACTTCACATATTGGGTCCAACAACCCAGTTGGTCGAATAACCTGTTCAGAAACAATTCCACCAGATTGTTCCATTTCCCATTGCGCAGGTGTTGCAGACACAAAAATTGTTTGTGGTCGTAAATTATCCCATTCTTCAAAAGTCAAAGGTCTGTTATCAACACAAGACGGTAACCTAAAACCATACTGTGCCAAAGTTTCTTTGCGTGCTCTGTCTCCGCGTGACATAGCACCAATTTGTGGAACAGTCACATGACTTTCATCTAAAAATAAAATTGCATCTTTGGGTAAATATTCAAATAACGTTGGTGGCGGTTGTCCCGGCAAACGCCCTGTTAAATATCTTGAATAATTTTCAATACCACGACAAGTCCCGGTAGATTCCATCATTTCGATATCAAAATTAACACGTTCACGTAATCTTTGTTCTTCTACGTATTTCATATTTTCATGAAAATAATTTAACCTGTCGTCTAAATCTTTGCGTATTTGATTTATCGCCTGTAATACAGATGGCATAGGTGTTGCATAATGCGTGTTTGGGTATATTGCAATTCTGTCTAATTTCTGTAATTTTGCGCCAGTCAAAGTATCTATTTCCCATATTTCATCGATTTCATCACCAAAGAAAGAGACCTTCCATGCTCTGTCCTGGGAATGGGATGGGAATATATCTAATGTATCACCACGCGCACGAAAATCACCACGCGCAAACCCCATTTCATTACGTTTATATTGAATATCTACCAGCGCACGCATAACATCTTTTTCAGATATTTTATCGCCCACATTTAAAACTAATTTCATTTTTGCGTATTGTTCTGGCGCACCAATACCATAAATAGATGACACAGAAGAAACCACGATAACATCTTTTTCTTCCATCATCGCACGTGTTGCACTGTGACGCATACGATCCAATTGTTCATTTATAGCCGCATCTTTGTCTATGTATGTATCTGTTGTTGGCACGTATGCTTCTGGTTGGTAATAATCATAAAAAGAAACAAAATATTCAACATGATTGCGTGGAAAAAACGATTTCATTTCAGTATATAACTGGGCAGCCAATATCTTGTTTGGTGCCATAATCAATGTTGGCCTAGATAACTCTGCAATAACATTTGCCATAGTAAATGTTTTACCAGACCCAGTCACCCCTAATAAAACCTGCGATTTTCGACCATCTTTAATACCTGCCACTAATTCTGCGATGGCAGTTGGCTGATCACCCATAGGGGTATAATCAGATTCCAAGAAAAAAACGCTTTTATTTTGTTTCATGTTATTTTTTTATTCACATACCCTAATATAATCCATTATAATGAAATTACAAGGAAAGAGAATGATGAGATTAAAACCAAGATATAAACGCAGAATAATATGGTCTGTGGTTTCAGTCCTGGGTTTACTATTGCTGGCAATTGTAATTATACCGCCAATGATTCATCTGAATTCATTAAAACAAAAAATAGAAAATGCTGTATTTGCAGAAACTGGTATAAAAACAACAATCCATGGCAATATCAATTTCAGTTTATTGGGAAAAACAACTATAACCGCACATAATATCACTATACCGAACGGTTTTATATCTTCCTGCACTTTTACTATGCCATTGTCTGATATGTTTAATATCAAAACAGCACATATATCCAAAGATATTATTGTAAATGGTGCGTCTGTTAATATATCTAAAATCGTGCCTTTTAATATAAACAACAATATCATAGTTCATGATTCAAAAATACGTTTTTTAAACAAAGATTATGAAATAATTGATGCAGATTTATCAAAAGATAGTGTAACTGCATTAATCAGAACCGACCAACATAAATATGAAATTAAATCTGTTAACAATAATTTTACAATCAAAAATAAAAACAATGACTTATATTTGACTGGCGAATTATTTCAAAATGGTGGCGCAAAAGCACATATAAACATTACAGCCAAAGATATAAATAAATGGTTTGAATTTCAACATCCTACAATTACTGGTCGATTTCCTGTAACGGCGGACATACTGTGGGATGGTGGTTATGGAATTGATTTTTATAATATATCTGCAAATGGTGTAACTGGCACAGCTAATTTACTACCAGACGGTTCCAGGACCATAAAATTAAAATCTAACACCGCAGATTACGATATGTCGTTTGCCATCAAACACCCTGATATTTTTAAAAACACACACTTTGACTTGGATTTTTATGGCAATCTAAAATTTGTGAATAAAAACTTTAAACATTTATACATTAATGTTATTGGCACAGAAAATAACATTTCAATCGAAGAAATAATTGCTGATGATATAATATTCCGTGGTGGCAATATTAACAAAGACGGTGTACATAATGTAATGATTAAGTTATCGGAGAACGATATACCAATACAATGTTTGTTTAACGGTGGACCAACTAAATGGGACTGTACAACATTTACATATAATAACACAATCACTGGAACTTTGTCTGTAAACGACAATTTTGTATCTGCTGATATATATTCAAATGAACAAACCCCGAATCTAGAAATAATTGAACAATCAATCAGAAAATTGGCAAACAATGGAACTGTAAGATTTCAATTTCAAGACACATCCGGTACATTAACATTCACAAAGACAAAATCCAGTATTAAATATGATTATGCAACAAATAAAACATTACGTTGGGCTGACATAGATTTACAATTTTTACCTGATTTTATGTTATCAGAAACTGGTGATTTTGTATGGCAAAATAATGCGATGATTTTCACACCTCACTCAAAAAAATGGTCTTTGATGATCAATCAAGATTCGTTTTATATTACTGGTGATAATTTTAAAAGATGGTTACATGATATTGATTTACAATCCGTAGCGAATTTACCATATGTTATTTCTGGTGATTACAAAAAAGGTAATATTTCTAATTTGAAACTTGAAATTGCACAACATACGTTCACAGGTTCTGTGTCTGGGAAAAGCATAACATTAAAAACAGATTTATTAAACATTGATTCTTTTGTGTCACAAGATTTTATAAATAATTTTGAAGAATTATCATTTTTTACGAACGCACCAATAATGATACCTTTTGATTTAAATGTAAATGTTTCTTTGTCTGCAGATTCTTTGATTTATAACGGTTATAAATATAATAATTTTGTATATGCATTAAAAAAGAACAGACAAACATTTTCAATATCAGATTCAAATCGTGGTAATTTGTTGGCAACCATAAAAAAACAAAATTATTTTTACGATATAGATATACAATTAAACAAGTTTGTTTTGGATAAAAAAATATTACCGAACAACATGCCTTTAAATATTTCTGATTCGTCTATCACAGCAGAAATAAAATTAAAAACATCTGGCAAAATTGCTCATGATATCATAGAAAACATAAACGGTGGATTTGATTTATCTTTGGATGGTGGTAAATTATATGGTCTTGGGTTGGCTGACTTTTATGCATATACGCCACACATAACAATATTAAACGCAGAATATGTTTTGGCAAATGCTTTGGAAACCGGCATAACCCCAATAAAAAAATTACGAATAATCGGAACATATAACAATGGCGATATACAGACAACAAAACCTATTTCGTTGTCGTTAAAACACACAGATATTATCGGCAATATGCAAATTATAAACAATAAAATGACAGCAGAATTAAAATTAATATTGCGTGGTACATCACCTGCACCTGCACCAATTGATTTAATAATATATCCAGATAATCATCGTGAATATTCATTATCAGAAATAATGATGTCATTTGATTCAGAATACATGCGCAGTTTTATCCAATCACATGACAGATTTTAATAGAATTATTGAGTTACGGAATTAAATAAATTCGCCCGCATATTAAAATTACTTTTAGCCGCAAAACGACCCGCACAACTTTGAGTACATGACCCCCAACCCGTGGTCCATGATGCAGAATTGTACGTTCTACAATTTTCTCCGTTTATATATGGAGCACCGTTTCCATTATATATCCAACCAGAAACAACCGGATAAGTTATTCTGCACCAACAATATATACCATTTGTTTCACCCCCGTTCACAGATTGACCATTATCAATCAGATTATTTTCGGTTTTCCACCAAGTTCCAGAAACACTTAAACATGCGGCACCCCCATAATATGTACTACCATTATATGATGCCCGCCATGTCATATTATTTATATCATAATACGAGTCCCCATCATTAGAAGCATTACTGGGATCCAAAACAACCGCAACTGTATCATCTTCAACACATGCATCAAGTGCAAAAGAATTATATGGAATTATAACGAATAATAAAAATGCTAAGCAATGCCTTAGTTGTGTGTGTG
>JAFRSF010000011.1 GCA_017427715.1 Alphaproteobacteria bacterium | reverse complement strand
TTTATAGATATCTGTCTTTATTCTGTAAAAGTTTATCCAGTATATCTATTGGTATTGGTTTTCGATTATCAATATCGCCATACATCCCAAGTTCCCTGTTTATTTTGCTCGGGCTGTGATAATCGCTGCCGCCACTGGCCAGTAAATCATTCCTTTGCGCCAAATCCGCAACAAAATCTGTATATTCATCTGTTTGGCCGGACTGATATACCTCTATGCCATCAATTCCGTATTGTTTCAACTCGTGGATAAATTCTTGCAAATTATTGCTATCAACACCCTTTGTCCTGTTTGGATGCGCCAATATTGCCAAACCGCCAGAACGATGAATCATATCTATTGCCTCGCCATATCCAAACGGGGGGTGTAGAAAGTGTTCAATAACAAAGGTCTTATTCGGTGCTTTGCCGGTATCTATCATCATTTTGATAAAAGCATCCCTGGCCCCGATAACTGTTTCGTATTTTTCCCTGGTATAACCATAGTTTTTTAGTGATTGTTCTATGTATTCCCTGCGAATAATGGCTTTGTTATTTATCTCGTCAAACCGTTTTAGAAATAATCCGATAATGTGTGTATTTCTTTCACAAGAAACCTCTATCCCATTTATAAAGTTGATACCGCATTGCTCTGCCGCTTTTGCCGCCGCATGCAATCCATCGACATTGTTATGATCTGTTAAAGCAATATATTTTAGTCCCTTTTTGGCGGCCAAATCAACCAATTCACTTGGGGACAACGCCCCATCCGAAGCATTACTGTGCGTATGAAAATCTATCATTCTAATCTCTTTTTTTCTTTACATTCATTTGGGGCATTATATCATAGAAACCAACAATGAAAAGGTTTTATTATGATAATTGGTATGGTGCGGTATGCGATTCCAAACAGTTTTATGAATACGAATAATTCGCGTTCTCTGGTACAATTATATGAAGAGCCGTATTTTTCTGATCGCTTTAATATTTTTTGTAATATAACACTGAAATCATTTGCCGCACAAACAAATCAAAATTTTGTTCTGTGTGTTTATCATACAAATTTAATTCCGGAAGATAAAAAAGTATTGTTTGATAACATTGCCAAACAGTATTCGTTTTTGCGTAATGTTTATACTGATGGCGCAATGTTTATTCCGGACGATTTGAAAGAACCAACTATGCTGACGTTCCGGATAGATAATGACGATGGTATGGCGATTGATTTTATTGAAAAAATGCAACAGATTAAAGATTCATATAATGGCAAATCTACCAATTTTGCAATCAGTCTTCCGCACATGCGTAAAATTGGCAAGGTCAGCGAAAACCAATATAAAACAATCGCTACCGATTTTGTGTCTAATTCTATGGGTTTGGCATATTTGGGATCCGATGGCCGCACAGTTATGAACCTGGGCAACCACAGATTAGTGCCTTATTCGACCCCGATGTTGTTGGTTGAAGGTAATGGTGGCCTGCAGGTAATAAATGGCTATAATGTGGCGAACGGTTTTAACAAAGTGTATAAAAATCAAACCCCAGATTTATTCTTGAATAAGCAGGAAATGGAAAATCTTTTGGCTGGCGATGGTTATGCAAAATTGGATTTATCCTGCCTGCCGATTATAAATAAATAGTTCATTATATTTTCTGAGAAAAACGGAATAATACGGAGTATTTTTACGCGAACAATTCGTAATTTTTACCTGATTTTTCTCGTCTACACCAAGTCTACACCTTGACAAAAATTGCCTCAAAAGGCGGATTCTTGCGGCATATGAATTTTCTTTGCAAAATCTTCACAAAGTCCTTGACTTGTGCGGATTTTAGGGTTATTATAAGTCGCGTTATTCGGGCATAGTTCAGTCGGTAGAACAACGGATTGTTAACGGCGCCAGAGGGTTCCCCCTATGTTACTCTCTATCTGAAAAAATGCGCAGAATTACGCTACAATTACAGACAAAAATTCATACTGTTTTACCCTTAAATTATATCTAACTCCGTCTTGTTATAAATAATCTGCTACACCCTGTCTACACCAGGCGGTCTACACCCCATCTACACACCCTTTTCAACCCCGCAGAAAATCGTTACCGCAATTCCTTGTTCTCGCTACACGTGGTCTACATTTTCGCTACATTCTATCTACACTTTTGCTACACCCCGGTAAATTAAAAGAACCACGGACACACGATTCCTTGTTCTTTATACTTCTATTTGGAAATACAGAACAATATGCTATTTTTCCGAACAAATGACTGGACAAGTGACGAAAGATTGTAACAACAAATAATGTATTACTAGGCGCATAAATTTTGATTAAAGTTTTCTATTTTTTATCCAATATGTATGGTTTCAAAATATTATTTAACTGTAATTCGCAGAATTTATGTGTCCAATCCAACGGGTCGAATTCACCATCCGACATACACCAACAAAGCATCATTCCATACATTTGTGTCATAATAATATGGGTTAAAGTTTCTGTTGGCGTGTTTTTCTTTAATTCACCGTTTTTAACCGCAAAATTCAACATATTCAGTAAAGTTTTTGTATCATATTGCCATTTTTGCGTATCTTTGGCATCTGTCACATTGGCTGGGGTTATAACATCACGCAACCATTCACGACAAATGTTTATGCCGTAACGTTGCACCTCTGCCATAAAGTCATTGAAATATACAGCCAATTTCTTTTCAATGCTTGGTTCTTTGCTGTCACAGAAATGTTTTGCGATATCCGCGAACGGTTCGCGACAAATTTCAAAAACAATATCTTCTTTGCGTTTGAAATATGTATAAAAAGTTCCCTTGGCGACACCCGCAGCATTAGTAATATCTTCGACCGACACATTAGACAGGCCATTTTTCATAATAAGTTTTTGGCCTGTCTTTAATAA
>JAFRSF010000010.1 GCA_017427715.1 Alphaproteobacteria bacterium | reverse complement strand
TTCAATTGGTGATAAAACGTTCTATGCACAATGGACGGCCACACCGTACACAATTACATATGACACAAACGGTGGAACGTGTGCTGATAATGCGTGTGACGATGCAACGTATACAATTGAATCAGGTGACGTCACTTTGCCAACTGATGACAAGTTATCAAAGGATGGTTATGTATTTGCAGGTTGGTATGATAATGCAGAATTAAATGGTGAACCTGTAACTGTGATTGAACAAGGTTCAACTGGTGATAAGACGTTCTATGCAAAATGGGATGCGGTTATATCATCGTATACTGTAACGTTTAACAAGAATGCAGAAGATGCAGAGGGCAGCAAAGAAAGTGTATCTTGCGATGTTAATAGTGACTGTGATGTAAGCGGTGCCGGTGACATAACCAGAAAAGATTATAAGTTTGAGTGCTGGATGACAAATACAACTGGTACAATTGCTGATTGTGTAACAATACTAAACAAACCTACAAGTGATAATGTCGATTTGTATGCTTTGTGGTCACCTGTATGTGATGATGGTAAATACTTACATATTGGTAATGAAAAGATGTGTTTATATACATTACCAAAACGTACACCTACTTCATTGGCGGTCAAATTAGGTGATACAGTATATTATGGAATGATGTCATCTGAGGACCCTGACAAAAAGATGACCAAAGGTTCTAATAAAAAATTGCACATCAGATACAATGGAACAACATATAATGTGTATGATTTGACTGCTGAATAAATAAAAAATCCCTGTATTTTCAGGGATTTTTGATTAATATGAAAATAAAATTACATATATTACTTGTTCAAAATAAAATCTTTACTATATATGAATAAGTGACTTGACCAAAGACGTCAAAATTGCTATAAAAATATCGAATATAGCACATACAGGACTGGGTTTGTCCTGTGACGAAATAGTAAGGAAAAGAAATTAAAAATATATTAAAAATGTTAATAGGTTCTGCAAATGACAGAATTGTAAAATCTTATGAAAAAACGGTTGCTGATATTAATAAATTAGAACAAAAATATGCTGATTTATCAGATGACGAAATACATAATTTAACCAATGTTTTTCGAGAAAGATTAAAAAATGGGGAATCTGAAAGTGCTATTTTGCCGGATGTTTTTGCTGCTGTACGTGAAGCATCCAAACGTTCTATTGGTTTGCGGCATTTTGATGTTCAAATGATTGGTGGTATGGTTTTAAATAATGGTCAAATTGCTGAAATGAAAACTGGCGAAGGTAAAACATTGGTTGCTACCTTGGCTTTGTATTTAAAAGCATTGCATGGTAAAGGCGCACATTTAATTACTGTTAATGATTATTTGGCATCTCGTGATGCTGGCTGGATGGGGCAAGTTTACAGATTTTTGGGTATGTCGGTTGGTATAATTCAACATGATATGTCCGATGAAGATAGACGCGTTGCATACAATTGTGATATTACTTATGTAACTAATTCAGAACTAGGTTTTGATTATTTGCGTGATAATATGAAATTTACCAAAGAACAACAAGTATTACGCCCGTTCTTTTACGCGATTGTTGACGAAGTAGACAGTATTTTGATTGACGAAGCACGTACACCTTTAATTATTTCTGGACCTGCAGAAGATACCAGTGAATTATATAACAAAGTGGATGATGTTGTCGTAAAATTGGTATCTGAAGATTATAAGATTGATGAAAAAGACAGGCATGTTACTTTGACTGAAAGTGGTATAGATCACGCGACTACATTATTAAAAGAAGCAAATGTATTGGTCGGTGATAATTTGTATTCTGCTGAAAATGCTGTGGTTGTTATGCATATCCAACAATCTTTGCTAGCACATCATTTGTATGTTAAAAATGTGAATTATGTTGTACGAAATGGTGAAGTTTTAATTGTTGATGAATTTACGGGACGTGTAATGTCTGGCCGTCGATTTGGCAAAGGTTTACATCAAGCCATAGAAGCCAAAGAACATGTTACTGTACAACCAGAAAACCAAACTGTATCCAGTATTTCTTATCAAAATCTGTTCAGAATGTATCCTGTGTTGTCTGGTATGACTGGAACTGCTATGACAGAAGCAGCAGAATTTGAAGAAATATATAAATTACGTGTGGTTTCTATACCAACAAATAAACCTGTGGCACGTGTTGATCATCATGATGAAATATATCGTAATAAAACTGAAAAATATAATGCAATTATCAATCAGATTTCAGAATGTGTGAAACGTAATCAACCTGTATTGGTGGGTACAGTATCAATTGAAAAATCCGAAGAATTGGCTGCGTTGGTTCGTGAAAAACTGGGTATAAATCCTGCTGTGTTAAATGCTAAACATCATGAATCCGAAGCAAAAATTGTATCTCAGGCAGGCGCACCCGGGGCAGTAACAATTGCTACAAATATGGCAGGACGTGGAACGGATATTAAACTGGGTGGAAATGCAGAACATTTAATTGCTGAATTGGATGAAAGCGCGCCTGATTTTGACCAACGTAAACAAGAAATTATAAACAGAATTGAAGCAAACAAAGAAATTGTTTTAAAGGCCGGTGGTTTATATGTTATTGGTACAGAACGGCATGAATCAAGACGTATAGATAATCAATTACGTGGTCGTTCTGGTCGTCAAGGTGACCCTGGGGATTCTAAGTTCTTTTTGGCTTTGGATGATGATTTGATGCGTATTTTTGGCGCAACAAGATTAGAAAGTATGTTGACGACTTTGGGATTAAAAGAAGGCGAAGCAATCACACATCCGTGGATAACCAAGGCATTAGAAAAAGCGCAAAAACGTGTTGAAGCCAGATATTTTGAAGCACGCAAAGAATTATTAAAATATGACGATGTTATGAATGAACAAAGAACTGTAGTTTATAAACAACGCAATGATTTGATGTCTTCTGAAGATTTAACTGATTTTGCAAATGAATTGATTGGTGATGTTGTTGAAATGATATGTGAAAATAATATCCCAGAAAAAGCACATCCAATGGATTGGAATATAACTGGTATTCATAATGATATGATGCGTATATTTGCTTTGGATATTACAGATATTGAAAAATGGAAAACGGATGAGACAATCACAGAACGTAATGCATATACAACTTTGTTAAATTTAGCAATGCATCGTTATAATCAACAAGTTGCAAAATACGGCAAAGAATTGATGCAAACTGCACAAAAACAGATGATGTTGGGTGCTTTGGATTCTGTTTGGAAACGGCATTTACAACAAATGGATTATTTACAAGGATCAATTGGTTTGCGCGGATATGCCCAGAAGAATCCTTTGTATGAATATAAAAACGAAGCATTGTCTTTGTTCAGAAACACAATGCAAAACTTTAAGTTAATGTCTGTTGCGTATATATGTCGTATGGAATTAACACGTGCAGATGTTGATGAAACAGCCAAACAGCAAGCACAACATGATTCTGAATTGAATCAGGGTGCAACAAACGGTGACATGGCAAATCTGAATATTTCTAGAAATGCATTATGTCCATGCGGATCTGGTTTGAAATATAAACATTGTCATGGAAAATTGCACTAGGAATTCCAAAAACAAAGGAAGGGTTTGATGCCAGATTTTGTGCATTTGCGTGTTCATTCAAAAATATCTGTGGGGGGCAGTACCCTGCCTGTTGCTAGCAATAAAAAACTTGGTATTTTAAAAGGTATTCCTGAATTATGCCAAGATAATAATATGTTTGCTTGTGCATTAACAGATACGAATATGATGTCTGCATGTGCAGAGTTTTCTGATGTTATGCCATCTGGTAAGATACAGCCAATTATTGGGGTTGAATTGTCTCTGAATCATCATAATGCTGATCCAAAAATATTGCGACAATCATCTTTGTCCAAGATTGTATTGTTAGCAAAGCATCATGACGGTTATTTAAACCTTTGTGAAATCAGTCGTGTAATGTACATGCGCCAAGAAAACCATCATTTGGGTCCTTATATCACATTGGAAGAATTAAATAAATACAAAGATGATTTAATTTGTTTATCTGGGGCGCATACTGGACCAATTGGGATGTCTGTATTGAACAATCAAAACAATACAGCATTTGAATTAGCGAAAACATTTCTAGATATGTTTGGCAATAATTTTTATATAGAAATTCAAAGACACGGTCTGGAAGATGAAATAAAAACTGAACCTGTATTTTTGCAAATTGCCAAAGATTTAAACATACCAATTGTTGCAACAAACGATGTGTGTTTTGCAACACGTTCTGATTATGAAGCAATGGATGCATTAAGTTGTGTTCTTGGACAAACGAAAGTAATCGACCCAGACAGACCACGTAAATCATCTGAACAGTATTTTAAATCAATTGAAGAAATGGCAGAGTTATTTTCTGATTTACCGGAAGCAATTGAGAACACTGTTAATATTGCAAAACGTTGTGCGTTTTATGTAAACGTACATGAAAAACCTTTGTTGCCACGTTTTGGTGCAGATTTAGAGACAGAATGTCAGATGTTGCGTGATGCGACTATGAATGGATTGAAAGAACGTTTGGCGCAACATAATATTACTGATACTGCACCCTATTTTGAACAGGCCGAATATGAACTGGGTGTTATTATTGGTATGGGGTTCCCTGGTTATTTTTTGATTGTGGCAGATTACATAAACTGGTGTCGTAATAATGATATTTTAACAGGACCAGGACGTGGTTCTGGTGCAGGTTCTATTGTTGCGTGGGCTTTGGGAATTACGCATGTGAATCCATTAAAATATGGATTGTTGTTTGAAAGATTTTTAAATCCAGATCGTATTTCAATGCCTGATTTTGACGTGGATTTTGAACCAACTGGTATTGAACGTGTATTGGATTATGTTGGGGAAAAATATGGTCGTGATTCAGTGTGCAGGATTATTACATTTGGCAGTTTGCAGGCACGTGGCGCAATCCGTGATATTGGTCGTGTGTATGGGATACCCTATTCTAAATCAGATAGATTTTCTAAATTGATTCCTGCTGATGCAAAGACATTAAGAGAAGCAGTGGATTCTTCGCGTGAAATGCAGGAAATTTTAGAAAATGATGCTGATATGAAAAAAGTTATCCAAGTTGCAGAAGATTTAGAAGGTTCAATACGAAATCTTGGACAACATGCTTGTGGTGTTGTTATTGGTGACAGACCAACAACACAAATTGCACCTGTGTATCGTGATCCTGCGAATCCGTTACCATCTTGTCAGTTTGATGGACATTATTTGGAATCTGCCGGGTTGATTAAATTTGACTTTCTGGGATTGGAAACTTTGGTTGTGTTAAAATATGCTGTGCAATTAATTCAGAAAACCCAAGGTGTAAATATAGATTTAGATAAAATCCCAACTGATGATGAAAAAACAATGCAGTTATGGCAATCTGGTTTAACAGAAGGTATATTTCAATTTGATGCTGCGTTTGTTCAACAAACTTTAAAGAAAATGCATCCAACAAGTTTCTTAGAAATATCTGCATTAAATGCATTAAATCGTCCGGGACCCATAGCATTTATCCCACAGTTTATTTCACGTATGCATGGTGAAGAACCAATTGAATACGTTCATCCGCGTGCAGAACCTATTTTAAAAGAAAGTTATGGTATTATTGTTTATCAAGAACAAGTTATGCAATTGACACGTGTGTTGGCTGGTTTTACACGTGGGGAATCTGACACTGTGCGCAAAGCGATGGGTAAAAAGAAATTAGATTTGTTGGCTAAATTGGAAGTGAAGTTTTTGGAAGGTTGTAAGAAAGAAGATACTTTGGATGAAGCGACTGCAAAAGATTTGTGGGAAAAGTTTAAAGATTTTGCAAAATATGCGTTTAATAAATCTCATGCTATTGCTTATTCTATTGTGGCAAACCAATGTGCGTATTTAAAAGCGCATTTTCCAGCAGAGTTTTTGGCTGCATCTATGTCCAGTAATATGAATGACACAGACCAATTGGCGATATTTGTTGATGATGCAAAATCTAACTTTAATATTCCAATTGTACCACCTGATATAAACCAAAGTGAATCCAGTTTCACAGTCAAAGATGGTAAAATAATTTATGCATTAGCGGCCATCAAAGGCGTAGGCGCTGTTGCAACAGACGCAATTGTGGCAGAACGTGAGAAAAATGGAAAGTTCAAAAATCTGACAGATTTTGCAAAACGCTGTGCGCCAATCATGAATAAACGTATATTAGAAGCATTTGCCAAAGTTGGTGTTTTAGATTCTTTGGAAAAAAATCGTGCTTTGATATTTATGAATGCAGATGCGATTTTAGCTTATGCGTCTAAGTCGCGTGAAACTGCAAATTCGTTATCTTTGTTTGCTAATACAACTCAAGACGATGTTAGTGAAGATAGATTATTACACGATTTGCCAAAAACAGTGCCGTGGACTTTTGGTCAAAGATTAGAAAATGAATTGTCCGCACTGGGTTTCTATATTTCTGCACATCCACTAGACCAGTATAAGCATTTGATTGCGCGTGCTAAATTGGCAACCAGTGAAACCTTAGAATCATTAGGAGATAGAAAAATTGTGCAAATAGCGGTTAATGTTAATTCTTATTCCAAGCGCAGAACTAAAACAGGCAAAGATATGTTAACCATAAATGCATCAGACAGTTTTGGTAACATAGAAGGTGTTGCATTTGGTGAAAACTCTTTCGAATTAGCCCAACAATTAAATAATGAGACAGAAGTTGTTATTTGTGGAAAAACTTCTGTGCGCGATGACAGGGTTTCTATTTTTGTGGATTCAATTATACCTTTGGCAAAATGGGTGGCAAAAATTGCAAAAACAATAACCATAGATATTCGCAATCAATCCGTTTTACCAGATGTAAAGAAAGCGTTAATGACATTACCTGCGGGTCAAACTCAAGTCGTGTTGAATTTACATTCTGATGGCAAAAGTGCATCATTGGTGTTAAAAAACACAATTGAATTAGGTTCAACAACCGCCAAAGATTTAACTGCATTGGGAACCAAGGTGACAATAGAATGACAAAACATATCCCGGTACTTTTACAAGATGTTTTAATTGAATTGGGTGATATTCGTAGTCGAACAATTGTCGATTGTACTTTTGGTGCGGGTGGGTATTCGCGGGCTTTTTTGAAATCTGGAGCAAACGTAATTGCTTTTGATAGAGACACTAATGTTATACCAGATGCAGAAAAATTATATCAAGAATATGGTGATAGATTTAGGTTTATAAACAGAGCTTTCTCTGAATTGAACCAATTGTCAGCCACTGATTTTGATGACATTGTTTTTGATTTAGGTATTTCTTCTATGCAGATAGATAATGCAAATCGTGGTTTTTCATTTAGATTTGATGGGCCATTGGATATGCGCATGGATAACAGAATAAAAATAAATGCTGCCGATTTAATAAAAAATGTTACGGTTGATAAATTGGCTGATATTTTGTATTTATATGGGGATATTAAAAAATCGAGATTGTTAGCAAATATATTAAAAGAACATTTGCCGATAACTACTTTTCAATTGCGCGATTTAATTAAAAATCCAAAAGATATAGCCCCTGTTTTTCAGGCATTGCGCATAGCAGTAAACGATGAAATGGGACAAATAGAATCCGCATTAAATACAGTTCATGATTTATTGCGTTCTGGTGGGCGGTGTCTGTGTGTAACTTTTCATTCTTTGGAAGACAGAATTGTTAAAAATATTTTCAATCAATGGACAAATGTTGGTGGTGACCCACGGTTGCCTGAAACAGAAAAGCCAAAGTATAAAATGTTAAAAACGGTTAAACCTGCAGATTCTGAAATACAAAATAATCCACGTGCCAGGTCTGCTCATTTAAGGGGTGTTGCAAAATTATAAATTATGGTATTGACCATTTTTATAAAATTAGATAAAATAACAGGATAAAGGAAAGGAATATGAAAAAAATTATCACATGTTTATTATGCGTTTTCGCATGTTTGGTATTATTTGTAACTGCAGCGGATGCTGTGTGTCCGGTTTGTACTATTGCAATTGGGGCAGGATTAGAAGGTATGCGGATATTGGGTGTCAAAGATGTTTTAACTGGTATTTGGGCTGGCGGTTTGACGGTATCTTTGATTGGTTGGACCGCGAATTATATGAAAAAACATAATGTGAAAAATGCATTATGGTATGTGTTAAATGTACTGATTTATGTGTCTTTGCTGTTGGGGGTATATTTTGTTCCAGTTGGTAATCCAATTGTGAAATGGTGGGATAATTGTATGTGGGGAATTGATCAATTTTTACTAGGAATATTTGTTGGTTCAATTACTTTCATTTTAATGGAAATATGGTATCAGCACATCAAGAAAAATAATGGTGGTCATGCGCTGTTTCCTTTTCAAAAGGTTGTAATGCCGTTTGGTGGATTGCTGTTGATGACAGGAATCTTTTGGTTGATTATTAAGTATTTGCCAACAGTTGGTATTGTTTTGTGCTAATTTTTATAACAAATAAGGATGAAAAAATGAAGAAAACAGATAAAAAATTATCCATGGAAGAAATGATAAAAAAATTGGATAACGCAAAGAAAACCAATCCATTAGATTTGTCTTCTGACCAAGATTTGTCTATTGCGCTGATGAATTTGGTTTCACTGGAAGAACATTTCTTTTTCAGTGGTGCAAAAACACAAAAACCGGGCTTTTATGATTTAATCAATACTGTTCGCAGTATGCGCAAAGAATTGATGGAACGTATTGTAAAAAAATCAGGTGCGGATAATGGTGAAGTTTGGTGTATTTCAAAACATTTGTTGGCTGCTTCTATGCGGTTATACGAAGTGGGAACCAAGGCATTAGGTGCGGGTCGCAAAAAAGATGCTTATGAAATGTTCAGCAAAGCATACGATTTATATTCGTTGTTTTGGGGGTTGAATATGGATTTGATAGATTTATCCGGTGTGCATGAATCTGTACCAGATTTTTATGATGGTGCAACCAAAGCATGCAATATTGCACAAACAGATAATAAAAAATCAAAAAACGAAAAAGTGTCCGGTGTTAAAAAATTGGGACAATGGGTAAAGAGTGCCGTAAATTGTTGCATAGAATAAATGCTTGATTTGTTTTGCCGTAAAATGGTACAATACAACTGACAAAAGAGAGAAAAGCAAAGTGGCGGGTTTTGTAAAAAATATTATAAAAATGATGGCTGTTATGGCAATTGTTCCTGGACTGGCTTTTGGGGTCCAGGCACAGAATCCGCGTGGTGGCAAAGTTGTTTCCAGAAATCAAGCATCAGATACAAACTCTTCTATACGGCGGTCTGCTACGTCCGTTATTGCACGGTCAACTGCATTGAATAATCGCAAAAATAAGATGGTTGTGGTTGCACGACCCGGGGTTGCCAGGGCTGCTAGTACCAATTCTGTACGTTCTGGTGCAAAGGTTGTGTCAGGTTCTGCAAACGTGTCAAGGGCCGCTGTATCAAAATCTTCTTTGGTTCGTGGTGCCACCAAGAAAGCAACTGTGAATACCAACAAAGCGGGATTGTCGCGTGCAGGCAAAGCGCGTGCAACAGCGGTATTTAACGATGTTACAAAAATTGGGGGTGCGTATTCGGCGTGTCACGATGCATATGCAACCTGTATGGATCAATTCTGTGCAAACGCAAATGATACATATCGCAGATGTTTTTGCAGTGATAGATTTGCAGATTTTCGTGATATGTCTGATAATCTGGATAATGCTTTGAATATGTTGGCTGATTTTCAAAATAATAATTTAAATGCTATTGATAAAACTGCTGCGGAAGTAACCGCGATGTATTCTTCTACGGCTGGTGAAGATGCTATCAAGAAAGACACCAGTGCATCGCAACAAATGTTGAATGAAATTGGTGATATATTATCTGGTAAAAAAACAACGTCCAAGAATATGTCGACTGCATCCATTGGTGTATTGAATTTTGGAGATTTATCTGATGTTGGTGATATTTGGTCAGATTCTGGTTCGTCTGTATTTAATTCGCGCAGTGCTGATAATATTTCTGCTTTGGAAGGGCGCGCACTTTATCAACGTGCAGCCAGTCAATGTTCTGCGATAACGCGTGAAACTTGTTCTGGGGATGCCATGTTTAATTTGGCGTCTTCTGCGTATTCTGTATTGGTAAATCAAGATTGTAATGTATTTGAAAAAAGTGTAAACGCAAAGAAAGAAAACGTTATGCAGGTTGTTAGACAGGCAGAAAAACTGTTACGGGATGCCAGATTAGAAGAATATCGCGCACATAACGACCCCAGTTTTAATGCATGTTTATCACGTGTCGAAGAAGAAATCACACAATCTGGTGCGTGTGGACCAGATTATATAGAATGTTTGGATTATACACATACATATATCAGGACAGATGGAACCCCAAATCCAACTTTGTTTAAATTGACATCTATTGCCCCGGTGTTAAGTGACGGTGATATTATCAAAATGAATTCGCCGTATGACAAAATGTTAGAAGAAAAGAAAAAGTTTGTAACACAGGCGCTGGATACTTGTCGTGACATATCAGATGATGTATGGACGGAATTCAAAAGAAATGCCATAATTCGTATTGCCCAGGCACAAGATGATACCATAGAAAACTTTAAAGATTCTTGTGTTCAAACAATTAAAGAATGTTATAACACAGATGATGAAACATTGGCTGATTTGACCGCCGACACCGTATCAGATAAAAAATTGGATACGTCTGCTGGTCGTGCGATTGTTGTGCGGGATTTCTGTCAGGACAAAGTTATGGCATGCGCAGCCATGTATGGTGATGCTGATGGGTGTGTATATAATCGTTCTACCAGAAAAATAGAAGCAGCCCGTGAAAATGCGAATTGCGGATTGAAATCTTTGTTGGCTTATGTTAATACGGTTGATTCTGCGCGTGTTGCCCAGGGCTGTGAAACCGCTTTAACTGCATACGCCAAAGAATTATGTGCTGGGACAGGGACAAAAATAGACCAATTAACAGGTGGAGTGGTCAGTGAAACATATCCAGATGGATGTACATTGCATCCGTTCAACAAGAAACAAATACGTGCATCTTTGACAGAACATGCGAAAGATTTTTGTGCTTTGGATTTGGCAAAAGAATCTGGTTTGAACTTGGACGTTGTGGAACGTGTTATTAAAAATTTGTTTGATGAATTGGGATTGGCTTGGAATATGAATTGTGAAAAATTTGGTGGTGTATGGTATGAAGCCGATAAATTGATGGGGGTTTGGACTGGTACTATAACAGAGGGCGATTTAAATAAAGATTTCTATACCAAATACTATGGTGGCACATCGTTAAGTTCAATAGTGTCATCTATAAATGGAAAGTTGGGTGATATAGGCGCTTGCATAAATCAATCTGCAGAAAAAACATGTAAATCGATGTTTGGTGATAATGCGTGGAAGAATGGTCAATGTGATGTGGAAACAGCAGACAAAAATTGGTATTCTAACAAATGCAAATTATTAGCAAATGGTACTTTGTCGGGTGATAGCTGCACCCCTGGGGGGGGGGGTAAAAGTTCCCAATCTTCGAATAACAAAAGCCAAGCAAGTAACATTGCATCCAAAGGTAAAGATACTGTTGCCACTGCCAGTCCGGGAAAAGGCGGTTCAACATCTGGTGGTAGTAACAGTGGTGGTAACAAGTTTGGTGGTGGCAATGGCGGATTTACATTGTCTGAGAATCTGTCGCTAGCGGATAAAATGAATGCCGTGTTGGGTAAAGGCGAATCTGGTGGTGTTATCAGTCCAGTTGGTAATGTTGTTGGTGATTATAGTAATTACATTAATTATCAATATAATCCATAGGCAGGTTTTTTTACCTGGTACAAGATTATGTTCATATTTTTTACAATGATGAAAAACAGTTTGATTGATTACGAATAAATAACTTTATGTTTTTAATCTGTAACACCGTTCAAAGTTTTCAGCATCTTCATAATCATGTCGCGTTGTTCGTCTGATGCCAAACCCCAATAAAGATTTACCAATTGCAAAGATTCATTTTTAGACAACGGATCATCTTCTTTGGGTTCTGATACGCGCATAGAACGAATTGCTTTGGTTTCTGGGGGAAAATTGCCCGGCAGACCAGCAAAGAAAAATGCAACCGATGTTTCTAGGGCCTGAGATAAATCAAACAAACGAGATGCAGGAATACGATTACCCGCTGTTTCATATTTTTGTATTTGTTGAAAACTGACCCCACATCGTTTTGCCAAATCAGATTGTGATAAACCCAACATAACCCGGCGTAATTGTAAACGTTGTCCAATGTGACAATCTACTGCGTTGACAAGACCTGCTTTGCGTGACATATTTAATTCCTTTGGTATGAAATATTTCCTTTATCAGAATATATACAATTTTTCTTTTTGTTTTGCAATCAAAAAACATATATGATATCCTGTGGTCACAGAAAGGAATTAAAAATGAAACCAATTGTTTTATGTATTCTTGATGGTGTCGGTATAAATCCAGATGATGCACATAATGCCGTTGCAATGGCTAATATGCCCTGCTTTGATGATTTATTGCAAAGATATCCGCATTCCAAATTAAATGCCAGTGGAAACGCAGTTGGGCTGCCTGATGGTATTATGGGAAATTCAGAGGTTGGTCATATTACTATCGGTGCTGGACGGGTTGTAAATCAATTTTTGCGCAGGTTTGAAATTGAAGATTTGGCGAATAATAAACCGTTAAATAATTTTATTAAAAATGTTTCCGATGATGGTGGAATTGTGCATGTGGCTGGTTTGATGTCGGATGGACGTGTTCATGCAAACATTGTTGACATGATAAAAACAATTAAACAAATTGTTAAAAGTGGATTGCGGGTCTGTATTCATTTTATTGCAGATGGACGTGATACACCACCACAATCTGCACAAAAATATATAAATCTGATAAAAAATGAATTGGCGGATTCTTTTGAAAATAATTCTGTATTTTTTGGAACTTTGTCTGGACGTTACTATGCGATGGACAGAAACAATAATCTTGATAGAACACAATTGGCTTGGGATGCGATATCGCGTGGCGAATCTGAATATATGGTTAAAACAATTGATGAAGCATTGGCTGATGCGTATGCGCGTGGTGAAACGGATGAGTTTATAAAACCAACGGTTATAACCCCAACAAAAATAACTGTGCATGATGGATTTTTATTTGGTAATTATCGCAGTGACCGTGCGCGTCAAATTATGCGTAAAGTTGTAGAAAACGGTTGTCACATTTTGTGTTTTTCACAATATGGCGAAGGACTGGATGAATTATGTCCTGCTTTGTTACTTGATATCAAAACAACAGAAACACTGGGTGATGTTTTAGAGCAAAATGGAAAATCTCAATTACGTATTGCAGAAACAGAAAAATATAATCATGTGACTTATTTTATGGATGCTGAACGTAATATAGATTATGAAATGGAAGAAAAAGTTTTAATACCGTCACCAAATGTAGCGACTTTTGATATGAAGCCAGAAATGTCTGCAAATGAAATTACTGATGCTTTGTTACCCAAATTATCACAATTTGACGTTGTCATTTTAAATTATGCAAATGGTGATATGGTTGGGCATACTGGTAATGAATCTGCCGCTGTCAAAGCAATGGAATGTTTAGACAAACAATTATCACGATTGGTTCCAGTAGTGCTTGATTTGGATGGTGTGTTATTGATTATTGCAGACCATGGTAATGCAGAACAAATGTGGGATGATGAACATAATGTTCCATTGACTTCGCATACGACGAATCCTGTGCGTTTTATTATTGTTTCTAATGAACAATTTGTTGCACACGATGGCGGATTACAAGATATTGCACCGACAATATTAAAATTGTTGAGTATTGAAAAACCAGATGCTATGACCGGAAAAAGTTTGGTTTAATTTTTGTTTCGCAGCTGTGTAAAAAACGTACGCAACATTTCTGCTGATTTATCTGCGTATTCAGACATTTCATAAACGTTTGGTTTCCAAAGGTGTTTGTCGTTATCAAAAATCTTTGCATTATGTAATATTCCACCACCCTTTTCATCACGGGCCGCAAAATATATATTTTTGATTCGTGCAAAAGATATTGCTGTGGCACACATAGAACATGGTTCAAGGGTCACATACAAATCACACCCATCCAAGAACTTAGAATTCAATTTTTTACATGCTTTATTGATAGCAACTATTTCAGCATGCAAGGTTGGATTTTTAGATTTTTGCACCTTATTTTCACCACGTGCGATAATTTTACCGTCTTTGACAATTACTGCACCAATAGGTACATCATCGTGTGCTAATGCTTTTTTTGCCAAAATAAATGCTTGATTCATAAAGTTCATAATTTATACTTTATATCATGAAATCTAATTTGCAAATTATTTCTGGCAAATATCGTGGCAAAAAATTGTTTTTGCCGAATGACGCGCGACCAACACAAAATTTGGCGCGTGGTGCTTTGTTCAATATGTTAAATGAAATACTGAATGTTTCGCAACCTTTTGCTGTTTGGGATGCATTTGCGGGATCTGGTGCGTTTGGTCTTGAATGCACTTCACGATATGATAATGCAAATGTTGTTTTTACAGATTTGAATGTTGATACCATAAAAAAGAATCTTGGTTCAATAAATGCAACAGCAACAATTGAAAAAAGTGATGCGTTATCAGTAATTAAAACATACGGTGCAACCAGCGATTTAATCTTTCTTGACCCGCCATATTCTGATTTTGGTTTGGGGTTATTGTTCGTAAAGAAACTGTCTAAAATCGCAAAATCTGGTGCAGTTATTATATGGGAATATGAAAGCAGCCAAGAAAAACCAAAAATTGATGATAATTGGGATGTTTTAAAAGATAAAACTTATGGTCGTGCTAGATTTTTGCTTTTGCGCAAGAAATAATTATAAAATACTTGATTTTTCAAAGCTTTTGATAAATAATATGGCCTGCACGACACCCTTGGAGGTTGTGCATAAACAAAAAAAGGATTTAAAATGGCTATTAAATTAAATGCTGAAATTCGCAAAGTTGCTGGCAAGGGGGCCGCACGTGCAGTTCGCAAGAACAAAAACATCCCTGCTGTTATCTAT
This sequence comes from Alphaproteobacteria bacterium, assembly GCA_017427715.1. Classification (GTDB taxonomy): domain Bacteria; phylum Pseudomonadota; class Alphaproteobacteria; order Rs-D84; family Rs-D84; genus Enterousia. Next base: position 28,754 of record JAFRSF010000010.1, on the reverse strand, counting down.
GGCGAAAAGAAAGAAGCTGTGTCTATTGAATTAGATGGACACGCATTTGAAATGTTGTTGGGACAACCGTCTTTGCGGACAAAATTATTTGAAATTACAACAAATGGCAACAAAGAAGATGCTATGTTGATGGATATTCAATACCATCCAGTGTCTGATAAAGTTGTTCATGTTGATTTTAAACGTATCAATGTCAAAGAACCAGTACATGTGGTTGTACCAGTAGAAGTTATCAATATTGATTCATCCAAAGGTATTAAATTGGGTGGTGTATTGAACTTTGCAGTACGTAAGGTTGCTTTGGTTGGTTTAGTACAAGATATTCCTGAAAAAATCACAATCGATTTGTCAGATGTCACAATCGGTGATACAATCCATGGAACAGATTTGGTATTACCAAACGGTGTTTCTTTGGGATTACATCAGGCAGAATTGGCTTTTGCAACAATTGGTGGTAAAATGCCGGAAGAAGCAGATAATAAACAGGCCGCTGCTGCGACTACTGCCGCGCCGGCTGCTGCACCCGCAAAGAAATAATAATTTCTTCTTTGAATTGCAAATTAAACCGCCGTTTCGGCGGTTTTTGTTAATTTTTAAACCTGCAAATATTTCTATATTGAATTTTAGTTTTTTATCCTGTAAAGTTGTATTGCGCTGATAATAAAGCGTAAGACATAGTTAGTAGATCGGTTTAGAAACCCGAGATATAACAAAAGCTACGAAATGTCCTGACTTGATTGGTCGGGATGCTGTTGCTCGTAAGACAACGGAGTCAATTATATCTGACGTTTCTAACTCCCGACCGCCTAACGTGCGGTCTTTTTATTTAATAAAAATTAAAAAAGGAGTCAGAAATGACAAGGTTTAGAACCCTTGGTATAATCCTTTTGTCGATGATATGCAAAAACGCATGCGCAATTTCGGCATTGGAAGAACTTGGGAATTATACACAAGTAATGGTTCCTACGTATGCCTTTGGAATGGCTATAAGCGAAAATGATTTTGAAAGTGTCAGACAATTTATTTATTCTTTTGGCAGTATGGAATTAACTGTTTTTGGATTAAAATCTGCGATAAAGGAACCCAGACCAGACAAAAGTGATAAAAATTCATTTCCTAGTGGGCATACAGCCAGTGCTGTTTCCGGAGCAGCATTTATACACAAACGATATGGGATAAAAAGAGCGATAATCCCATATATGATGGCAGGTTTTACTGGTTATACAAGAATACGGGCAGAAAAACACCATTTTCATGATGTTGTCGCTGGTGCCGCTATAAGTGGTCTGTTTACTTGGATGTTTGTAAGCAGATACGATGGAATGCAGGTATCAGCGTCACCAGAAGCTATAAAAATGGATTTTAAAACAGAGTTTTAACAGCTTCTGTTTTAAGAAAACTATCCGATAACATTTTTACTTTTACCCCTTGAAATTATTTGAATAACAACTATATCAAAAGCATGCAAAAGTTTTAAACCAAGGAGTAAAAACAATGGCAAAAGTATTAGGTATCGATTTAGGAACAACAAATTCCGCTATGGCTTTCATGGACGGAACAGATCCGAAAATTATTGAAAACAGCGAAGGACAACGCACAACACCGTCTGTTGTTGCAATAACAAACAATGGCGAACAGTTGGTTGGTATTACCGCTAAAAACCAGGCCGTCACTAACCCAGAAAGTACTATTTATGAAATAAAACGTTTGATGGGATTACGTTTTGACAGTGATGCTGTTCGTGAGATTCAAAAACGTGTTCCTTATAAAATCGTTGCAGGCGACAATGGTGATGCATGGGTTGAAATAGATGGTAAAAAATATGCACCATCCCAGATTTCTGCTATGATTTTATCTAAATTGAAAAAAGACGCAGAAAGTTATTTGGGCGAAACTGTAACTGATGCAGTTATTACTGTGCCGGCTTATTTTAACGATTCTCAACGTCAAGCGACAAAAGATGCTGGTCGTATTGCGGGATTAAATGTTTTGCGTATCGTTAATGAACCTACGGCTGCTGCATTGGCATATGGTTTGGATAAAAACAAAGATGGCACAATCGCTGTTTATGATTTGGGTGGTGGAACATTCGATGTATCTATTTTGGAAATTGTTGATGGTGTGTTCGAAGTAAAATCTACAAATGGTGATACTGCTTTGGGTGGTGCGGATTTTGATGCACGTGTTTTGAAATATTTTATTGATGAATTCAAAGCACAATCTGGTCTTGATTTGTCCAATGATAAATTGGCTTTGCAACGTTTGAAAGAAGCCGCTGAAAAAGCAAAAATTGAATTATCATCTAAAACTTCAACAGATGTGAATTTGCCTTATTTAACAGCAGATGCCACAGGTCCAAAACATTTCAATATAACATTAACACGTGCCAAGTTGGAATCTTTGGTTGCTGATTTGATTGAAAGAACAATTGAACCATGTAAAAAAGCATTGAAAGATGCGGGTTTAACAACCTCTCAGATCAACGAAGTTATTTTGGTCGGTGGTCAAACACGTATGCCAAAGGTTGCCGAAACAGTGAAAGATTTCTTTGGTCGCGAACCACACAAAGGTGTGAATCCTGATGAAGTAGTTGCATTGGGTGCTGCGATTCAGGGTGGTGTATTAAAAGGTGAAGTCAAAGATGTTTTATTGTTGGATGTAACACCTTTGTCTTTGGGTATTGAAACTTTGGGTGGCGTATTTACTCGCTTGATTGATAGAAACACTACAATTCCAACTAAAAAATCACAAATATTTAGTACTGCAGAAGATAATCAATCCGCTGTGACAATTCGTGTATTTCAAGGCGAACGTGATATGGCTGCTGATAATAAATTATTGGGTCAATTTAATTTGGAAGGTATCGCACCTGCCCCACGCGGTATGCCACAGATTGAAGTATCTTTTGATATTGATGCGAACGGTATTGTGCATGTATCTGCAAAAGATAAAGGAACCGGCAAAGAACAAGCGATTTCTATTAAATCTGATGGTGGGCTGTCAGAAGACGAAATTGACCGCATGGTCAAAGAAGCCGCAGCAAATGCTGAATCAGACAAAAAGAAAAAAGCATTAGCAGAAGCAAAAAACACCGCTGAAACCGCTATATTCAGTATTGAAAAATCATTAAAAGAACATGGTGACAAAATCAGTACTGAAGAACGCGAAGCCATTGAAAAGGCAAAACAAGAATTGTCTGATGAATTAGCAAAAGCGGATGCAACTGCTGAATCTTTAAAAGCGAAAACAGATGCTTTGTCTGAAAAAGCAATGAAATTGGGTGAAGCCGTTTATAAAGCAGCTCAAGAAGCACAGCAACAACAGCAGGCATCAGAAAACAAATCTGAATCTGGCGAAAATAAAACAACAGATGCAGATTTTTCAGAAAAGAAATAATAAAATCGTTAATTAAAAAACCGGTCAGATGACCGGTTTTTATTATTTCTTTTTTTCACCGATGTATATTCCCATATCTGTTGCAATTTGCAACAAAATGTTATCTGGTTCAACATACGCGTTTGATGTCATCATACCCGGAATATTTGGATCACGTTGAGGTTTACCTGTGGTGAAAAAATCGTCAAGTGATATTGTTTTATATTCGCCATTTTCAAACGTAGTCATGACATATGTTTCATTGTTTTCTATGGCGTGTAATGCACAATTTGCAAATCCTGCGGCTAATATTCTATCACTTGCCAATGTGTCACCTGCCCTTTGAATATGTTCTGGAAAAGCAGTTCTGTTTGAAATATCTGCAATTGTTAATTTGCGTGCAATCATGTCCGCTGGTTTTCCAGAATGACCACGCAAAGATATTCCTTCGGATACCAATATAATTCCGTAATCACGTTTTGATGATTTAATATGTTTAACTAGATTATCAACATCAAATTTTACTTCCGGAATTAAAATTGCATCTGCTGCAACTGCAACACCTGCATGTAAAGCCAATTGACCGCAATCACGTCCCATAGTTTGTACGACAAACCAACGATGATGGCTGCGCGCAGTTAATAATAATTGGTCACAATATGACACCAACTGTTGAACAGCCGTATCAAAACCGATTGTTTTGTCTGTTTTTGGAATGTCCATGTCAATAGTTTTTGGAATACATATCAAAGACAAATTGCTGTATATTTCACGATATGTATGTGCCAAAGATAAACTGCCGTTACCACCAACCAAAACTAAAGCATCTAGATTTAAATCTTGTAATGATTTTTTTAATTTGTTATTAAATTGCGATAATTTGCCTTTTTGTGCAGCACTGACAAAATTAGTTGTATGTGCATGTCCATTTGATAATATGCTGCCCGCAAGATGGCTGTTTGCGAACTGAAATGCTTCGTGATTCATGTCTATTGTTTGTGCAGGCGATGCATATAGACCATCTGTTCCATCTTTGATACCAATCAAATGCCATTTGCGCATAACGCAACCATCCATTATTCTTTGAATAACCGTATTTAACCCGGAACAATCGCCCCCAGTCGTCATTATACCTATTCTTTTTGCTGTCAATGTGTTTCTCCTGTGGTTTGATAGCAATATTATATCATAAATACCTTGACAAATAAATATTATTTGTAATAATTTTGTCAAATAGTATAACAAGGTGAAAAAATATGGCAGCAAATAATATTGGAAAAACAAAACGCTCAACTGATGAATTGATAAATGATGCAGTAGACAGACAACAATCTTGGCTGGAAAAACGTCGTTCTTTTACGCGCAATTTTCTAAAAAGATTTAATGTGTTTCACAAAGAATCCAAAGAAGAAAAAACAACGACAGTTATTGTACAAAACAATCCTGAAAGAAACAGAAGCAAATCTGTGTTGCGTGCCTATTGGTTTCCGATTGTGTGTGCGTTATTGGTAATTTTTATTGCTGTGGTGATTATGTTGTTTAAAATTAATACACCCGTTAAAGTAATTGCACCAACAGTACCAGAACCAGTTGTAAAAACAGTTAAACAGCCAGTATCTGTTCCGACATTTGATTTGGTTAGAATTGAAAAATCTGGTAATATTGTTGTTGCTGGACGGAATACAACAGAATCTAATGTATCAATCGTTATAAACAAAAAAATTGTTGCCACAGAACGTACAAATGCAGATGGTGAATTTGTTTATGCGCCAGCAAAATATTTTACCCCGGGTAATTATGTAATCTCATTGATTGATGCAGATAAAAATATCAAATCCAAAGATTCTGTTTTTGTATATATTTCTGACCGTGGCTACAGAAATTCTGTGTCTTTGTTGATGACCGACAAAGGCAGCAAAATCATGCAAGCACCATCATTAGAAGATGGTGATTTGGTTGTTTCTAAAATAGATTATTTGGATACTGGTCGTTTAGTTGTTACTGGTAAGGCATTACCAAGATTACGTGTTTCCTTAACTTTGAACGATAAATATTTAGGTTTCGCACGCGTTTCAGATTATAGAAATTTTGGATTAGGTGCAGATGTAGGTGATTTAAAACCTGGTGAACAATATAAAATTAATGTTCGTTTGCATGATGGTGAAGGCACAACGATTGCGAACATAGAACATGAATTTGTTATGCCTGAAATGACAGATGATACAAATACTTTTTATACAGTACGTCGTGGGGATTGTTTATGGATAATTGCCCGTAATTTTTTACGCCGTGGCATTTTGTTTACTATGATTGCAGAACGCAACAGTATCAAAAATCCTGACCTTATTTTCCCAGAACAATTGTTGCAAATCCCGACAAAATAATAACAACAAAAGGTGCTGCATAATGAACGAAAAAAGAAAAGCAACCCGCGATTATATGAACGGTAAACTGCTTACACCAGAAAAAGCGAAAGCAGATGAATTGGCATGTGCAGTTAAATTTTTGTTACAAAACAAAAAATTACCATCTGAAATTTTATCAGCATTATACAACATGTTACGCCAATTAGAAGATACTAAAACCAATTTATCTAAAAAGGTTTTGCGCAGTATGGAATCAAAAATCGGTCGTATCAGCAGAGAATACGGAAAAGGAAGATAACAACAAGGAGATACCAATCATGGTAATAACATACAAAGAATACGAATGTGCTTTGAGTTTAGTTCAAAATTACAATAAAAATCCAGATGCAAAAGAATGTATGGACGAAGCTGAACAGGAAAGTTTTAAAAAAGCATTAGAGATTATAAGCGAATATAAAAAACAAACCAAAGTACCAAAGCAAGAAAAACATACAAAATAATCTTTTTAGTCACTTATTTACTTGACAATTTATATTTTTTGTATATATTATATACCAGATAAATATGGTGTAATATATGAAAATAATAAAACAACAACACAATACGCTTTTGAAAGATGAATGGTTGACTGTGACAGAAATTAGATGTCTGATTGCAGACAGTTTGATTCAAAAAAACAGAATTAATTCTTCGTTAAAAGAATTATATGACAGTGGCGTTTGCCATAATTGGGTTCGTCATGATACCCCAAAAACATACAAATTAAATAAAAAATATATAGAACAGTTTTGCAACAAGTACGGATTTGAATTGGTGACACCAATTAACAGAGATGCCCCAGATTATAAAACACAAGATTGGCTTAATCCACGAGAATTGACCAGATATTTTGCGTATCACGAACGAAAAATTATAAAGATTTTGGATACACTTAAAAATAAAATGCCGCAAGCAATTCAAATTAAACAAAACGGCAGGTTATCATGTTTGTGTTTACATAAAGATTATATCGAATACGTTTTATCTATTGTGTCTTTAAGCGAAAATCTGAATTCAAATCATCAACCGCAAAAAAACGGTATTAAACCTTGTGTAAACACTAATGAAAGTGACGAATGGATAACATTAAGTGCTGCCAGAAATCTTATTATGGACAGTATTGTTTTAAGAAAACAAATACGTGATTCTTTTGAACGCCTATATAACAGTGATGAACACCCAGAATGGTTTAAAAACAAAAGCGATACTTCAAAACAATTTTTGTTTAATAAAAAATATTTAAAAGATTTTTGTGTCTTATGTGGTTTTGAAATGCGTGAACAAATTGATAATAATGTTAAATGGTTATCCGTATATGATTTAACACAACGTTACTTAACACGTCAAATACCAGAAGGTTTTTCAAAAAGTATAACAAATGCATTGCGTGATTTACATACAAATCCGCCCTATTCTAATATGGTTTGTAAATATTCACAAGAAAGATTTGGTTTAAATCCTGATTATCTTGAATTGTTTGCAAATACGTACGGTTTTAAAATTAAGTGTAAAGACAAACGAACAGAAGATTGGATAACACCAACACAATTATGTACTTTGGTTCACGGCATAACACCCCCACAAATGAATTGTTTACTGAAAGAATATCAAAATCAAATGCCAGAATGGATAAAAACAAAAATAAGTTATCAATTATCTTGTTTGTGTTTACATCGCGACCATGTGGCGGAGTTTTGCCATATTGCAAAATTGAAAATGTGTGAATCAATGACAAAAACACCTAATTGGTTAGTTCCATATGAATGTAGATTATATTTAAAAGATTTTGATGAAAATACACAAATGGATTCACTTGTGTTTATGTTTGAAATACAAAGCAAAACACATCCTGATTGGCTTCAATACAAAATAACCAAATCTGGAAAACAGGTATTGTGTTTAAATAAAAAATATTTACCACAATTTTGTGCTGCAACTGGTTTTGTTTGTGATAATGCAAAAACAGAACAATGGTTAAATGCAAAAGAATTGTGTTGTATATTAAATATGTCACCAGCAACGATATTAAATATATTGCAAAAGCATAAAGATGTATATCCTGATATTATAAAGACCAGATATAAATATAGTTTTTCGTATTTGTGTTTGCGTGCTGATTGTGTTGATATGGTATCTAAATGGAAAGAACAATTGAATAAAACAACTACTATGCTAGAATTGTTGCAATATCAATTATATGCGAACAACAAATTACGACAATAAAAAACGTCAAAATGGCGTTTTTTATTTGTGTGATTAATGGTTTTTAATCAATATAGTATACACGATTGGGTTTGCGTGGAATATCTGGGGTTGGATTATTATCTGGATAACCCAAGATACAATAACCAATGCCCTCCCAATTTCCTGTAATACCCAAAGATTTTAGGAAATCTTGATATTCTGGTTTTTCAAAAGTTTCTTTTGCACGACAAATCCAACAGCTACCAACACCAACAGCATGCGCTGCCAGCATCAAGTTTCCCATTACTAACGAGCCGTCATATACATAATCAGCATAATCTTTGTTGGCAATAACAACCAATACCACAGGCGCGCCATAAAATGGGTCAGCGCCATCATACAACCCATCAAATTTTGCTTTTTCTTTGGAAAGTTTATCACGCAATTCTTTATTAGTAATCGCAATAATTTTAGTTTCTTGATGATTCATTCCACTAGCAGCATAAAGCCCCGCTTCAATGATTTGATTTATTTTTTCTTGTTCAACTATATCTGGTTTGTATTTACGAACACTTCGTCTAGTTTTAATAGAATTTAATACGGTGTTAGCCATTATAAAACTCCATATCTTTTATTCAGAAATAATTTGTTCCACTATCATTATGAAAATCTTTTTGGTGCGGGCGAAGGGAATCGAACCCTCGTCTAAAGCTTGGGAAGCTTTCGTGCTACCATTATACCACACCCGCAACGGTTTTGATTTTATATTTTTATAATTAAAATGTCCAGACAAAAACATAACATTTATTTGACTTTCTTGATTTTTTAATGCATAATTGCTCTGCAAATCCCAAAGATTGCCATTACTAAACACCCTGTGCGTGGTAACGCAAGGAACATCATCCGGTGAGTTTTCACTTTTGATGTCAGTTTTTGTGTACAGTTTTTGGTGATAAAAACAGATAACTTAAAATAAAAAAAACTAAGGAGCAAAATAATATGGCAACAGTTATCAGATTAGCACGTTATGGTGCAAAAAAACGTCCTTATTATCATGTAGTTGTGACAGATTCTCGCAATGCGCGTAATTCTGGTTCAATTTTGGAAACAGTTGGTAAATATAATCCTATGTTGGACAAAAACGATGAAAAACGTGTCATTTTAGATATTGAAAAAATTAAATCTTGGATGGGCAAAGGTGCAAAACCATCTGATCGTGTTTACAAGTTTTTGGTAAACGCAGGTTTGGTATCTGCAAAACCAATTCCAAAACAAACAAAGAAAAATCAACCTTCTGAAAAAACTCAAATGAAGGCGAAAGACAAAGCAGACAAACTGGCAAAGATTGCAGAAGAAAAGGCCGCAGCAGAAGCAGCTGCCAAGGCCGCCGCTGAAGTACCTGCTGAACCAGTTGCAGAAGAAACACCTGTTGCAGAACCAGCAGCAGAAGCCGTTGCTGAATAATAATATTTTGCGCTCAATAAATCTGACATGAACACAAATGAGAAAATCTTGGTCGGAAAAATCGTTGCCCCACAGGGTTTACGGGGTGAATTTCGTGTACAAACTTTTTCACAAACACCAATGGATTTTCAACATTTTCGTGTTCTGTCAGACAGATTTACACCAGAACAGTTTCATTTTGTTCGTGTGTTAAACCCAAAATCAGATGTGATTATTGCAAGGGTTGATAATATTTTCGACCGTAATAGCGCAGAAACATTGCGTGGCACAGAATTGTTTATTTTGCGTTCTGATTTACCTGCTCTGAAATCCGATGAATTTTATCAATGTGATTTGATTGGTTTTTCTGTTATCAGGGACAATAAAAATATCGGCATTATCACAGGTTTTTATAATTTTGGTGGTGGCGATATAATTGAATTAGATAATGGTGAAATGGTGTCTTTTATCGGTGCTTCTGTTGATACAAAACGTAAAGTTATAACAGTAAAATAGGATTTACAAATGACTTATACCACAGACACAAGCATTTACACATACACTTTGTCTTTCAAATGTTCGGAACGTCGTAAATGTTTGGCCCAGATAGGACTAAAAAAGCATTTCCTTGGCTTATATATGAGACATTGCCGGATGGCACAATTGTTGTTGCTGGCGATATACTCAAAGATTTTCAATACGGTAAACATCTCTGCGCAGGCAATTTCTAAGAGATTGCGCCCGTTGCAAAAAAAGAAGACAAAAAAGTAGATAAAATGCACTTTAATATTTTGACTATTTTTCCAGAAATGTTTCCAGGCACTTTGTCTGGTGGTGTGGTTGGTCGTGCTTTGAATAATGGAATATGGTCATACAGCACAATAAATATTCGCGATTTTGCTGTTAATAATTATGGCAGTGTAGATGATGAACAATTTGGCGGTGGTGCTGGCATGGTTATGCGTCCAGATGTCTTGGGTGATGCTGTGGATTCTATTAAAACCAAAGGAAAAATTATATATTTTTCGCCACGTGGTAAAGTTTTGAATCAAAAAATGGTACATAAATATTTAAAACATGATATAATCACCCTGCTCTGTGGCAGATATGAAGGTATCGACCAACGGGTAATTGATGAATACAGCATGGAAGAAATATCTATCGGTGATTATGTGTTGTCTGGAGGTGAAATTGCAGCACAAGTTTTTATTGACAGCATGGTTCGCTTGATGGATAATGTTGTTGGTGGTGGTGTTGAAACCACCGAAAATGAAAGTTTTGAAATCGGCGGGCTTGAATGGCCATTATATACCCGTCCGTCAGTATGGCGTGGACACAAAGTCCCAGAAGTCCTGCTGTCCGGTCACCATGGCAATATCGAACGGTGGCGGAAACAACAATCGGACGAAATAACAACAGAACGTCGTCCGGATTTAATAAAGGAAAACTAAGATGAGCATTATTAAAAAAATTGAACAAGACCAAATTGCCAAATTAAAAGGCAACAAGAACATTCCTGCTTTCAAGGCCGGTGATACTGTCAAAGTTCATGTAAAAATTAAAGATGGTGACAAATTCCGTATTCAAATATTTGAAGGTGTCGTTATCGCACGCGATGGCGGAAACGGAAATAATGCTTCTTTCACTGTACGTCGTGAATCTTATGGCGTTGGTGTAGAACGCAAGTTCCCATTATACACACCAGCAATCGAAAAAATAGAAAAAGTTCGTACAGGTAAAGTTCGCCGTTCGAAATTGTTCTTTTTGCGTAGGTTGTCTGGCAAAAAAGCTCGTATTGTCGAAGATTTGTCTGCTAATACAGCAAAATCTGAAGATAAATAATTTTTATTAATCAAAGGGGTATAATATGAACATATTGAGAAAATTATGTTTTGTTGTTATACCCCTTTTCTTGTTTGTATCCATATCTGCTTTTGCATATATTGAACAAGATGCCGCGGTTTTACGTGTCATGGACAAAGCCGCTGGGAAAACCAAACTTTTACATATCAAAGTCGGTTCAAATATAAAACATGATAGTTTGAATATCAAAGTTCAAAATTGCAAAAAATCAGATCCTTTTGATGCCGAAAACTTTTTCGTATTTTTGGAAATATATACCAAAGCAGATGAACGCATATTTAGTGGCTGGATGAACCGTAATGAACCTGGTCAAAACCCGTTACAAGATGATACATACGATGTTTGGCTTGAAAAGTGCGAGTAAGATATGAGTAAGAAAAACAAAATACAAAAAATAAAAAATTTTATAAAAATATCTGTGGCATCTGTGCTGATGATTTTATTTATCGCATTAACTTTTTTTGTGAAACATTCACACAGTTTTGAAAACTCTAATATGAAAAAATGGAGTTCTTTGACTGATGCACAACGATTAACAACTGTGCGGCGAATTGTTCCAGATTTTGAATATGATGATTTATTTATGGCCTGCATGAATAAAATCGCTGATTTACCTGAATCTAATAATATGATTATTCAAAGTGCTGTATCTTTGTGTTATAATGGCATAAAATTAAACAGTGTATTAAACGAACAAGAATAAGTGACAAAATTGGTGATAAAAAATGGCAACAGATAACATTATTCGTATGAATATGGGCGGTTCATTGGAAATCAAACATACCGGGAACAATAAACCTGTATTATGTTTAGGTATTGAATCTTCATGTGATGAAACCAGTGCCGCAATTGTTGATTCCGACAAAAATATTTTAGCACATATCATTTATTCACAAATTCCAGAACACCAAAAATATGGTGGTGTTGTCCCTGAATTGGCTGCGCGCGCACATATATTGGCGGTTGACGAAGTTATACTATTAACACTAAAACATGCAAAAAAAACTATTGATGATATTAATGTTATTGCTGCAACTGCTGGACCTGGATTAATTGGAGGTGTATTGGTTGGTTGGTTGGCTGCGACAGGTATAGCAAACGCAACGAACAAACCATTGATTGCTGTTAATCATTTGGAAGGACATGCATTGGTTCCACGTTTATGTGCAGCTTCTGCTAGTGATTCTAAAACAAATATCAATGTTGAATTCCCATATTTGTTGATGTTGGCATCTGGTGGACATTGCCAGATATTGCTGGTACACAATGTTGGTAAATATGAATTGATTGGGCAAACCCTTGACGATAGTGCTGGTGAAGCATTTGATAAAATCGCAAAAATGCTAAATCTGGGTTATCCTGGTGGCCCAGTTGTTGATAATCGTGCCAAACTGGGCAACGCAAAACGTTTTCATTTTCCAAGACCATTATGTGATAAACCAGGTTGCGATTTTTCGTTTTCTGGTATTAAAACGGCGGCACGTATGTTACTAGATAAAACACCTGAATCAAATATAGATGAACAATTTATAAATGATTTTTGCGCGTCTTTTCAATTATCTGTTGTCGATTGTATAACCAATAGGTTGCACAACGCATTAAAAGATGAACGCGTAAAGAATGCAAATCCAAAAACAATGGTTGTTGCAGGTGGTGTTGCAAAAAACAGCGCTATACGCGCTGCTATGGAAGAATTGGCAAAACAATCAAACATGTTGTTTGCTGCCCCACCGATGAGTTTATGCACAGATAACGGTGCAATGATTGCATGGGCTGGATTAGAAAATTACAAAATTGGCAAAATTGTCACAGAACCAATTGCACCCCGCCCCCGTTGGCCATTGACTGAATTATAATTGATATTTACAAAGCAAAGGAAAGAACAGTGTTACCAAAACCGGAGCCATTTGTAAAACCAGATATGATTTTTTCAGTATCTGACGCGTCTGCATTGTTGAAAAACATGGTTGAAACCGCTTTCCCAGAAATCAGAATTCGTGGTGAATTATCCCAAATTACATTGGCTTCGTCTGGTCATATGTATATGACAATCAAAGATACAAATGCCGCAATAAATGCAATTATTTGGCGTGGAACACCTGTAAATTTCAAATTGGAAGATGGTATGGAAGTCATCGTTACCGGACGTTTTACGACTTATCCCGCCCGCAGTAATTATCAAATTATAATCAATTCTATCGAAATGGCGGGCGTTGGCGCAATTCTGAAAATGTTGGAAGAACGCAAACAAAAACTTGCCAAAGAGGGTTTATTTGATTCTGCACGAAAAAAAACACTTCCGCGTTTTCCACAAACAATCGGTGTGGTTACCAGTCCAACCGGTGCTGCTTTTCAAGATATTCAAAATCGGTTACGTGAAAGATTTCCAGTGCGTGTTTTATTATATCCAGCCACAGTTCAGGGAACAAGCGCTGCTGCTGAAGTTGCAGCGGGTATTGAATATTTCAATCGTATGAATAATGTAGATGTTATTATCGTTGCACGTGGTGGCGGTGCATTGGAAGATTTGCTACCTTTTTCCGAAGAAATTGTTGTACGTGCCGCAGCAGCCAGCCATATACCGCTGATTTCAGGTGTCGGACATGAACCAGATTGGATGCTGATTGATTTTGCTGCTGATGTGCGCGCACCTACCCCAACTGGTGCGGCCGAAATGGTTGTCCCAACCAAGATTTCATTGATTCAAGAACTAGACAATTTGGCACACCGCTTGTCGGCCAGTTTTACAACACGTTTAATCAATCTGAAACAACAAATCGCAAACGTAAACATAAAAAGCCCAAAGCAAGTTTTAATGGAACAATCACAGCGATTGGACGATGTGGGTAAAACTATGGGGCTAATTATCAATAATAAAATGCAAAATGCACGTCAGAAAATCGATTTAATGGCACGTTTTCCGATAATTCTGGAAAACAGATTCAAAACATTAAGCCAATCAATTGTGCATACTGAACAAATGCTGAAATCATTAAGTTATAAAAATGTTTTACAGCGTGGTTATGCGATTGTTCGTGATGAATCTGGTGCAATTATATCGCGTGCCAGCGATAATAAAAAACCCGTCAGTATTGAATTTGCAGATGATACTGTGACACTATAATTTTATTGATTTTTCGCTAAATTACACACTGTTATTATGTTTTACTAATACAACTTGACATTTTATATTTTTGTCTTACAATACTAGCAATAATATAATACCAAGGAAATACAAGTATGAAAGATTCTGTAATATCAACAAAGGTTAGTTTAATATTCATGGATAATGCTAGAATGGTTTGGAATTTTCCCTATTCTCGTACATATTTATTGGGTATTAAAGATTTTACAATTGAAGAATTAAGAAAATATATGGATGATTTAACAACAAAAGATTTTGTTAAAACATCATGTTTCTCAACTATAGATTTTTCTTTCACTATGAATATTGAAAAATCAACGGATAAACAAGAAGTTATTGAAAAAGCAGAAGTATTTATTTTTGTAACTAGAAAAGAACAAAAACAATTTAAATGTACTACAAAAAACATTAGTGATTGTGCATATAATATAAAACAAGGTTTATGTCCAAGAAAACATGTGCATTGGAAACTGTTTGAAACTTTTCAAAAAGAACGTGATTAATATACCATGCCAGAAATAGATACAGATAAAGTTTATAAGAAAATCAAAGAACATCGTGGTGAAAGATTTGCCAGAAAACTGCGTGATGCAGATTTATTAGATGTACCAAATATTGAACATATATTGGAATTTGCAAACCTTGAAGATTTAAACGATTTGATACTCGTTGTTCGGTCTAAATATAAAACAATATCTGTATCTAAATACAAAACAAATAAAACCCCGTTGGAATTATTAAGCGAAGCCGGCTATGATGCTTTCGTTGTAAAAACAGAAGAACAAAAGAACTCTATTAAAAAATATTTCAGACCAAATGAACAACTTTGTACATTTAAAGATTCCTTTCGTCATATAAACTTTTATATAATTCACGCGATAAAACGCGGAGCAGATAAAATAAAACCGTCCGCAAATCCAAAACGCGAAGACAAATACGGAACATCAGTTATATCAATACAGATTGCCAAATCTGGCGGTTTTATATCTATTAAAAATCGTTATAACCATACTGTCAAAAATCCAGATTCAACATTTTATAACAATCCAGACAATATAATTCTTGGACTAACAAATTCATTACAAAGATATTTTGATGTAGATTTTAATGTTTCTGATATTGAACCGCCTGAAAACTATACGAATGTTCATGACCAATTGGTATATTATGGTTTTGAACAAGGTGGTATTTTGTTTGGTCCAAAATACTATGTTAAAAATGGTGCAATCACCAAATTAAAAACAGATCGTGAAATCATGATAGAACACATGATTTATAATGATAAAGACAAAACAATAACAACACCCCTGGAAAATGACGCGACATGTACATTGTTTGCAAAGGTATTTAATGGCAAACAAATTACAAAGACCGTTGATAAAACTACACAGAAAATAATACTACAAACATCAAGTGGTGACCGCATTGTGACAAATAACAAAGGTCAAATCATAGAATTGGATTTACCAAGCGTCACAGAAATTCCTGATAATTTTCTAGAATATAATACTACATTAAGATCAATAAATCTACCTAATGCTGAAAGCATTGGTCGTGCTTTCCTATGGCATAACGAAATACTAGAAACAATAAATATGCCAAAAGTTAAAACAATTGGTGATGATTTTCTATATAGTAACGAAAGGTTAAAATCAATAAACTTGCTAGATGTAACACACATTGGTAATAATTTTTTACGTTATAACGAAATATTAGAATCAATACATTTGCCTAAACTTGAAGAAATTGGTGATAATTTTTTGTGGCATAATAAAAGGTTAAAAACAATATGCCTGCCAAATGTTAAGACAATTGGTTGGGATTTTATGTTTGAAAACAAAGTATTAGAAACAATATATTTGCCATACAAAACCAAATACGATTGCAATTTCTTACCTAATAATTATATATACAAAAGGTTAGAACCACAACAATATAAATGTGAATTTATAAAAAAAATAAATCCAAAAACAAAAGATTTATCTCGGTAAAAGTGATGATTCCTTAATATAATTATTGTTTTATCAAGGTCTTTGCAGTTGCGATTGATTCTGGTGTTATTTGAGCGCCGCTGATTATTCTGGCAATTTCATTCACCCTGTCATCACCAGTAATTTCAACAACGTTTGTGAATGTTGCATTATCGTTGCTGTTTTTTGATATTTTGAAATGTTTATCTGCAAAACCTGCAACCTGGGCAGAATGGGTTATAACCAACAATTGTTCATTTTTGGACAACTTATCCAATCTTTTACCGACTGCACTGGCTGTTGCACCACTTATTCCTGTATCTAATTCATCAAACACAAATGTTTTTTGATTGTTTGTGTTATTCAAAACTACACGCAATGCCAACATTAAACGCGATAATTCACCCCCAGATGCGATTTTATGCAGCGGTGCGAATGGAGTTCCAGGATTTGTTTTTATCATAAATACAACATTGTCTATACCGTTTACAGACGGTTCGCACTTTGTAATATCAACTATAAAGTCAGCAGAACCCAGTTTTAAATCTGGTAATTCAGCCAATATTTGTGTTCTCAAAGATTCTGCAGCATTTTTACGCAAATCTGTTATTTTATTTGCATAATCGTTAAATACTTTTGACAATTCGGACAATTTATTTTTACATTTCTTTAATTCAGCATCCGAATTATCAATCGCATTTAATTGTTCTAACATTTGCGTTAATTTATTTGGTAATTCGTCTGCTATCACCCTGTGCTTACGTGCAGCCGCACGAATTGCAAACAAACGTTCTTCTACTGAATCAAGTGTGTCTATGTCTGCTGATTCTGGTTTTATTTGTTCGGAAACTTCTGCCACCATAGATGCTGCATCGTACAATTTATCTATGCAATCAGTATAAGGGTTAGGTTCAGTTTTAATACGTTCCAAAATATGTGCCACAGAACAAATCTGTTCATCTAATGATTGACTATTGTTTCTTAACATTTCAACTGCATCCGTCAATATGGCTGCGTTTTTTTCAGCGTCCATCATCATTGTACGTTTGGTTGCTAATTCATCTTCTTCACCAACCTGGACATTTAACGTACGCAATTCAGCAACATTATGTTTCAAAAAATCACGTTCAGATTCAGATTTATCCAATAAATCTTGTAGTTCTTTTAGTCGTTTTTCTGCATTGTGCATATCAACATACGCAGAACGCATTTCATTTAATAATGACACGTATTCTTGATTGTTTGCAGCAGCATATTCATCCAAGGCCGTTAAATGTGTTGTTGCATCCAACAAAGAATGATTTTCAAATTGACCATGAATTTCAACCAATTCATCACCAATTTGTTTTAAAATCTTGATTGATACCGGTATATCGTTAATCCATGCCCTGCTTTTACCATCTGATTGCAGTGTTCTGCGCAAAATCAATTCATCGTCATATTCAATACCGTTTTCGTTCAGAATCTTTCCGACATTATCATTTATACCATCAAATGTTGCAATCACAGATGCCATATCACAACCAGAACGAATTAAACCCGTATCAGAACGCGCACCCAACGCCAAAGCCAACGCATCCAATAAAATACTTTTACCCGCCCCAGTTTCACCTGTCATAATATTTAAACCATTACCGAATTGCAGATTCAGTTTTTCTATCAAAACTATGTTAGAAATATACAGATTATTCAACATGCTAGGATTATACCCAAAAAAGTTGGCCCTGTTCAAGATATTTTATAAACTGACCATTTTTTCTAATTCCCAATCGTGTATCCATAAAATAAAACCAGATATTTTGTATCCTTGATACACAGAACGCAACAATTGTGCGTATTCATTTAATTGTTTTTTGTATTTGTCATAAAAAGTAGTTTTATCTGTATCAGTTTTATAATCTAAAAATGCTATGGTTTTGGTTTGATTATCTATTATTAAACGATCTATGCGTCTACTGATAAAAACACCGTTTATAATGCCAGCAATTGGCACTTCTGTTTTAGCATCAGGAACAAAATACGGTTTTAAATCGGATTTTTGCTTTATAATAGATATTATATCTGTGTTACCACGATTGTTACCCATGTCATCAATTACAATATTTTGTAATAGCATGTGCATATCTAAACCTTGTTTGGTAGCATGTTTTTTGCGTTCTATGTCAGATAAAAAATCATTCAAACTTTGTGTCATTTGTAATCCTGATTGTTGTGTCGTCTATTTTTGCATCTTTGATGGTCGATAATACATTCCATAATTGTGTATGCCAAGATAATTCTGGTACCTGTGCCATATCGCAACCATATATATACAATCGATCTTTGGTTCGTGTCATTGCTACATAAAGCAACCTGTAATATTCGGCAATATCATCTTGCCTGTTTTTATTAGCAATTGATTGTATTATGTCTGAATTTGTGGTTTTCCATAACCACAAATCATATTCTGATCTATCATGCATATAATTCAAGTTTAACATGATTTCTGATTTAGGAACATACACTGTGTCTATTAAAAACACTACTGGCGAATCAAGCCCTTTGCTGCCATGAACAGTCATAATTCTAACACCCTGAGACGCATCCATATCACGTTTAATTTCGCTGTCACCCGTAATAAACCATTTGATAAAATTGTACAGTGTCCCAGGTTGTGTACGTTCGTACGCTAAACACATAGTCAAAAACTCTTCCAGCGGGTCAATAACATGACTTCCTAGTGCTGCAATTATTCGTTCCCTGTTATTATTTTTATTTAACAGATATGTAAAAAATGAATACGGTGCCAATATCTTAGATTGATTTATAATATCAATTAAATCGTTATAAATATCTGGATAAACGTCACGCAAAACATCAAAGATGCTTGTCTGTTTTTCTTGAGTAATTAATTTGTTTTTAATAGTACACAAATTAAAAATATCTACTTCTTTCAATCTATAAATTGGACTTTTTAATACACAACATAAACTGTAATCATTTTTAGTATCTATACAAAACCGAACCATATGTAACATATCTTTAATAGCCGGAAAGTCAGGCAACTTAACTCTATCATTACCTGCTATATCAATACCTTTTTTCTTCAACGCTAACGATAATGGTTCTACAAAAGAACTACGTTTTTGCACTAATACTAAAATATCTTTGGGCGCTATATGTTCATTGTTGATTAATGATTCTATTTTATCAGCAATTACACCTGTATATTGTTTATTTTTATCATCACCAGTTAAATCGGTTTTAAACAAATTGTGCATTTCCACAAAACCTTGTTCGCCATGACGGAAACAAGAATGTTTATTATTATGAAAACCGGTTGCTTTAATGATTTCTGGATTATCAAAAAAGTAATCTACTGTATTTAACACCGGTTCCACAGAACGAAAACTTTGTTCTAGTGCAACTTCGCGAATTGTTCGATAATTTTGTTTTATTTGTTCTGCTATGGCATCTCGACTGGATGCAAATGCCACAGGGTCCGCATTTTGAAATCCATAAATAGATTGTTTTGTGTCACCCACGACAAATATAGACCGGTTATTTTTAATTTCTCCATCTGTAAAAAAATCACCCGCCAGCATACGCAAAATATTCCATTGTTGCGGGCTGGTATCTTGCGCTTCATCAACCAATATATGTCCCAAAGATACATCCAATTGCGACAATACCCACCCCATAACATCAGGTTTCATAAACAATTTTTGCGTGTATAAAATCAAATCCTCAAAATCAAGGTAGTTATGTTCTTGTTTTATTGCACGATAAGTATCCGCAAAACCAAGTGACAAATCAAATAATGCCAGTGTATTTTGAAAAGTTTCTAGATTCAAAAGATGTTGTTGTATATCGTAAACACGTTGTGCTTCATCTAGTAATTTTTCATGTTTCAAAATCAGTTTTATTATCATATTATCTTTAGTTAAATAGCAATTTTTGTATTTTGAAAAATCTATAGTTTTATCAATATACTGTTTTGTATTTGTGATAATTTTTCGTATGTATTCTGCCGGCTTTTTCGTGTCTTTTTCAATGTTTTCCATATATTTTATAATATTTTGTAATTTCACAGGGTCAACCGACATATTTGGACATTTTTCTATGCATAATATTTCTTTTGTTTTTTTAATAAAATAATCACGATAAGATTCTGTATTATCAACCTGAAAGAAAGATTTATAATGTCCAACCAATAATTCCCGCAATGTCGATAAAAAATGTTCTGATTTAATATTTATTACACGATAGAAAGCATCTATAATTCGTTGTGAATTACCAATGTTTGTAAAAGAGTTTTGAATCATTTTATCAAAAGCATTTTGTAATAAAACTGACTGGGTTGCACCGGAAATTAAAGACCATGATGGGCTGATACCTGCTTCTAATGGAAAACGATGTAATATTTCTTCACAAAAACTGTGTATAGTTTTTATTTTTAAAACATTTGGATTATCTATATACATAAAAAATACTTTGCGAGCATACGATAAATCTTGTTCTGTTATTTCTTGATGTTCAGGAATCCCATCCAACAAATCTGTTAAATCTTTATCATTTGCACTGGACCATTCCCGCAATTGCGCCAAAATCCGATTACGCATTTCGCCTGCGGCCGTGTTTGTATATGTTAAACATAATATTCCGGGTGGTGTATCACCATTATAATATCCATTACGAAACAAAATGCGTAACAATCGGCGAATTAAAACTGTAGTTTTTCCCGTTCCGGCGTTGGCTTGGACCCAAATATTTTCTGCAGGATTCGCTGCTGTGTTTTGCGTTTCTGAAAAAAATCTTTGTTTGGACATTTATAACCTTGCTTTATTGAAAATATTTTAGTATATATTTTCAGTAACTGCAAGAACGATATTTTTTAACACAAGGGAAGGAATTATGAATCAAACATTGTTAATTGTATCATGCCTATTGGGTGGATTGTTGTTCATTACTTTAATTTGTTTATTTTTTATTTCGCGCAAATCTCAACGTGTTATGCACTCTTTGTTAGAAATCATAACACATCCAGAACAAACAAAATTACAATCCGCCGTTCGGATATTAGATGTTTTATTTAAAGATGAAATCAGCAAGATAGATACCAATTTTAAAAATATGTCAGATACCTTGCGTAATCAAATAGAACGTTCAGAACAAATAAAAACACAATTATCTACAGAAACGAACAATTTAGTCGGATTAGCCGATGAAGCAACTAAAAAGATTGCTAATATGGCTCAACGATTAGAAAACACCATTAATGATTTACAGAACATTGTTTCTTCGTCTGGATGGGTAGAGATTCATCATACCACAGACCAATTTTCTGCTGGCGTTGATGAATTATTAAATAAAATACAAAATACCACAACCAGCACATCAGATAACGCATTAAAAATCCAAGAACAAATAACACAATGCATTGACATAGAACAGCAAATATCGGATAAATTACAATCTTCGTTTAATACCAACACTGAAAATATGGATGCATTGACCAAATCTGCTGAAAACCTGCAACAACAACTGACGAATCTTGGTGTCAGTGTTACAGATGGTTTTACAAATGTTAAAAATGCATCAACTGAATATGATGAAACTATGCATAAAAACGATAAATTGTTAAGTGATTATTTGACCAAAATGACGGAATTCAGTAAACGTGCCGACAAAGAATTGGTCAAACAAGTAAATACTATGACAGAAACTGCTAATGTAGTTGGTGCAAGGGTCAGATTGTCTGAATCATCTATAGATAAACAAATTCGCAAATTGGAATCCGTCATAGAAGCACTAAATAATTCTACTAATACAACTAAATTATCAGTCAGTGGTATTTCAACAGAGTTATCTGGATTAACAAACAGGTTTAACAGTGAAATACACGATTTTTCAACCAGTGTAGTCAAAGAATTACAAGAAGTATCTGGTGTTGCAAATACTACACTAGAAAGCACAAAAGTTGCTGCAACAGAATTTGCTGATTCTGTAAAAAATATGGGGGTTGGTGTTCGAGAGACCTTGATAGAAATGAACAAAGCACATACTCAATTATCTGGTCAATCTGAAAGTTTAATTCAACTGTCTAAAGATACTACAGAACAATTAAAACCTTTGTCTGAATTGATTGAAAGATATTACAAAGCACTGCCAGATTTATCACAAGGTTCAAAAGATATTAGCGATAATTTAAATACAATCGTTAATGATTTGGTTGATAAAATTAACACTATGCGAACAACCATCAATGAATCATTGACTGATATAAACCAATCTTCTGTACAATTAGGCGATTTAGCCGGTCAATCGCGTCAAGAAATGATTGATTTAATGTCTGATTATGCAAAGGCAGTAGAAGCAATGCAAAGTTTACATAAACAAATGATGGTTGCACGTGCAGCTGCACCAATGGATGCCATAAAGGTTGCACCTGTTGCTGTTACTAAACCACTTAGCACCAAAGATTTCTTGGGAACAGTTGACACAATATTCAATAAACTTTATGAACAATCTGTTGATTTAACACGTGCCGTGGGGGCAGATATTCCAAATGTTGTTTGGAAAAAGTATAATGATGGTGACAACAAAATATTTGCTAAATGGTTAGTAAAAATGTTTGCAGCCACAGATAAAAAACAAATACACGAATTGTTAAAATCTGACAATGTATTTCAATCTCAGGCCGCACAATTTATGCGCAATTTCGAAAAAATATTGGATGGCGCAGAACAAACAAACGATGCAACAAAAGTTAAAAATGCCGTATTAAAATCTGATTTAGGAACAATATATACTGCTATCAAGAAAAGTTTATAAATATAAAGGACTAATAAAATAACACCTAAATCGGTGTTATTTTATTTTCATTTTGTTGAATTCGTGAATTGTATTTAGCAACCCTTGGTCTATTCTTTGTTTTTCTTCGGAATTGATTACTTGAAAATCTGGTGATAAATGCACCTGGGTAAAATCTTTAAATGTACATGTGTTGATTTTGCGAACCAATGCATCATTAGGCATATTTTGTCGTGATTCAATAATTTTTGACGCGTTTTGATTTGGTTGAAACCATAAAATTTTAAAATCATAAAAATAAGTTAACCGATTGTTTTTAAACCAGTCCATCATTTGACGAATATATTTAGGTTCTATGACATCATATGTAAAATTATAACCCAGATTGTCCCACACTTCAAATTCTGGTACACCGTACATCCATTTTTTATCCCCAGGTTTCCATAGTTTTTCATTTACCCATAATTTAGTTACAAATTTTTCAGTATCAAAATATTCTTCATTGCGAAAATAATATTCGCACCCATCTTGTTCGCCGTTGCGTTTTTCACGTGTTGTAGCAGATTTTAAATTATGAAAAGCGTCTGGGGATAAATAATGTTGAATAAAATGACTTTTTCCGGATCCAGATACCCCTGTACAAAACAATATTACATTTTTCATATTTTTGCCTTTTTGTTTTTGCATAAAAACCCGCCAAAGCGGGTTTTGCTTAATCTTCCAAGAAACTGCGTAATTTTCTTGCACGTGTGGGGTGTTTTAATTTATTTAACGCCTTTTGTTCAATCTGACGTATACGTTCACGTGTCACACCAATATATTCACCCACTTCTTCAAGTGTGCTGGTTTTGTTAGTACTCATTCCAAAACGCTGACGCAAGACAGTTTCTTCTTTTGGATCAAGTTCAGATAAAATCTGTGTCACAATTTTACGCAAGTTTTTCTGGGCTGCAGATGTAAACGGATTCTTTGCTGTTTCGTCTGCAATAATTTCTATTCTAGAACTATCATCTTCTGTACCAACCGGTGCTTCCAAAGATATAGGTTTCAGATTTGATTTCATTGCTTTGTGAATCTTATCCACAGGCAAATAAATTATCTTTGATAATTCTTCCGCCGTTGGCTGACGACCGTATTTATGCATAAATTGACGTGATGCACGCTGAATCTTGTGAATATTATCAATCATATGCACAGGTATTCGGATTGTACGTGCTTGGTCAGCAATACTGCGTGAAATACCCTGTTGAATCCAGTTTGTTGCATAGGTAGAAAACTTGTTTCCCAAACGATAATCAAACTTGTCAACTGCTTTCATTAAACCGATATTGCCATCTTGAACCAAATCAGAAAAGTCCAATCCTAGACCACGATTACTAGATTTCTTGGCAAATTTAATAACTAAACGTAGATTGGCTTCTATCATTTCACGTTTGGCACGTGCTGCTTCGCTTTGTCCACGCCGCACCAATTCAACAACTTTTTTGTACTCAGCGGTCGGCTGACCAGTTTCTTGAGCAATCGCATTTATATCTTCTTGAATTTTTAATACATCTGCTTCGTGTTTTTTTGCAAAAGTTTGCCATGCGGTACTTTTATTTTTTGCTAATTTTTTAATCCAGTTGCGATTTAATTCATTACCTGTATATTCGGCCAAAAAATCTTCGCGTTTGATTTTGCAAGCCAAAGCTAACCGCAACATTTTACCTTCTAATCCCATCAATAATTGATCCCGTTGTGTCAATTTTTCCATGATTTCAGCAATTCTATCATCGTTCAAACGAATTTTTCCGACATATTCAAACAATTCCAAACGTGCCTTGGTATACTTTTTTTCCAATATTTCATCAGGTTTTGAAGATGTTAATAAATTATCCAGACGTTTTGACTGTAATTTTTGCATACTGGTAAATATACGTTTAATTTTCGTGAATAAATCTGTAATCATCGGCATCAAAGCATCTTCCATTACTGGAATTGGTACCCCGGACGAGCCACGCTGTGCATCCTCTTTTTTGCCATCTTCGTCTTCTAAATCATCTTCTGTTTCGTCTTCGTCATCAGATGTGACAGATTCTTCTAGGTCATCTAAATCTTCATCATCTAAATCATCAACACGCTCTACCCCTTTAGATTTCAAGGTATCCGCCAATGCAGCCAAAGATTTTTGTTCGGATTCACTGGAATACATAACTTCTAGGTTTACAATATGACGCAAACGAATTTCGCCATCCAATAATTGTTGATACCAATTCAACATCGCTTGGATTGTCATAGGACTTTCACACAAACCATAAACCATCAATCTAGATGCGGCCTCTATACGTTGTGCGATGGCAATTTCACCCGAAGCAGTCAATAATTGAACTGTCCCGATTTGTTTCAGATAAGATTGAACAGAATCTTGAACGCCTAAAACCAAATTACCCACAGAACTGCGTTCCAATTGTTTAGCATAATGTTCATAATCTTCATCATTAACATCAACCTGTTCAGCATCTGCATTTAATAAATCGCGTGTTTTATCATGATTATAATCGTCATCATCGTCTTCATAGTATTTTTCCATATCACGTGAAAAACGATTATTTTCAGTTTCCAAGATTTCCAAACCCAAATCTTGCTTAAAAAAATCAAGCACTTCACCCTGTTCTTCTTCTGGCACTTCGTCTGATTCAATCGCGGCATTAAAATCCATTTGAGACAAATACCCCGTTTCACCAGCAGATAACGCCAATTCTTTTAGATTTTCTGGTAAAGAATCTATCAATAATTTTGTTGCTTCATCTAGTTTTTTAGCCATGAAAAAACCTTTGATTTATTTGTAAAACATAAAAAACTTATTTGTGTGATTTTTGTGCCTTGGCAATTGCTTCATGCAATGCAGATTCAGATACCAACCCCAAAACAATAGGACTTTGAATCTGAATAACAGAATAAGATTTATGTGTTTTTTCGCGAATAGATTTAACTGTTGGATTGGTGCTGCGCATAAGACGAGCAACCTGACCATCGGATAATTCTGGATAATTTTTCAAAATCCATAAAATGCCGCCTAAACGATTTTGACGATGTAATTTTGGTGTATAACCAACACCTTTTTTGTTTTGTTTTTTCTGGGCTTCAACGATGGCTTCACGTAAAACCAAACGTGCATTTGGGTCATTTTCGCATCTTTCGATATCTTCACGAGAAACCTGACCATTGATAATCGGATTCAAACCCTGCATTTTATTTGATTCCGCATCGGCGATATTTTTAACTTCCAATTCATGCAAGCCACAAAACTCACCAATTTGTTCAAATGTCAAAGCAGTATTTTCAATCAACCAAAGGGCTGTTGATTTAGGCATATATGGGTAATTCATTGATATTTCCTTTGTAATCATTTTTAAACGCACTTTAATATAGCACAAAAAGTGCTATATTCAAGCAGTTTTTTAAATATTTTTTATTATAAATTGACATCCCAGGTTGTCCCGGTTGCGCTGTCTTTTAGAACAATGCCTTGGTTCAACAAATTATCGCGTATTTTGTCTGCCGTTGCCCAATCTTTGTTTGATTTGGCTTTGGTACGCGCGATAATTGCACTGTCTATATCTGCAACCGTTAATCCATTTTGCGTCAGAATATTTGCTTTAACTTTGTTTATATATGCAGACGGTTCTTGTTGTAGTATGTTCAAAACCCCAAATAATTCTTTGATTTTTACGACAATCGCCTGCAAATCATATTCTGTTGTTTTTTTAGCCAATTCAGCATTTATAAAATTGAACCACCCAAACGCGGCTGCGATAACTTCCAAAGTATTGAAATTATCATTCATGGACTTTTCAAAGTCGCCTTTGATTTCTTGGATTTTTGTATCTGTTTTGGTTTTATCTGTATTTGAAAAATCCATATTTGATACGGTATTAAACACAGAATACATTTTATAAATATGTTTCAAAGATTCTGGAAACAAAGTATCTGTGATGTCGATATCGGCAGAATATGTATTACGCAATAATGCAAACCTGATTGTGTCTGCATCATATTTGTTTAACACATCTTTTAACAAAATACCGTTATTCAAAGATTTGCTCATTTTTTGCCCGTTGACTTTAACTAACCCGCAATGAATCCAATATTTTGCAAATGTTTTACCAGTCAAAGATTCTGTTTGTGCGATTTCGTTTTCGTGGTGCGGAAACACTAAATCACGTCCACCACCATGAATATCAATTTGTTCGCCCAGATATTTTAAATTCATAGCACTGCATTCGATGTGCCAACCTGGACGCCCCATTCCCCAAGGTGATTTCCACGCAATTTCGCCAGGTTTAGCAGATTTCCACAAAGCAAAATCCAAATCATTTTGTTTGCCCGGTTCTACATCTTTTCTGACACCTGTATCGTTTTTATCTATTTGAACGTGAGACAATTTGCCATATTGCGAAAAACTGTCTAATCTGAAGTAGACATCGCCAAATTCAGAAACATAAGCATGACCGCTATCTATCAGTTTTTGCACAAAATTGATAATATCATCTATGCATTGTGTTGCGCGCGCCATAATTGTTGGATTATCATTACCCAACATATACATTTCCTTATCAGTTTGTTGCATGTATTTTTCAGCAAAATCTATTGGATTTTCACCAGTTTTTGCAGCATTAGCGATAATTTTATCGTCTACATCAGTATAATTACGAACATATTTCACATCATAACCCAAATAACGCAAATATCTGGTTATCACATCAAAAACGACTGATTGGTACGCATGTCCAATATGTGCATCTGCAGATACGGTTATACCGCACGCATACATTTTAACCTCTCCTGGTGTCAATGGCACAAAATCTTCTTTGGTTCTGGACATAACATTATAAACTTTCAAAGACATTTTCTTTTCCTTTTTGTATTTAAATCATTGTTTATATGATAATGAAACGAAAATAATAAAGCAAACAATATGTTTGCGAAAGAAACACATATTATCGACAACAGTAAAAGTTTATAAATAAAATTGTCATATCCTTATTATGGCATATACAATGGTTATTTGCAAGGTTAATATGAAATTTAACAAAATCCGATTTTGCTGGGGATTTGTGTACTATAATTTTCTGTTTGTTTTTCTGTGAATTTATCGATTATTTTTGAATATTCCTGTAGCAATTTTTCTGGTTCTTTGGGTGAATGTATCAGCAACGCAGCAATTAACAAATGTTTATCAATATTACACAATTCATTGTATATTTTTCCGAAATCACATTTAATATCTTGCAGTGATAAATCTATGTTTCTCAAGATAGATGCACAATCTATGTCTAAATTATTTATTGATATACGAATATTATCTATGGATTCAAGAATCTTTTCAATTTTAACATCATTTTTGCTTATCATTAATAAATCCTTTATAAAAACAAACAAAACCGCCAAAAACACTGGCGGTCGGGGAGTTGATAAATCAGTCAAGTATGATTCCGCGGCTTTCGGGTTATCCCTGTTTTATAACCGACGGCTCCCCAACCATTAGATTTGGGGATGATAGCGATGCAAAAAGCACCGAAACATCTGAAATAACGA